>SFCA01000022.1:0-15998 GCA_007095475.1 Microcystis aeruginosa Ma_QC_C_20070703_M131 | reverse complement strand
AGGGTCTCAAAGCCCCCCTAGCGGCCACCGAGAAAACCTTCACCAGCTAAGTATTTTTACTCAAGTCTCTGGCGGGGGACAGCTTATGTGACAGTTGAGGGTGCGGAATGTGGGTTCTAAGAACGCTCTCTCCGATTACTATGACCGAATATGGTTTTCCCGTGTTCACTCTTTGCTCTGTCGTCCTTGACCTGCTACCCCTTACACAAGATGTGTCAGGCACTCAGCTGGCTTTCTCTTGACATATTTTCTAGATGTAAAACAATTCCTACATCGGTAATAATTTGATAATTGGTAACGACAACTCCTTCTAGGTGAAGTAGCTCGGTCATTAACTTTAATTGTGGATTTGATGGCATAAGTATAGCTTGTGTCTAAAATTGCTGGTCTTGGCTGTCTATATTTTAACCAATAAATTGCTGTATTGCAAGCATAGTAAGCTTTTAAAGATAAATTATTGTTTTTATTGGTCAGCAATAATTGTCTGTTTTTTCTTTGATTTTACACGACAAGTTTGGAAGAGCCAAAGTTTTTAGATTTATAGCGGTGTACAGTCGTATGAGGTACAGTGTCACGAGCTATAAACCATGCTAGGCAAAGCTTGGTTTGTATCTCACTCAAGCGCTTACCGCTATATTCAGCAAACCCTAGGGTTTACTTTTGACTATCCACAGCCTTTCTCCTCAACCGGATTTACAAAAACGAGGGGCAGCCTGATATAGTGAGAGGTCGGGATGATGTTTATCAAGCAATTTTTATGTTAAAAGCTGGAATCGTGGGACTGCCAAATGTGGGGAAATCGACCCTATTTAACGCTCTGGTGGCTAATGCCAAGGCCGAGGCCGCTAATTTCCCCTTTTGTACCATTGAACCGAATGTGGGTGTGGTATCCGTCCCCGATGAACGTCTGGAGGTTTTGGCTAAAATCTCTAATTCTGAGAAAATCGTGCCGACGCGAATTGAATTTGTCGATATTGCCGGATTAGTCAAGGGTGCGAGTCGGGGGGAAGGATTGGGTAATCAATTTTTGGCTAATATCCGGGAAGTGGACGCGATCGTTCATGTGGTGCGCTGTTTTGATAATGATGATATTATTCATGTTTCCGGTTCTGTGGATCCGGCCCGGGATATCGAGGTGATTAATCTAGAGTTAGCTCTGGCGGATTTGGGACAGGTGGAGAAGCGGGTGGAACGTTTACGCAAACAGGCGAAAAATAGCAAGGAAGCCGCCGAAGAATTGGCTATACTTGAAAAAATCCTAATTTGTCTTAATGACGGTATTTCGGCGCGAAAAGTGGATTTAAGCAAAGAGGAAGAAGAATTAATTAAAAATCTCGGTTTATTGAGTCGGAAACCGATTATTTATGCCGCTAATGTGAGCGAAGATGATCTGGCCACGGGTAATGATTGGGTAGAAAGTGTCCGTCAAATTGCCCAAGAGGAACAGGCAAAAGTTGTGATCGTTTCTGCTCAAGTGGAATCGGAATTAGTGGAATTGTCGGAGGAAGAAAGAAAAGATTTTCTCGGTTCTTTAGGAGTAGAAGAAGGGGGATTAAAATCTTTAATTAAAGCTACCTACGAGTTATTAGGACTGCGTACCTATCTCACCACCGGACCCCAAGAAACCCGCGCATGGACGATTATTTCTGGTATGAAAGCACCCCAAGCAGCCGGAGTTATTCACTCGGATTTTGAACGGGGTTTTATTCGTGCAGAAACCGTGTCTTATCAGGATTTAGTTAATAGTGGCACGATGAGCGCGGCCAAAGAAAAAGGTTTAGTCAGAAGTGAAGGCAAGGAATACATTGTTCAAGAGGGTGATGTTTTACTATTCCGTTTTAATGTTTAGCTAAAAATAAGTCAGGTGAGCACCGCCACCTGATCAAAAGGCTGAACAATCTTACCAAAATAACAGGAGAGCATGACTGAATTTATTCAGTCTTCCTCAATGTTTTGATATAATCCCTCAAGATTTCTGCCCTAAACAATCTCTAAGCTTTTTTTACTCACTTTGGTTAACATTAAACTGAATTTTTTATCTCTTGACATCCTCTAATTTATATTCTATGATCGGGTATAGTGACAACTTCTTGTTTAATCAAGATGGCGATTATCTCTGTCCACTAAAAGACTGGTTTGCTAGGAATGCAGTCAAGGCTAAAAATAGTCTATCTATTCAACAACCCGCAAGGGGAAACGGTCAAATCAAGCGCAGTAAATGAAAGAGCAAGGATTGTTATTTTCCGAAGATAGCCTGTTACCTGAAAAACTCCCGCAAATTCAGGAATTACGACCTTCTAACAATCTTTCCGCAGTTTTTGAAGAGTGCCATAATTATATTTACGCCAACGAAGGAATGCTCAAAGACAAGATTTTTCACGAGATGGTTAAACTAATCATCATCAAACTTCATGATGAAAAATCTGCCAAGCAATCTGTAAATTTTGGCGTTACAGCAAGTGAATATAAAGCCATCGTAGCAAATAAGTCCGATGAATTTATGTCGCGTCTCAGTCAATTATTTACCTCCATCAAGAATCATTATCGGGGATTTTTCACCGATGACAAATTCAAGTTAAAACCTTTAACTCTTGCTTATATTGTAGGCAGGTTACAGTACATTAATTTAACTAAAACATCTGGCGATATAAAAGGGGAAGCCTTTCAGACTTTTGTAAATAGACACCAGCGTGGAGATAGGGGAGAATTTTTTACCCCTCATCCAATTGTCCGCCTTGCGGTTGAAATGATAGACCCCAAACCAAACGAAAAAATTATAGATCCTGCTTGCGGAAGTGGTGGTTTTTTAATTCAAGCAATAAACCATGTTCGACAAAATAATCCAGAGTTCGATATAGCAAGTTTTGTGCAAGAAAGTATTACAGGAATTGAATTTAATCCTGATGTCGCCCTTTCGGGAATGATTCGTTTAGTTTTTGAAGGTGGCACAGGTTCAGAAATTATCTGCACTAATGCGCTTATCGAAGATGAAAAATTAAATAATTCCTTTGATGTTATCTTGACCAATCCTCCTTTCGGAAATAAAGGAAAAGTAGAAGACCAGAAAATTCTTAAATCATATCTTCTCGCCAGGAAATGGCATAAATCAGCGTCCAATGGTTGGGAAGTTTCCCCAACCGTTTTAGCGGGTCAGTCGCCCGATATTTTATTTATTGAGAAATCTATAAAATTATTGCGCGCAGGTGGACGCATGGCGATTATTCTGCCCGATGGTTTATTACAAAATATCTCTAATGGACCGATTCGGCATTGGTTACGCTCCCAAACAAAAATATTAGGTGTTGTTTCCATACCGCCGGAAGCCTTTGTACCCTACGGCACTGGAATCAAGACATCACTTTTGGTAGTTCAAAAATTACCAGCAAACCATGATTCTTGTTTTATGGCACAAATCAAAAAAATAGGCTATGACGTTAAAGGACAAACAATATATAAGCGCAACGAGTCGGGAGTTATAGCCCGAAAAAAATCAGGTTTGCCAATAGTTGACGATGATATAGATGATATTTCTCACTCTTTTAGGTCATTTATCAATGGCGAATTTGCACAAAACAGCGATTGTATTTATACAGTTAAGAATACCCTGCTCAATTCGAGACTGGATGCCGAACATTATTTACCCAATGACCAAAAATTATTAGAACATCTAAAATCTATTGGGGCGAAACCTTTAGGTGAAATTGCCGATATTTTGAGAGCTGCGGCTGATTTTCGTTTAGCTAGGGATAGTGAAATTAGATATATCGCCATTTCCGATGTTGATTACCGTACAATGCAAGTTGTTTCTCAACAAATAATTAAGGCACATGAGGCCCCATCTCGCGCAACTTATAGATTGTACAAAGGCGATATTATTACAGCAATTTCAGGAGCAAGTACGGGAACACCACGCCAAGCAACAGCCCTAATCACGGAAGATGAAGACGGAGCAATTTGCTCAAATGGATTTTCAGTATTAAGAAATATTCAGGGAGTCGAGCCTTTGTTTTTATTAGTATATATGCGAACAGACTTTTTTTTGCGTCAGGTTAAAAGGTACATGACAGGTCATGCTATTCCTACTATTTTAGTAGATGATTTGTCAAAAGTTTTAGTGCCTATTCCACCCCAATCTGAACAGCAGAGAATAGCAAAAAGTATGGCTGAAATTCAAGCAATTAGAAAAGAATCGTTAAAAGCAAGTGAGAATGTTGTTAACGAAATGAGTCTTTTACTTGGCCAATTTGAGTAAGGCAAAAAGCAGGTTAAGCTTAGAACAGGTCTTAATACTAAATCCGGTTATTAAAAACTGATTATTTATTCACCCTTTTGCCTGTCCTGATATGTAGCCTATACTCAACGGATTTAGTATCAGTCGCTAGTCGGGGAGAAGAATGTAAAGAATTATTAAATTGTAGCTTTTGCTACAGTTGTGGGGGGGGGAATGTGTATTGTTTTGTTGTCTGCCTTTGGCGTTGGGTTAAGGTGTTGCTTGACTTAGCTGCGAGGAAGACGATAGTTGCATCCAGTTACCCGTTTGCTCAATCAAGATGATTAAAAACCGATTAATTCCCACCCTAGCTTTAGCTGGCGCAACTTCTCTCGCTGCTATGCTCACTCCTGTGGCGGCAACGGCCGTTACTTTTACTGTTAACCGCAGTTGGAGTCAATCAGGTAATAACGCTTCTTTGGTGGGAACCGTAGATGTGCCAATAGGTAGCTATACTATCCAGAATGGTACTCCCAATCCCTTTACCAACGTTAACCTTACCTTGACAGTTAATAGTAATCCTTTTACTTTAAATACTGCGGACACTTCTTTTATTTACGGAACAGGGCAATTTTTGGTTAATGCCACATCTTCAACGTTAACTTTTAATACAGCTAATGCTGATGGGGGTAACCCGGCTAATTTAACGTTTGTGAACTCGTTCACGGGTCTCAGTGGTCCACGTTATCTAATTGGTTCTGATGGTGCTCTTGGTTTTGAAATCACCATCGATACATCACCAAATGTAGGTGCTTTCTTAGCTTTCCCCGTAACTTTTGGGACAGTACAAACAGCACAACAAGTACCTGAACCCGCCTCCCTCTTTGGTCTTGGAGTCCTCGGTACTCTGGGAGTAGGTTCAACCCTCAAACGCAAACTGAAGCCATCCAAATCAGCCGAAAAAGAAACCACAAAAGTAGGCTAAATTGCTTATAAAAATACAATAAATGCCCCTTCAATTAGCCAGTTGAGGGGTGTTTATTTTTAGTCCATGTTTCTATTAATTGATTTTTTTTGTCCAATGGCAACTTTTACATCATACTAAATCCGTTGAGTAACGCACAGAAAACGGGTTTCTCGGAGAAACCCGTTTTCTGTTAAAAGTAAAAAGAACAATCAATTACCATGAATAGCAAGACAGAAATCACTATTCAATTTCCTTTAGAAATTGCTAGATATTACGCTAAAATTAAACCCAATGACCGAGGGAACATAGAAAAAAAATTAACTGAAACTATTCAATTAGAATTAGAAAAATATCGTCAAAAAGCAGCGGCGAGATTATCAACAATTATGGATCAAGCTAGTGATGAAGCAGAAGCTAAAGGATTAACCACAGATATTTTAGCGTCTATTTTAGAACAAATTGAGAGTTAATCACATTATTAAAAACGGATTTGGTATAAGGTGGTTGATTTATCCCAACCTTAAGACAGGACTAGGATACTTGGGATAAATCAACAGGGATTCTCAATTAGCTCGGGAAATGTGGGTCGCCAGAGCCGCCGATTGTAGGATGGGGGTAGTGGTGACGGAATCCGTCGCTAGGGTAAAGAGAGGATTGGAGAGGATACCGGCCAGGGAAGTCGCCACTAGGGAGAGGACAATACCCACCTGTAGGGGACGCATCCCGGTAAGGGTCCAATTGATAACGGGGTAATTTTTCACCGCATCGGACATCTCTTGGGGTTCCTTGACCACCATCATTTTGACCACGCGGATATAGTAGTAAATCGAGGCCACACTGGTGACTAAACCAACGAGGACGAGGGCATAAAGTCCCGCTTGCCAACCAGCCCAGAATAGATAAATCTTACCAAAGAAGCCCGCTAGAGGCGGAATTCCCCCCAAAGAGAGGAGACAGATGCTTAAACAGAGGGTTAGGAGCGGATCTTTCTGGTAGAGTCCCGAATATTCAGCGATCTGATCGGTTCCCGTTCTCAGAGCAAAGAGAATCACACAGGCAAAAGCCCCTAGGTTCATGAACAGGTAAATTAACAGATAGAAAATCATGCTAGAGTAACCCGCGTCAGTACCGGCGGTTAAACCAATCATGACAAAACCCGCCTGACCGATCGAGGAATAGGCTAACATCCGTTTCATGCTAGTTTGGGCCAAGGCGACCACGTTGCCGAGGATCATGCTCAAAATTGCTAGAGCGATAAAGATAAACCGCCATTGTTCGCTCACTAGACCGAAAACCGTCACTAATAGGCGAATTGCTAGGGCAAAACCGGCCGCTTTGGAACCCACCGAGAGGAAAGCCACCACGGGAGTGGGTGAACCTTCGTACACATCAGGAGTCCACTGGTGAAAGGGAACCGCCGAAATTTTGAAGGCGATACCGGCAATTACAAACACTAATGCGATCGCTAAGGCCAAGGACTGACCACCGTTAACATCGGTTAATTTTTGGGCAATGGCACTTAAACTGGTTTCACCTCCGGATAAACCGTAGAGAAGGGAAACACCATAGAGGAAAATCGCCGAACTAGAAGCTCCAATTAACAGGTATTTTAAAGCGGCCTCGTTCGATCGAGGATCCCGCTTCATGTAACCGGTCATTAGATAGGAGGAAATACTGAGCATTTCTAGGGAGATGAAGATCATCACCAATTCACTAGCGCCAGATAGGAACATTCCCCCGAGGGTTGCGGTGAGCATAATGGCCAAGAATTCCGCTAGGGAGGTTCCCGCTTGTTCCACATAACGGATAGACATCAGCACTGTGGAGGCGGTAGAAAGAGCAATAATCCCCCTAAAGACGATACTGAGATTATCGCCCTCAAAAGCCCCTAAAAAGGCCACTGGTTTCGGATTGTCCCAAGTAAAGTAGAGAGCAACCACAGCAGCGAGCAGACCAGCGATCGCAACGTAGGGCAGCCAACTTCTGGCACTCCGTCCCACAATTAAATCGCCGATTAAAATCACCATCAGGGTAATAATCAGGATTCCTTCGGGCCAGATAACGCCGGCGTTTAGCTGACTGGCAACAAGACTAGAAAAATCCATATTGATTGAGGTTAAAGGAATTTGAAGTTAAAAAAGGCTTAATACAAGCTTAGGGCATTTGATCAGCGATTCAGTGATTAGTTATCAGTGATCACTGATCAGATGTGAGTTTTCAGTTCACTGATCGCCACTATCGGGTTAAAATTTCTAAAAAACCAGATAAATTTGAGATAATCTTAGCTTTTATCGTTAGTTTAGTTGTCTCTTGTCTTTTTTATCCTCCTGTCTCGGAGTCTCCTCTGCAAAGGGAAAATCTTTGATTTTTGCAGCAGAGCTAATTTCCGGTGGTGACAACTTGTCACCGAAATGTATCCAAGTTAACAGGGAAAAAGTGAAAACTCAGGAAATCATGACATAGACTGACATCGTTAGTTGTCAATGAAGGATTCTGATAAAATTAGGCTAGGGGAAACACCCGAAAAATCAATTGTTTTTGAGCCATCCGCTTGATTTTGTTGTTGAAAAACTTTCTAGTTCGCTCCCTCCTTTTCCTTTAGCGATCGCTTGAATGAGTAACGAAACCTATCTCAATCATCCCACTTTCGGTCTGTTATACAGAGTGTGTCTATTAGAAGAACATCAGGAATTATTTACCACTCTTTATGCCCAACGTCTTTTTTTTCTGGTGACGGTGGGGCCGAAAAAAGTCTCGTTCGATCCGATTAGTCGTTCCGATGCTCGTCTTTTAGTGGAAAATCGGCTGCGGAATTGGCGACGGCGCGGTAATGTGCAAGAATTTAACAGTCTCAACCAAATTTATCAACAAACCTTTTCAGTCTAGTTCATGACGATCGCTAGTCGTATCGAGTCAATCCGTCTTACCCTACCCCCCTGCACGCGCCTGATTGCCGTCAGTAAACAGGTATCGAGCGATTATATCCGTCAAGCTTACCGAGCAGGAGTGAGAGATTTTGCTGAAAGTAAGCTACAGGAAGCAATCTCGAAGCAGCAAGAACTAAAAGACCTCCCGGATATTTCTTGGCACTTTATCGGGCATCTACAGGCAAATAAAGCCCGCAAAGTCCTAGAATCTTTTGATTTAATCCATTCCCTCGATAGTTTAAAATTAGCCCAAAGACTCGATCGCCTAGCTGGGGAATTAGAGATTAATCCCCAAGTTTTGCTACAGGTGAAAGTTGTCCCCGATCCCGATAAGTTCGGTTGGGACAAGGCCGAACTCCTAGCAGCTCTTCCCGCTTTAGTCAACTGTCAACAGCTAAAAATTCAAGGTTTGATGACAATTCTACCCCAGGGATTATCGGCTGGGGAAAAGTTAGCCGCCTTTGAAAAAACCAGCGATTTAGCCCAAATAATCGAGAATAGCTCTAGTTTACGCCTGCCTCATCTATCCATGGGGATGTCTAACGATTATCCTCTGGCCGTCAAGGCCGGAGCCACTTTGATCCGAGTGGGAACCGGCATCTTTGGCGAGCGGATTTACTGAACCATCTCCGTAAATTTACAGAAAAAACCCCTAGAAGATTTAATAATCGGTGACAATATATCTTAGAATTACAGCGTCTGGTCTAGAGGCTGGTGGTTAGAAATGAGGAATTGACTTTTTCCCAATCCCTGAAAACTATCCCCTGATAACTGATAACTGAAAAGAGGGAACTAACCGCTGTCTCCAGACGACTAAAATGACGAACCCTTAACAAAATGGCTCTCCTGTAGCAAGTGAGAGCAAAGATTGTTAAAGGCCAATAAATAACCCCGACTCTAGACAAGACCCCCCAAAAAAATCTTTTGAAGGACACTTAGACTGTGAACAACATTTTTACCAAGCTCAAAGATTTTGTCGGTATCTCCGAACAACCAGAAGACGAAGACGAAACCGACTACGAAGAAATGAATTGGGAACAGTTTTCCCCCCAAGATAGGGATCAAAACGAAGAAGAAGAACCCCTTAATCGTCGTCAACGCGAACCTTTAAATCTCAATACAGCCACATCTATGGGACTCAACAGAAGCAACGTGATCGGTATGCCTGGTATTAACAACAATAATGCAGAAGTAGTCGTGATCGAGCCCCATTCCTTCGAGGAAATGCCCCAAGTTATCCAAACCCTAAGAGAACGCAAATCGGTGGTTTTAAACCTCAACGTCATGGATCCCGAAGAAGCACAAAGAGCCGTGGATTTTGTCGCTGGTGGCACTTACGCGATTGATGGTCATCAAGAACGCATCGGTGAGAGTATTTTCCTCTTTACCCCCAGCTGCGTTAAAGTTAGCACCCTTTCGGGAACTATTCACGATATCGCCGACAACCCGAAAATGGCTCGTACCGTTTCCCCCGCAGCTGCTTGGGGTGCCGAAAGCAGTCGATTAGCTCAATGAATCCTTCCATAGTCCTCTCGTCAAGTTTGTCGAAGCTAGAAATCGATTGATCGAGAGGATGCGTTTTTTTGGGGGTAAGACCTCTAAATCTGCCTTTTTTTCTTTTTACTTTAAAAAATACTGTGTCTATTCGTTTAGGAATTATTGGCGGTGGCGTGATGGCCGAGGCCATTCTCAGCCGTTTATTAAAAAAAAATATTTATAGTCCCGAAACGGTGTTAGTCAGTGAACCCCAATCCCAACGGCGCAACTTTTGGGTTAATACCTACGGAGTGCAAGTCAGTGAGGATAACCGGGAAGCCGCTAGAGCAACTGAGGTGTTAATCTTAGCGGTCAAACCGCAAATTTTAGAGCAAGTAGTGAATAGTTTGCTAGGAATACCAGAAAAACCCTTAATTATCTCGATTTTAGCGGGAGTTACCCTCAATCGCTTAGAAATGGGCTTTCCCGATCGCCCCGTGATCCGGACGATGCCCAATACCCCAGCCACGGTGGGACAAGGGGTTACAGCGATCGCAGCTGGTCGTCATGCGGAACCGGAACATCTGGCCGTAGCCAGAGATATTTTTGCTGCGGTCGGTTCGGTGGTGGAAGTTCCCGAAGCTTTGATGGACGCGGTAACGGGATTATCGGGATCGGGCCCGGCATTTGTGGCCTTGATGGTGGAAGCTTTAAGCGATGGTGGTGTGGCGGCCGGATTACCGCGAGCGATCGCGTCTCAATTGGCCCTAGAAACAGTTTTAGGGACGGCAACCCTATTAAAAGAATCGGCTATACACCCTGGTGAATTAAAGGATCGCGTCACTAGCCCCGGGGGAACGACGATTGCCGGGGTGAGACAATTAGAAAAAGGCTCTTTTCGATCGACAATTATCGAGGCAGTCGTGGCAGCTTATCACAGATCTAAAGATTTAGGGCGTAGTTCCGAAAAGTAATCTTTGTATCTTTTTTAACCCATAACTAATGTCTCGATCTGTGATAAGATACGCAGCAATTCTTGTCCAGAAAAAGTTATGAATAAGAAATCTTATCGTTTTGATTTTATGGCATTAATTGCCATTGCTGTTTTTTTTCTGGGGATTGTTTTCTGGAAAGTCCCGCTTCATTATCCCTATATCTTTAATTTTGATGAAGCGGTGGCCTTGGTGCTTGCCTACGTCACCAAACAAGGTTATCGTCTCTACGAACAAGTTTGGCACGATCATTTATCGGGTTTATCTCTTTTACTAAATAGTTGGTTAAGCTTGACAGGATTTACTATCCATGCGGCGCGCCTTATGGTGCTTTCTTTGTCCACAATTATGTTAGGAATTTTTTATTTAATTCTGAGAGTTAATTGCGGAATATTGGCCTCTTGTTTGTCGGTATTTATTCTCTCAACCTGTCTAGTGTATATTACCCTATCAACGACAATGTTGCGGGAGTTACCCTCACTTTTTTTTGTAATCTTAAGTATTTTTATCATCTTTAAAGCCGTTCAATCCACGGGTAAGCTTAAGTATGGACTGTATTTACTTAGTGCCATTGCTTTCGTTTTTTCCCTGCAAATTAAACTTTCAGGCATTACTATTATCCCAACTGTAGCTTTAATTATTTTTCTCAATCAACAGAATAGTTTTATTAAAAGAATCATTGATATTGTTATTTGGTCAGTCGCTGTCGTTTTAGTCTTTGTCTTGGGTTCCCTGACTATTTTTCCTTTTTCCTACGCAAATATTATTAAATCTCATGTCAGCGTTGCCGCTAGTTTCGGTGAAGAAAATCTCACCTTATTGAATCTCTTACAAAGCGCCCTACAGCACGAACCAATTTATCTAATCGTGACAGCGATCGCCATTATAGCGATGGTTTTTACTCGCAATATAATACCACTTTTACCGCCCTTGATCTGGTTAGGTTCTAATCTATTTAGATTCGCCACGGTCGCCCCAATTTGGCCCTATTATTATATCCATTTAATTATTCCCGCAGTTTGGATAATTGCCTTATTTGTCGAACAGTTAAAAATTACTGATAGTCTCGCAGAATTTAGGCAAAATCGCAAAATAACTGGGGTATTAATGCTTAAAATGCTGATTTTTCTCCCCCTTTCTGGTCAATTTCTCTTTAATACCTTGAGAATAATCACCAATCGTGATCCTGCAATTAATGCCTACGTTCAATTTAATAAAAGGTATAAACCTCTTTTAGCAGAAGCTGTGTTTGAAAAATTTAAAAACTCCGATAAACTCCTGTTAACCGACAATCCTCACTATATATATCAATATTTCTTGAAAACACCCCCAGAAACGGCTGTCATCACCAGAAAGAGATTTCTCAATCAGAATCTCGATGGGGATTTTATCCTAGAAGTCATCGAAAAAAGACAGCCCGATTTGGTTTTTCTCTATCGATTTGAAAAGCAATTTCTGCAATCACCAAAACTCAAGAATTATTTAGAGAAAAATTATATCCAGTTTCCCGACCAGCAAGAAAAAGGAACTCTCTTTATCAGTCCGAAAACTTGGCAAGAATATCAAAGTAAGGCTAATTAGAAATTGTGGACGGGGACTATTAACGTTTTTTCTTTTTTACCGGTTTTTGAGCCACTTTTCGAGAACGTTTGTAGGCAGATCCGATCCAATCACTACAACTATGACTCATCGCCCCTAATTCTAAACCCAGGAAAATAGCGATCGCTACCCGGGGATACTGTTGCCATAATGCGATCGCTTGCTGCGGCCACAGTCGCCAATCCCAGTTTATACCCCAGAAACTTTGCAGGATCGGAATGATGACGATCGCCGCTAGTAAAAGAAAACTACCGAAGTAAAATAACCGAAAAATTGTGCCGATCAATAAACCGTGGGATAACCAACCGCGATGACGGATCATAGAACGATAGGGTAGCCACAACCAGCGCAGATAACCCCAACGTTTGTACTGAACCGAGTGGATGTCAAGATCTGGCCCAAACAGGAATCCGCTAAACAAATAACTGGCCAACAGTAACAGGGTTAATTTACCACTGCCACTGACCAAAAAACTCGCCCCCGCAATCGGTGGCAGCAGAATTAAGGTAATGCGATCGTGAGTTCGACCAGAGGGCATCGGAAAAAAATCAACTCGCTCAAAAAAATAATATACTTTTTTAAAAATATATGTTATGCTGAGAAAGTACGAAATTGATTCGGGCGTTTAGCTCAGTGGTAGAGCGCCTGCCTTACAAGCAGGATGCCGTAAGTTCGACCCTTACAACGCCCATTTTATTCGATCCTTGCCTCGTCAAGCTCGCACTCCCGATCGCTGGGTTAGATTAAAACTATTGAGGGGAATTGCTACTGACAGGCAAAATTGGGACTATTTGCTGGTAAGCTAGTTAGTGGGTACTAGGATTAATTCATCGCGGCACACCGGTTATATGGCCAATTGGAAATGTATTAAAAATTGTGGAGCTTGTTGTCAACTAAATCCCGATGAGCGTCCTGACTTGGAAGAATATCTTACTCCCGCACAATTAAGTCAATATCTCAGCATGGTGGGGGAAGATGGTTGGTGTATAAACTTTGATCGCAAGACCCGTCTCTGTACCATTTATGACCAAAGACCAGAATTTTGTCGTGTTCAACCCGATATTTTTGCCAAAATGTATCAAATTGAACCGGGAGAATTTGAGCAATTTGCGATCGATTGCTGTCATCAACACATTGAGGATCTTTATGGGGAAGATAGCCTAGAAATGAATAGCTATCGTCAGCAAGTAGGCTAAGATTTATCCCTATCCCAGAAATAACTCAGACGGGGAAGAAAATAAGTGGTCTGGTTATTGTCCCGATCCTCTCCATCGCTAAACCAGTAAAATTACGGAATCGATTGTTTCCCTGTTGAGGAGAAGTCTATAGGAAACTCAAAACCTCTAGTAGAGGTGCAGAGTTTGAGTTCAGGACAGGGAAAAACTATCATGGAAAAACCAGAAAAACAGCGCCGCAGACGCGGGGTTGTCCTTACCCCCACGGGACTAGAAAAATTACTTACTGCCAAACAAGAAGCGGAGTATCGGGATAATCGCGGTCATCGTTTCACCCTAGAAGTCCTCAGCGAGAAAACTCTTTTAGGGGTAGATACTCTGATGAAGGTATTTGCTTGTGAATCGGGAGTGGATAAACAAACCCTGAAACATTGTTTTCAAGCCTTTAATTTAACTTTAGAAAATGGCGATTATTATCGTCCTAACTTACCAGAAACTGATACTATTAATCCTCAATTATTGCCTGAGTTACCAGAGGGACAAGTCCCCCTCAATTCCTCCTTTTATATTCACAGAAACAATCTAGAACAGACTTGTTATCAAGAGATCTTGCGCGGGGGTAGTCTGATCCGGATTAATGCGGCCAGAAAAATGGGAAAAACTTCCCTGATGACTAGAATTATTAATTATGCTCAACAACAGCAATACCATACACTTTATTTCAGTTTTCGGTTAGCAGAAAGCTCAATTTTTCAAGATTTAAATCACTGGCTGCGTTGGCTTTGCGTTAGTATTAGTCGCCAGTTAGATTTAGAAAATCATCTCCCACAGGATTGGGATGAATTCTTAGGGGGTAAAATTAACTGTAAAATCTATCTAGAAAAGCATATTCTCTCCCATCTCGATCGCCCTTTAGTGCTTGCCTTTGATGATCTTGAATATCTTTTATCCTATCCACAGCTAGGGGAAGAATTTTTTAGTATTCTCCACCTCTGGCACGAGGAAGGCAAAAACAAACCCCTCTGGCAAAAATTACGTTTAATTGTTGCCTATTCCCCTGCACAGGAGGTTGATAAAACCTCAGATACCTATCAATCTCCTTTCAGTCTTGGTTTACCGATCGAATTGCCTAATTTTACCAGCGCACAAGTACGAGAATTAAGTCAAAGACAGGGATTAGATCAGAATTTTGACTACGACAAATTACGGATATTTCTAGGAGGTAATCCCTATTTAATTCGTCTTGCTTGCTATCATATTGCTCGGGGTGATTGTACCCTAGAAACCATTCTAGCTACTTCTATCGAGGAGGAAAGTAATATTTTTGCAGACCATCTTAAACGTTTACTTTCGCATCTACAATACTTAAAAGGCAATTTAGCGGCTATCTTTGCTAAGGTGGTGATGGCGGAAAAAGACATAGAAATTGATTTAATGGCAGCTTTTCACCTAGAAAGTCTCGGACTAATTCACCGACAAGGTAAGTTTTGCCGAGTCAGTTGTCCTCTCTATCGTCAATATTTTGGCGAATATTTCCGGCAACGTTCTGTTTTTTTGCCTCAAAAAACTTCTATCCTCGCCAAAAAAATTACGCTTGCTCACTTTGATACTTCCGAAAAAAGTCGCTATGCTATGTAGTTTATCGAATGTCATTATGAGGAAGTGATACTAAATCCTGTTTAAAAAGTATAGCAGAGTGGCAAGTGGGTTTTTAAAGTTCGAGTGGAATAGGCTTATAGTTCCTGTGTTTTACGAATAAAACTTTTCGTACTCATCATGATCGCCAATTCAAAACCAGGTGACTGTATCCCCTGACAGCACTCCCAAAGCTCGATGACTCTTCGTTACACGCACTGACCAAATATCTTCGTCGCTGTCAATACACTTAAAATTTAACGACGGATGAAACGGATTCTCTACCCATAACCGATATGCTTTCCTGGCTCCGGCTTTGACTGCTGGCTTCAAGTCGCGATACTTCTGCCAAAATGAGGGCAATGTCGCGGAATTCATAGCTGCTCATAATCCATCGGCGTGGACAAGCCTGCTGCAATCTCTTCTTTGGCTTTTTGGGCTGCTGCGACTAGATTATTCTTCGTCTGTTTAAACGACTGATCCCATCGTTTTTCTTCTTCAATTTCTGCAATATAAGCTCGAACATACTCTACTAACTGCTCTTGAAGCTCATCAGGCAGAGACTCAACCATCTTGATGATCGTGGTAATAGCAGGAGAGGGCATAGCATCTATCAGCGCATTAGGTTTTCTCTATTCTACAACGTCCACCGCAAACCCAAAATGATATGATCTTTGTTTCCTCTGTGTCTGGAGTGGTTTTTATTAATGAGCCTTGCTCAAAACCAAACAATTTATAATTCAAGAGCGAGGTATTTATGGGTAAAGAAGAAGAAATACTTGAACAATGGCGAGAACTGACACCAGAAAAGCAACAAAAAGTTTTACAATTTGTTCAAACACTGAAATCTAAGTCAGAAACAACAGCACCAATTAATTAGGAGTCTAACCCATGAGCGGTCGGGAGCATCTCACCTTTGTAATAAGTAGAAATGCTTAATGAACTCAATAAAAAAGTTAAAAAAGGCAACCATTTAGATAGGCACAGCGATGACGAAGGACTTGCGGTACATTACCA
>SFCA01000219.1:0-50065 GCA_007095475.1 Microcystis aeruginosa Ma_QC_C_20070703_M131 | reverse complement strand
CTGGTAATGTACCGCAAGTCCTTCGTCATCGCTGTGCCTATCTAAATGGTTGCCTTTTTTAACTTTTTTATTGAGTTCATTAAGCATTTCTACTTATTACAAAGGTGAGATGCTCCCAGAGGAAAGTAACCGGGATGATTAGTCAAAAAATTCCAGACGAGGTAACTTTAGTGTTAGATAAAGTCAAAAAAAAGCTACCGGGTAATTATTTACTGCTGTTGTGCCTGCTGCTGCTGTTGATTTTAGGCGGTATCCTGCCCAATTTAATTTCTGGCCATTGGTCTTGGGCAGATCAACCGAAAATCGGTAATATTCAGAAAATGCGGGTCATCGGAAAATCGGGAATCGAGTTGTCTGACCTGAAAACCATCGGCCAGAGCCAAGGCCAAATCGGTGAGGGAAAATGGTCGGTACAAGTGGTGGAAAGTCCCGATGGCAAGAGGATCACCGTGCTTTTAAAGCCACAGGACTACTATAAAAATCAACCAGGGTTAGAATGGTCGGATATCAATTCGATTAGTCGTTGGAATCAGGGGGAAACAACCGAGCTATCAATTCCCACCCAGTCGGGAGGAAAGGCCACCGCTCGATTCTATCGGGCTTGGACACAAAACACTTTTGCCGTGGTGCAATGGTATGCTTGGCTAGGTGGTGGTCATTACGATCCCTCTGTGTGGTATTGGCTTGACCAATGGGCGCAATTAAAAAGACAGAGAGTACCCTGGATAGCCGTTTCCTTGCTGATTCCCTTAGAGCCGACGAAAGAACTGCAAACCCTCACTCCCTTTGCTCTCAGTCTCGCCGGGAAAGTTCAAAGTTACTTAGAACAAAATGTCTTAAATCAATTAACTTTTCTCCCTCAGACCAAAAAAGAAAAGTAATCTTGCTGCTCCCAACCATCTCTTTAAAAAAACTAGCTCAAGGCACTTTTCTAGTCCTTAATAGCTTCTTTGTTCCTCTACCACTAGATAACTCCCAGAAAATAAATTGATAGGTCTGTATGATTCCACCAGTGCTCAACAAGTTTTTGCCCGTTAATTTATCCAGAACCGGGGCTATAGCCTTATCAGGGTTGAGTCTAACAGGGTTCTTCTGGGTAATTCCCTCCGAGAGCCTTAAGGCCCAGGGTCCTTTGTCCATACCCCAGACCCAACCGGGAGCCGAGTTAGAGTTTTTACCACCCGAACCCCCTAATCCCACCTTTCCTGAAAACACGATTCCCCCCACTGGCTACAGTCCGCCGGTTTACTCTCCCAATAATTCCCAATCCCGACAAATTCAGGCCTATCGACTCGATATCGGCGATCAAATTACTGTCTCGGTTCCCGATTTTCCCGAATTTAATTCCGCAGGTCCTGTGGATCCCGATGGTAATTTTCTGGTGCCGATTTTAGGGCGTATTCCGGTGATCGGCTTGACTTTAGATGAAGTGCAAACAAAAATCCGCCTCGAATTAGGGCGAAAATACCTGCGGGAGGAACCGGAAGTCATTGCTGTTTTAACCTCTGCTCGTCCCGTCCAGTTAACCATTCTGGGAGAGGTACAGCGACCGGGGTTTTATAATATTGCTCCTAATACTTCCCTAGCGCAGGTACTTTTGGCGGCGGGGGGTGGCACTCCCAGAGCCGATCTGCGTTCGATCGTTGTCCGTCGGGTTTTAGTCGATGGTACAGTATTAGAGGAGAAACTTGACCTTTATACTCCCTTGATTAAAGGGGACCGCTTGCCGGATCTGCGTCTGCAAGGAGGCGATGCCGTGATTGTTTCCAAGTTAGAAGTGGGCCAAGAAACGGGATATAATCGCACCCTGGTGGCTAGAACCACCCTCGCCCAGCAGAATATCACTATCAGGGTTTTAGCTCCCTTAGTTCCTTCGGGAATTGCCCTGAGAAATGTTTCGCTTCCTAGTGGCAGTACCTTCCTCGATGTGGTGGCTAGTTTACCAGTTTCCGATCGGCTGCGGATTAATGTCAATGAAGTGTCCCTGCTACGTTTTGATAGTGCCAAAGGGGGAATTGTTAGTCAAACTTTGAGTCCGATAGCGGCAGTTAGGGGAGATATCTCCCAAAATGTTCCCTTAGAAGATCAAGACGTAATTATCGTCACCCGCACCCTATTAGGGGAAATTTTCGCCGCTTTTAATATTATTACCCAACCCATCCGGGATATTACCAGTTTTACCAATACAATTCTCAACCTTAGCAATCAATTGGATAACTTCCAATAATTGAGGGGCAACTGGCTCCCTTCACTCCTTAACACAACTTCATAAGCTAGGACTTGCGGAGCCAAGAATAACTCTTGACCGCTAAAATGTAAAGAATCTGGGAATATATTAAAAAGCTATGGCTCTACCAATTGTTAAACGATTTCTCATCTCGCTAGATCAGAACAAATTTGTGGGAATATTCGTCTTCCTCGTCTGTTTAGGCGGTTCTGTGATCTTTGCTCTCCTACCCGATCCTGAGAAACCCCAAAGCATTTATCGGGCGGTGGGACAATTAGCTTACCGGATGCCGCCGCCAGCTTTTACCAGTACAGGAACTCAACTACAAGAACAAGGGCGGGGGGCTATTAATCGCGATTTGCTGCTGTCTCCCCGGGTATTGGTCAATGCGGCCAAAAAATTGCAATTTAATCAAGAACAGATCGTTAAAATTCGCGATCAAGATTTAAAAATCACCTTCCCCGGTGAAGTGGAGGGAAAAAAAAGTAATAGCGACCAACCTCAAGAGGTACTTTTAGAGTTAACGGCCGACTCCCAGGCCAAGGCGGAGTTATTTCTCGAAACCTTGATGAAGGAAATGGTGGAATACAGTCGCTGGCTGAATACTTCCCAGTTACGCGCCCGCATAGAAGCTCTCAGTGTCCGACTGAACGAAGTCCAAAAAGATTTAACCAGAGCCGAAGAAAAGTTTTATCGCTACATTAGCACCCAGGGCTCAGACTTATTGGCGATTCAAGATGGGAGTTTATTCAGCGCTATCACCAGTAGTCAACAGCAACAGCGAGAAATTCGCCTAGAACTGCAAGGTATTCAAGGACAAATTGATAGTCTGAGTAAACAACTCGATTTAACCCCCGATCAAGCTTACACCTCCTCGGCCCTTAGTGCCGACCCGATTATTGCCAGTATCCGAGCGCAGATATTGGACACGGAAGCCCAGTTGGAGCGACTACAGAAGGATTTACGTCCCGAACATCCCACGGTAGTTAAATTACGCAAACAACAGGAAGTTAACGAATCTCTCTTACAAAAAAGAGCCGCCGAGGTGATCGGAAAAGATGGCGTTCTTACCGCTCTCCCCAGCAGTCGCATCCGTCAGCAAAGTAATCTCGATGCCACCCGTCAACAATTAGCGGCTCAATTAGTCACCCTGCAAACCCAGCGTGAGGGTTTGATGAAACAATTAGAATCCTTGGTGACTCAGGAACAGCAATTACGCTCCCAATACGAGAAATTCCCTGATAAACAGCTACAGCAAGCTCGTTTAACCCAAGCCGTCGCCTTTCAACGGGGTATCTACGAGACTATTCTCAATGCTCTGGTGGATGCTCAGGCAGCAGAAGCGGAAACCGTGGGTAGTCTCACCGTCGCCCAACCACCGGTTGCTCGACAGGTCGAACAGGTGTTTAACCGCAAGAATCGTCTCTTGATTCTCTTGGCGGGTGCTGGTTTGGGAACCTTAGCAGGATTGGGTACAATCCTGCTGTTAGCAGTGATCGACGATCGCCTACACAGTCCCCAAGAATTGCGGGAAGCTTTGGTTAGTCGGGATATCCTGCTCTTGGGACAATTGCCCATTGTCCGGAATTTAGCGGGCGAGGAAATCGAGCCGATTCTCGCCGATGCTAATGCCAATTATCTCCCCTACTACGAACGTTTACGCAGTACCCTGCGACGTATTGGCGGCGGCGAAATGGTGAAAGTGGTTATTGTCACCAGTATTACTGGTGGAGAAGGTAAAACCGCCACTGCCTATAATCTTGCGATCGCTGCGGCTTTAGCGGGCCGACGGACTCTGTTAGTAGAAGGAGATCTGAGAAGTCCTTCTAAGTGCGAAGAAATCGGAGTCATTCCCGATCCTAATTCTTTCCGAGAACCCCTACTTTACTACGGGGCAAAAAGTAAATCGATCCGGCTGGCCCCAAATATTGAAAACCTTTCGATTTTGCCTAGTCCCGGTCCGCAAAAACAAGCGGCAGCTATCATTGAATCGAGCGAATTACAATTAATTCTCAAAGATTCTCGCGGCCGTTTCGATCTGGTGATTGTGGATACCCCTTCTCTGTCTAGCTGTAATGATGCGCTGCTCTTAGAAGAACTAGCGGACGGGATTATTCTGGTAACGCGCCAGGCGATAACTCGTTCTAGTCTCTTGAGTGAAGCAACCGACCAGTTAACAGAAGCGGAAGTGAAAATTTTAGGGGCGGTGATTAACTACGTCGATATTACACCGACTCTCAACACCGCCGAACCGGAATTGCCGCCTTTGATAGTTCCCCCAACACAGGGACAAACAGAGACAGAGGAAGTGAAAGTGGAGGTGTAAATGGAGTTATATTTGACAAAATCTTCGGGATCGATCGAATTGTGGTTCTTGCCAAGAAAAAGCAAAATGACTGATACTATCTATGGTGGGAAAGGCTAGTCGAATCGCTGCCATTTGCACTTCTAAGGAGGGACGATTGTTATAGGGTTGTCCCCATAAACCCGCTAAAGCTGGGATAAGACGATTTTGATTTCCCCAGCTTGCCACTACTCTTTTGATCTGATTAACTACACAGGTAGTATCATTACAATTAGCGTAGGACATGGGATGCCATTCTAGGGAAGCGGGAAAACTATCCCAAGCTTGTAAACGGGAATCAAAACCTTGATTACCCACAAGACGATTTCCATCGGGAAAAAACACTGCCCCGGCGGGAATTCTCTGACGTTCCACCAGGGCAGAAAAATAACTAATATAATCAATTACACCCTGGGCAGCATGGGCAACCGCTAGGAACCAAAGTTCTAATTTGAGGCGATCAAAACGACTTTTAACTGATTGTTTCATCTCCTCTTCTAAAGGTATTCTCCCTTGCCAAAGAGGGGCGGTTTCTTGGGGATAAAGGCGATCGGCTTCGACGATATCATCGGGGGAAATTTTGCCACGAGTCAGATAGCGATCGATTAAAAATTTGCCCTTATTATTCAATGCTCGATTAATTAAAGCTTGTCGGGATGCCGGACTAAAAATCCATAAATCTTTGACATCATCGGCAACGGAATCGACTCCTGTTTCTCTGGGATAGCGAATATAATCAAATAACCTTTGGCCACGATGCGATCGAGGATGCTTTCCATCGATCCGGGACGGGTATCACAGGAGTAGAGACGTAACCAGATCGCCTGTTCCTGTAACCAGTGTCGGGACCGACAAAAGCGCAATTGTTCAGCACATTTCTGCACTAAAAAACCAGTGTTAGCAGCCGATAGTCGGCGAAAAGACAGAAAAAACCGACTATTTAGGTGATATTAAAGCAACCACTGCTATTTTATCCTCACCTAACCGGTTCTGTCACTTTCCTCAACTTTCTTTGGGGTTTCCGAGACTTACTGCCCAGATGAATGAGTTTGATTATTGAGAATATTGGCTCTATCTTTGGGATGAAAGAGGGATAGTTGGCATCCAGCTTTTTGTAAAGAAATTTAAACTTCACGCACAGTTAAGCCTCTTCGGCCTAAATAAACGACTAGAAACAGTTTTTCTCGGGAGGCCGGGTTTATGGATAACCCATTAGGGACGATGAACTTTCAACAGATAGAGCTATATAAAAGAATTCAGGCATTTGCCTTGGATCGGCCAGATAGTCAATTATCTTTCAGCCAACGATTAGCAAAAGATAACGGCTGGTCCTTAGGCTACACTCAGAGAGTGATCGAGGAATACAAAAAGTTTATATTTCTAGCCGTTGCAGCAGGACATCCAGTCACGCCATCCGACCAAATCGATCAAGTTTGGCATTTACATCTGACCTATACGCGATTGTACTGGCAAGAGTTCTGTCCCAAAATTTTGCAAACCACATTACATCACGAGCCGACTCGTGGGGGTTCATCCGAGCAATTAAAATTTGGCAGTTGGTATAGCAAGACGCTAGAAAGTTACGAACAGTTTTTTGGACATATTCCGCCAATAGATATTTGGCCTAAACCCAAAGACCGATTCGGGCGAGATTTGCATTTTATCCGGATCAACACTCAACAAAGCTGGGTTTTGTCAAAACCTAATTTCACAGTCTCCTTCAAACCACAACTGCGAAAAATAGGCATCTTTACCTTTTTAGTCTTCCTTTCACTGATGATAACTAGCTGTCAGATAATCTCCCAAATTCCTAACCCAATCAATTTTACAGGTTCGGAATTTTTAACCTTCTATATTTTCCTAGGAGTGATGGGAATCGCTTTGGCAGCCTGGCTACGTTTTTACCTGTGCCTAGTTAGCGCTAATACAAAGCAGCAACCTGATTTAAATACTTACGAGATAGCTTTCTTGGCGGGGGGCAATCATGGCCTGATTATGGCCGCAATCACCAGTTTGGTAAAACAAGGCTATGTGGAGGTATTAAAAGAAAAATCACCATTTGGAAGAACACAAAGCAAACTGGTGGTGACAGGAAAGATCGATGCTATTGCCGATCCTGTAGAAAAGGCGGTCGCCCAAGATATTTTGGCCACTGATGGGGCAATTGAACAGGTTTTCCAGAAGTCTAAAGTAATGAAAGATAGCATTCGTTCCCGCCTAGAACAACTTGGTTTGTTTCTGAGCGATGCCCAAGCATTGAAAGCGCAAATTTATCCATCATTGATTGTGGTTATTCTTCTAGGAATGGGCTTGTGCAAAATGGCTGTGGGAATTTCTCGCGATAAGCCCGTTGGTTTACTTCTCATCTGTATATTTGGGCTTCTAGTTTTGGGAGCAAGGTTTTTTGTCAAACCACAGCGCAGCCGTTATGGAGAGATCATTTTTAAGGATTTAACAAATCGCTTACAATTTTTAAAAACAGCCAATAGCAGCGATTCTGAACTGGTACTTGGGGTCGCGTTGTTTGGAGCAACAGTTCTGATGGCCGATATGGCTTTAGCAGACTTGTATCAAATGCTGACTCCCACTGCCGCTGCTAGTAGCGGCAGTGGTGGCGGCAGTGGCGGCAGTGGCGGCAGTGATGGCGACAGTGATGGCGGCGACAGTGTCGGTTGTGGTGGTTGTTTTCCTATTTGTGGTGTTTGATTGAGTTCAAGGCTATTAACAGCCGCTCGAGCGAAGCGTGATGCCGAACCGCGAACTCCGTTAAATTTGTCTGTTTTTAGCGGAAGTTCCCCCATACAGATTCTGCCACAGCAGAGGTTGTCGCTTTTTGTCAAAGGGAAACTTCCGTTGAACATTCCTACCACCGTAGCTCTGTTAATTTTTGCCTTAATCTCCTCTCTAGTTTGATTGCTTACTGCCCACATTCCGCACCCTCAACTGTCACATTGAAAATTTTATCTAAAAAGCTGGCGATCGCTGACTAGAGTGTGACACTTCATAATTCTTAGTAATCGCTAAAAGTCTTACTATACAAGGGCTAGAGCAACTTTTGATTTCAACGACTAGGGTGCGGAATGTGGGTTACTGCCATCAGCCGAAAAAACCCTCCTGGAACATGGAATTTTATCGCTTCTACTTAACCCGAACTGGGGTTAAGTAGCCATTTTTCAGGAGAAAAGCTCTCAGAGCAGTGGGAAAGTCTGGATATTTTCCGATCACTGTATTTTCGCCATGGATATCGAGACCCCAATCGGAGTTTTTATCGTAATTAGCGAGGAGAAATTGCCAAGCTTCTTCGTATTCTCCTAGGAGAATTTTTTGGGCTACATAACCGGCCAAAATGCCATTAACTTCGGCTTTTTCTTTTTTAGCTAACTGAAAAGCTTTCAACATTGCTGCTAAAGTTTTCCTTAATTCTTGGGGATATTTTCTAGTGACATCCGCTAATTTACCCTGTTGAAAAGTATAAATTTTGGAGGGAGGAAAAGAGGCGGCGTAGGAACTAAAAGCGTACAAAAAAGCATTATCAACGGTGACAAATTCATAATTATTATCTCCATCTAAATCTTCAAAGGAACCACCACTACCATCTAAAAAACCCGTTTCTTCTCTAATAAATTTATCTTTTTGCCAAGTATAAATTACCAAAGATGTGCAGCAATGTGCGCCGCCGCTATAGGTGGAGACGATAATCTCATCGATGCCATTATTATCTAAATCTCTTAATTCGACATAGCCGGATCCAAAGGCACTATACCCGCTATTTTCCTGATAAATTTGCTCGTTATAAAAGATTTGATAAGAAACATTATTAATATCATAATTATCATCAACTCTTTCGTTTAGGTCGATGGGTTGATAGCTAACTTTTACCTTAATTTTCCCCGATCTAACCACTTGATTTGTTAGGGGTTGACCGGTATCAAAATCGAGTTTAGTCACGGCTAAACTCGCAGCTGCATCGCCCAAGAATTGAGATAATAAGCAGCAAATAAAGCAAGTTTTGCTAATATCCATCGGCTAATTCCCAGAGAGAGATTAATATCAGTGTAAGTAGCTGGTTATAATTAAATTAAAAATGGATTTTAGGTTCGATCCCCCCTTAGTCCCCCCTTAATAAGGGGGGCATCTGAAAGTTTTTAATACCCACCTACTTATCTTACTTATTTTTACCGACAATCAGCCGTTAACTTTTCGAGAAAAACTATTTATTCCAAAGTTTTAACGCTCAAAACTTGGGGGGGTGTGGCATCGGGGGGATAGAGAAAATCGAGATTAATGTCGCGTCTGGCTCCGGGGGGAAGTTCCACCTGTACTAAAGCTTCTCCCTGTTGTCCTTCCCGTTGAACGAGATGGAAAAAACGTTCCTCGGTGCGTCCCAGGGCGTTACGATAGGTAACGCGCACTGCACCCCGGAAAAATACCGGTCCCTGGACGGGTTCAACAAATAGCAAGCGATCGAGATAATTATCTTCTTTGATTGGGGTTTGAATAGTCAAAGCCACCACCTGCGTCTTGCTAGTGTTGTTATATAGAGGTAAAGTCAGATAGTAGTGAACACCGTAATTACCGTGAGCTTTGAAAGCCGTATCGGGATAACGCACTAACATGGGGGCGCTTTGAATTTGTCTGGTTCCGAAAGTAGCCTCTGTCACTGTACTTAAAGGATAGGCAAAAGCTTGACCAGGTTGAGGAATGGTGAGATTAATTCCCCCTTTGGGATCGACAATGCGGGTTGCCCATTCCGAACCGACGGAAATTCCGGCCACGCGACCATAAAAATTTCTTCTTCCGGGAGACCATTGATCGGGGGGAGTGGGGGGAAAATCGCGAGGAGCGGCCAAATCACCTCTAACTAATAGAGTACGCCATTCCTCGAGGGTAGGGGGACGAAAGGTTTCTATTTCCCGATCTTCGATATTGACTTTTTGAGGAACTTCGTAGAGGGCTAAATTAGCCATATAGACTGGTCCATCGCTGTAGAGACGTAGGAGGGTCGAGCGGGCGCTACTTCTGGGGATAATCAGATCGAATAGCATCCGACTTTCCCCGGGGGGAATGACGATTTGGGTGGGAAATTGGGTATCATGGCGACGACGCATGATATCGCTGGCTAAACGGGAACCAGGACCGGAAAAAACCCGGCCATTGGGATCTTCCACCAGAGAGGGTAAATCGACAAAAGGGGCATCGGCGGAGGTGACGTAACTGACTCCTTGCAGGATGCGGATAACGAGGTTTCTGGAGGTGGGATTAGTAACGATCAGGCCCTGGTGTAGGTTGCGATTGGGATCGGTTTGACGGGCGATGTGGTGGGTGAAAACGTCAAAACGTCCTTGTAGGGGATGATTGAGATGGGCTATGGGAAAACGTTTTCCTTTACCGGGGAAAGTGGAGAGGAGAATTCCCTCTTTTTCTACCACTTCGGGACTATTGCTATTAAAAACTAGAACGTCATTCAGTTGACCGGGCAACTGACGCACTTCCTGATATTGGGTGATTAATTTCCTCTCTATCTGGGGCAGAACCGAGGCGGACTGAGCTAAAAGAATGGTGGGTAAGAAAGAAAGCATAGAGATTCTATATTTATAGGATCTAATTAGAGCTTGCTGAATAAATCTAAAAACCTTGTTGGGTAAGACTTTTAGATTTTTTGTCAATCAGAAAGTACCAAATATGGGAGTGATCGGGGGGGAAATTTCAGGGACTTTTTCCCTGAAAATTAGGTAATTGACCAGATGAAAATCGGTAAAACCCTACACCCCACACCCCACACCCTACCCCCACGAAAAACTTTTTCAGCAAACCCTAATTAGGGGTAAGTCGATGGAGAGATGAAGTTATACAACAATATAAGCGAGTTTGTCCGGGCGATCGATAAAGAATCTTAATATATTTTTAAGGTCTGATCAAGTCCTGTCAGGGGTGATGTGAACTAGGGACGGTTTTTCGGGTGAGCAAGGGAGAAAAACCCTTGCTATTGCCGATTTTAACCGTTAAGTTGACAATGATCCGTAACTGCTCACCCTAGCTTTAAATTTCGCCGCGAATTTCTTCGACTATGCCATCTCTAAGGACGAGTTCCACATTCATTTTGGCCACTAAGTTATCGCCTTTTTCGACCCGGAAAAAGCTTTCTAGTTGTGCTTGGGCGACTTCTTGATTAAGTTCCAAGAGTTGTACCTGTTGCAATTGTTGCAGATACTGGTTTTTTTGTTCGAGAAACTCACTTTTCTGTTGATTGACTTGGATTTGAATATTGTCAATCTGTTGGGCAGCCGCGGGGGGTAAGGGGATCAGACTCTGACGCTGAATTTCGGCGATCGCTCTTTGGCCTTGGGTTTCTAATTGTTGAATTTGTGCGTCAATTTGAACCATTTGTGCTTGTAATTGCTGTTGTGCTTCTTCTTTCCAGCGCGGAGTCACGATGACTTTAATTGTCACCGGGCGCTTCAGTAATAAACTGGTTTGTGCGTCATCCATGATTTGCTTATCCTAAAAAGGTCTTTTTGTCAAGGGGTTAGGGAATATTTGCCAGAAATATTTACTTGGCAAACATCTCGTTAATCATATCGCGATAGCGTTGCGTTACTACCGGTCGTTTAATCTTTAAAGTTTGGGTCATCATGCCGTTTTCTTGGGAAAAAGGCTCTAAAATTAACTCAAAGGTTTTAATCTGGTCATCGGCACGATAACTGGGCCGATTTCTTACCTCGCGCTTTAATTCTTGTTGGTAGAGATCTAAGACTTTTTTGCTGTAGAGATCGCTAGAAAGAATCGTTGAGCGATCGCTGTGAAGATCGGGTAAATTTAAGGATATTTTCTGTTCTTGGGCCCAATTGGCCAGTATATCAAGATTAGGCACGATCAAAGCCCCCAAAGCTTTTTGATCCTGTCCCACTAGCATGATTTGGGAGATAAAGGGACTGCGTAAACAAGCATCTTCAATCGGTTGCGGTTCGATATTTTCACCATTGCTCAAAACAATTGTATCTTTGGCCCGTCCGGTTAAGACTAAATCCCCGGCAGCGGTTAACCAACCAATATCACCGCTATCAAACCAACCATCGGGAGAAATCGCTTTTTCGGTTGCTTCGGGTTTTTTATAGTATCCCTGCATCACCTGCGGACCGCGAATCAAAACTAAACCGTGTTTTTCCGTCGGTAAGACTTCTTTGCTGTGTAAATCGACAATACAGATTTCTGTCTGAAAGACGGGACGACCGGCAGACCCGCGCAGGTTATGATCGATACGACGGACGGTAGCGACAGGAGAAGTTTCTGTCAGTCCATAACCAACTAAAATCGGGATTCCCGCAATCTCATAGAAAGTATCTAGATGTCTGGCTAAGGAACCACCGCCACTAACCAAGATTTTAACTTTATTTCCCACTGCTTGGCGAATTTTACCATAAACTAGCTTATCACCGATGGCATGGAGGGGATAGAGTAAGAGGGATTGAATTCTTGCTTTTAGTCTTTCTCCGGGGGAAGCGTGAAGATGATCTAGACTGAGATTATCGGCGATACGTTTAGCAATAACGTACTTTTCCGACTTTTCTAGCAAAAATCGCACTAATTTCTGTTTTGTGGCCGATTGTTCGCTAAATTGCTTTTGGATACCCTCGTAAAGAGATTCCCAAAGACGGGGAACTCCCACCATTAATTGCGGACTAAATTGCTTTAAATCGGACTTAAAAGTGCGAATACTGGTGTAAATCTGGGTGCAACCTTGAGCTAGACTGAAATACTCACAACTGCGCTCGTAGGAATGCCATGAAGGTAGTATACTTAAAACTCGATCGCCAGGATCCGGTTGAAAGATAGCATTTAAGTTGCGTACCTGATGGAGTAGATTCCCGTGACTTAACATCACCCCTTTGGGTTGTCCCGTCGTTCCCGATGTGTAGATGAGGGTAGCCAGATCATTTTCGCCCTTGGTGATGGGTTTAAGGGTGTTCTCAGCCCCGATCGCCATTAGTTGCTTAAAATTTAAGGTCTGCACGGAAATAGCCCCAGTAGCGGGGTCTTCGTCGGTGAGCAGCACGATTAATTTTAGGGGCAATTCAGGGATTTTCGCCAGCAATTTCCCTAAAGTTTTGTTATTTTCCACAATCAGCGTCTGACTGTCACTATCAGCGAGAATATAGGCTAATTCCTCTGCATCTGCTTGAGCAGATCGTACCGCATTGGCGGCCCCGGCTGCCATGGAACCTTGGTCGGCAATAAACCACCGGGGACTATTATCGGCAAATAAAGCGACATTTTCGGTTTCTGTGACTCCTAATGCTTGCAAAGCGGCCGCAAATTGCTGAATTTGTTGATAAAGTTGCCGATAGGTGAGAATTACTTCCGGTTTACTGTGGGGATCGTGCAGGGCGATAATATCGGGGAAACGCTGGGCAACTATTGACCAAACTTCGGGTAAAGATTGAATATTTGAATAGTCAATTAGGGTTGTCATAGCAGTAGTTATAGAGAGTTACAAGGGTAATAGCATATAGATTAACCATTCGAGGCTCTTTTTGCTGGTTCTCCTAGACACTATTTCAACAGGTATCTAGTCCTGCAAAGTTAATTTCCTAGTCGAGACTGGGAGAGAGGAGACTTTTCAGTTATCGGTGAACAGTAATCAGGGAATGTACTGTTACTTAATACTGCTTACTGATTACGGAAAAGGCTAACGGCTTAGATGTATAATTAATTTTGCCTAGGTACTTAAATATAGTTGTAACTAGCAGAAAAAACGATGATTGCTTTATCTAACTATAATAATCTCACTCCAGAAGAATATCTTCAGTTTGAAGAAAAAAGTCCCATTAAACACGAATATATCGATGGACAAGTTTACGCCATGGCAGGAACGACGGATACTCATAATATTGTTTCGGGGAATATATACACAATTATTCGTAATCATTTGCGGGGTTCCGATTGTCGGGTTTATTTTGCCGATGTAAAAGTCAGATTAGAGAAACGCAATCACTTTTATTATCCTGATATTCTTGTCACCTGCGATGACAGAGATAGAGAAACTGCTACCTACAAAAGTTTTCCTAAATTGATTGTTGAAGTTCTCTCCGATTCTACAGAAGCTTTTGACAGGGGGGATAAATTTAATGATTATCAAACTCTAGAAAGTTTAGAGGAATATGTCTTAGTGAATAGTAAACACCAACGAGTGGAAACTTTTCGACGGGGTGAACAGGGTTTATGGATTCTGCAAACCTATCAGGAAGAAAGTTTTAGTTTACAGAGTATTAATCTGACGGCATCTTTTCGGGATTTATACGAGGATGTCACCCTAGAAACGGTTAATGATACTCCCCAAATTCCTTAAAAACCATGATTGCTTTATCTAACTATAATAATCTCACCCCAGAAGAATATCTTCAGTTTGAAGAAAAAAGTCCCATTAAACATGAATATATCGATGGACAAGTTTACGCCATGGCAGGGACGACGGATACTCATAATATTATCGGACTCAATTTCACTTTTCTCATTCGTAATCATTTGCGGGGTGCCAATTGTCGGGTTTATTTTGCCGATGTGAAAGTCAGATTAGAGAAACGCAATCACTTTTACTATCCTGATATTCTTGTCACCTGCGATGACAGAGATAGAGAAACTGCTACCTACAAACGTTTTCCTAAATTGATTATTGAAGTTCTCTCCGATTCCACAGAAGCTTTTGATAGGGGTGATAAATTTAATGATTATCAAACTCTAGAAAGTTTAGAGGAATATGTCCTAGTCAATAGTAAACACCAACGAGTGGAAACTTTTCGACGGGGTGAACAGGGTTTATGGATTCTGCAAACCTATCAGGAAGAAAGTTTTAGTTTGCAGAGTATTAATCTGACGGCATCTTTTCGGGATTTATACGAGGATGTCACCCTCTAGGGAATGAAAAATAATTAAGGTACAACCTCAAAAGGTTGATTTCCATACCGTCGGTAAATATAGAAATCGCTATCGAGAGTGAATATTTGTTTTTGATTAAGAACTTCAGCCATGGCTACTAAAGAAGCATCTGCTAAATCCATAGGAACATCTTGATATTGTATCATTAAGGTTTCCATTCTTTTTAGTTCATCTGAATTATGATGGTGTATTACCAGTATTTCATCTACCACATAACCCCATAATTCTTGTTGTGCGAACCAACCACCATATCGACGCAATAAATACATTGCTTCCGTAAAACAAGCGCAAGTCGTGACAAGGGGGGCCGATAGCGAAGATAAAATGTCAACACAACGCTGATGATTTTTATCAGCTTCATTAATTAAGGCAATAAGTGGAGAAGCGTCGCAAAGAGTCATTGATGTAATGCTGATTAGTCTTGAACATCTAAAATATTTGTAAAAACTTCTTCTACTCGCTCAGATAAATCTGATGGCTGAAAATAAACTCGTCCAACTCTTCCTTTTAATTTTTGGTCTAGGGTTTCTGGAGTGGAAGAATTGGAAGATTGATTAGGTAGAATGGTCAATCTCACTCGCTGACCTGCTAATTTAGCACTATGCTGTAAAATTTCTTCCCAAGTCCCCTCTAAAGTGTTTTGTTCCATAGATATTGATTTGAATTTCGTTCTTTCCTCAGTGTAACAAGCAAAAGATAAAAAAACAAATTTCTAGAGTTTTTTTGTCTTATTGTTTTTTACCGGGGGGAATAAAACGGATTTCAATTCTGCGTCTGCTTGCATCTGCGTCACGATTAACCGCAGCTAATTTACCCGATGGGAGGTATAACTGTCCTGCGGAAAAAGCTCGAAATTTGACGTTTTTCAGTTTACCGGTGTTTTCGATTTCTTGCACTACTGCTAAAGCTCGCATTAATCCTAAATCAGTGTTAGAACCGGGTACTAGCATTTTAACAGATTGTTTTCTGCTGGCAACCGATTCGATATTTTTATCGAGATTACTTGTCTGCTGTATTCCTTGTCCGTCGGTGTGTCCAATTACTTGAATAAAGTCGATTTCTCTGTCTTTGGTAATGGTTTCGATAGCGGGAATAATGCGCTGACGAATATAGGTTTTTAAAGCGGGGTTTAATTCAGCACTTCCCGACTGAAATTTAAATTTTCCTGATTTTTCATCGATAACTATCGGGGTTGCTGTTTGCAGTTTTTGAAGTTTTCGATTTGCTTATTCGAGATACCTAATCAGTAGATATCTCCCAGAGTGATAAACCAATCACAGCTTGCTTTTATGCTGTGTACTAACAAAATAGTGCGACAGCTGAAATGTATGTCTTTCATTGCTAATTTAATTTTATAGAAAAACTATGGGGCAAATAAAATAATTTTTATTTAGCCCAACTCTTTTGCTGGAAACATTTTCAGTCTTAAAATAATATTATGGAGGTGTCTAATGGTCAACTGGCTATTTAATCGCTTACAGTTGAATAAATTGTCTAAATCTCTTCCTTAATTCCTTCTTAGAGGCGATAATGAAGATAAATTCGTTATGTCTGCTTGTCCTATTGAATACATTTAATCACTTATTTTTGGTGTTCTCTCTTATATTTTTGCATAAATGGGATGCTCTCGATGCTCCCGTGTTTTGATTGATTGACAAACCCCTACTTTTTGTGGATAATAAAGCAAAGACGGCCAAGAGCAACATTTGGCTTATTTTCAATAATTCTAAAAGTCGTATCTCCTAGATTATATAAAAAGGGTTGTAAATTATAGGTTCTATCTCCTGCAAAAATTTCGTTTTCGCCAAAACTCCAATCTTTCCACCAAGACGGGGCTTGATATGGTCTTGATGAGCCAGAAATTTTTTCGGGAAACACATCAAAAATTAAGCGATAAACGCCAATTCCTTGAGGATTATTGTCAAGATTTATTAAAGCATTAAATTCTAATTGATTATTCGTAGATTGCCAATTCGTTAGTTGAAGGGGAATCAGTGAACTTTGGGGATCTAATTCTTTAAATTCTTTTGTGTTGTTATTAAAGTCACTATCACCATTGAGTTGATAACTAGCAGAATTCGCTAGGGGCAAAGTATAGGGCAGAGGATTATAGTTGAGTCTATATTTTAAAGAAGTCTCTTTTGGACTATCATTGCTTGTTTGACTAGGAATAATAAGTCGTTCTACATTTTGAGGATTCTCCACTTTTTTGATCACTATTCTACCATCATTAATCACTTGTACTCGTCTAATTCCTGATTTCTGAGGATTATCTGATGTCGGAGAAGAAGATGAAGGGGTAGGTTGTTCATTGTCATTAATTTGCAGTAAAGCAGGTTTTTCAAAAATTTGAGTGGAGAAAATAACAAAATTTTCAGAAGGAAAATTAAGTCCTGTATTTTGACTTTCCGATTTGATTTTATCGAAATATTGTTTAACCTGAGAATAGCGACCTAACACTAACATATAAAAGGGATGATTTGTTTTAACACTGGGATAACGAATATTATCTAATCCGACATCATAAATATCCCCCCAAAATTCACTTTTGACTGCGATAATACCGACGGCGTAACCATCCTTCAGGAGATAATGATCTTTGAGTTGTGCTACTAAGTCTTCCCATTGGGCTTTTTCTTGATATAAATCCGTCACAATAACGTAGAGGGAATTGGGCGGATCAGTCTTTTGGGGTGCGATAATTTTATGAGTGGCCGCATCTCTTAATTCAGGTCTTCCCCCACTATAAAACCAGGCAGTTTCAGCTGATTGATGATTGATCGGCTCCTTGAGTCGCTGAGTCCCAAAAACATAAAAGGTAGGAGATGGCGTGACGGGAAAAGCTGTATTTGTCGCACTTCTTAATAATCTTAGGGTTCTAATGTAGCGACTGTTGCGATCGCTGACAAACCCTTTCATAGACGGCGTACCATCAATTTGAATGATGATTTTTTCTGGTTTGTCAGGATTTTATAACATAAATTTAGAACAGAAAAACTTGATTTATGTTTTAGTGGTTTTATATGGTAATCGATACTGTTCCTGTCTGCCATTAGTTGGATTATAATAAGTCTAGTAATAATGAACAAACAATTATGAACATTAACATAAATTTACAACACGAGGTTACATCCGAAGACTCTTATGAATTAGAATACCTTGCTATGCTAATTGAAAAAGAGTGTAACTTAACCGTAAAACAAGAAAAACTTGAATCTTTATCTAAGGTGAAGGATGGCGGATTAACGATAGGAATAGCCATTGCTAGTTTAGCCTTATCTGCTGTCGGAACTTTTATTTCAGTTTTAGCATACTGGCAATCTCAAAAACCCAGATACTCTGTTTCAATGACAATTGGAACTCAAACTTATACCATTGAAAATATTTCTCCGCAACAAATTGAAAATATTCAAACTACAATTGCTCAACTTCAGTCTAGCTCAACACAATCAAAATTTTGGTCAACATTTATAAACAATAAATCATGAACGAAACAACAGGTAAAAGAATAGCATTTGTTGTTAATGCACGGACAGGGGATGAATTGCAGGCTGGCAACCGTGATTCATCTCGTTTGTGGACTTTGTTAACCGCTCCTAATCTTGGAAGATGCGAGCCTATTTATCCGCCTCTTCACAATTGTGAGAACGAATTTTCCTTTTTAAAAGAACTAAAAGAAATTCTCAAAAAATTGAATTCTAGCGATCAATTATTGTTCTATTTCTCCGGACATGGAATTGTCAAAAATCAGCAATATTGTATTAAACTGGGCTTAGATGAAGATAGTTATTACCCTTTTAAAAATCTTATAAATCAGCTAAGAGCATCAGGAATTGAGCGTGCTATCATTATTATTGATGCTTGTCATAGTGGCAAAATCTTAAGTGAAATAGGGACTAAAAAAAACGAATTTAATCCCTTGGAAAATCTAGAACTAGAATTACCCAAAGGTATTGCTATTATTGCCTCTTGTCAAGAAAGTCAGAAGAGCTATGAATTGGCAGACAGTTCATCTAGCGTCTTCACCCATTTGTTATGTCAAGCGATAGAAGGGGGGTTAGATGGTCAAGCTACTCCCAATAGTTTAATTAGTATTTCTGATGTTATTGGATATATACAAAAACAGCTAGAAACAAATAAAATTTATAAAAGTTATCCTCAGAAACCTATTTTTACGATCAACGGGGCTAATCAAGATATTTGGATTGCTAAAAATAAAAGTGGTTCACAAGAAATTGATAATAATATAGTACACAATTCCAAGATTATCTCTTCGGCTTTTCAAAATTTGCTAGTGGAACAACTTCAATCTATTAAAAAAGAGATAATCACTGATGTAAAATCGACTTCCCTAGATGAAACTACGCAAAATACACTGAAAGAGTTAAGCAATAAAGTTAGTAATATTCAAGCAATAGTTGGTAGTTTAAGTATAGATAAAGAGGGTGGGAGTATATCTCAACATAAAGAAAAAGTTGAGCAATTAGAGATTAAAATTAAAGAATATGAGGATCAAAAAGAACGTCATTTGACAAGAATTAGAGAGCTAAATGACGAACGTAATCGACTATGGCAGAACTTAGCAGAACAACGTCAGCAAATCGAGCAGTTTAGTTCAGGAGAAGTGGAACAGTTGCGTCAGCAAAATCAGGGACTTTATAGTTCTTATCAAAACCTAGACAAACTATTGTACAATGTAAACATTGAAAAAGTACAACTAAAACAACAAGCTACAACTCTAAATAGTGAGGTAAGCCGGTTACAGCAAGATAAAGAAGATTTAGAGTTAAAAGTTAAGAGAAATGTCCAAGATATCGGAGAACTTAAAAAAGAGATTGAGCGACTAATAAAGCTGCTTAACAAAGAGCCAATTGAGACAGTAGATATTCCCTTGCAATGGCGAAGCATAATCAATTCCTATAATCAGTCTCCAGATGATATCTTTAAGGTCAATGGGGTGAAATTACAGGGAGAAGTGGTCGAGGATGAAAAGAAAGGAGCAGAAAGACGGGATGATGCTACTAAGCCTGTTTTTTTGCCTGTTTTTTTGAAATCGGAGTCATCTCCTAACGGGTTTTATTATATCATATCAGTAGCAGAAAAATGCCTCCTCTTTCCGAAACAGCACGCTATTGCCGCTTCTCAAAAGTTTACAGTATCTGCTTTATTTGATGGCTATAAAAGCGGCAACACCAGTAAATTTACCTTAATTTCACCTGCACAAGTTACCCAGGTTACTAGCAGTGGGATGTGGCAACTGAAACACAAAGGAAAATTAGAATACAATTAATGTAAGCTAACAAGCTCAAATATTTTAGATAACTTCCCGTATTTATCAATAATAAAGCGACGAATTCTCATTAACACATCTCGACCAGTACCACCTAATCCGAAATCCAAACTACCGACTGGGGTTTGATAGCTTGATTGGCAGTTAAACGACACTGATTTAAGCGTGCCAGTTGGGGATAAACGTGCCATTCTGCTCGCTGAATATCGGTATTTTTAGCACTTTGGCTAGATTGCCAAGGAATTGACTTTAAAACCGCGTCTATATCTTCCCTTCCGCGAATTAAAATCGGTTCTGCAATCGGTTGGACATTATCAGCAAAGGGGAATAAATAAACGGAATCGTTATTTTTTAAACTATCGCGAATAATTTGACCAAGGCGCGTGCGTCCTTCATCATTAAAGTTAACACTACCGGTAAGATCGATCGCTAGGATAACATCTCGTCCCTGCCAACGAGCCACCAAATCTAATCCGAGTTTTTGCCAATCGGTAAGCGGTTCCCCGGGGGATACCGTTAAACAGTCAGCACTTTTCATTTAGCCTCGTTCAAGAGTGAAAAATTGAGCTTATCCCTATCCTTCCGCCATTGTACTAAAAAATTAATACTTCTTAAAAGTTTTTTTCGCTTTTATTCTCGATTTGCTCTAAGTTATTGTCAATAGTAACCATAGACTAAAATAAATTTTAAAGTTAAGCTGCCCGCGCATTTAAATTGCTTGTTGAGATAAGGCACTCTTGCAAGGGGGAGATTCAGAGGTTAAAATGTGTCCTAGCTTATCATCTAACCACCTAATCCTAATTCTCGTCTGAGCAATTGAATTGATTTATCCCCAATATAATTATCACTACAGATAATTTCTGGCAGACGAATTAAATCCGATCGCACTTCATTAATCAGATTTTTAATTAAAGTATAACTCGCTTGATCACTGATAATTGTCTGGGAAGTTCGAGCTAAAACTTTTAACTTATCCGTTTCATGAATTTGGGCAGACATAACTAATAAATCATCGCCCCGTAAACTATGAATTAAAATTTCGGCCACCTTAATAATACCGGTGCTAATACTGACAATCCCCAAACGGCTATCGGTGGGTAATTTTTTGATTAATGCCAATTCCTTGCTGTAATCGTAGATATCGATGGGAATGACTCGTAGGTGAAAAGGAGCGGCAATTTCCTCCGCCACACTGATAAAATAGCGACTGGTGACAACAGTGGCAGATTTAGTATTGGCTAAAACTTGGGCTAAATCTTCCATTGCCACTAATTGGACGGGAATTTTGAGGGATTGCTCTAATTCTCTCAACATTAGTTCCCCTGCACCCAAATCGTGACGGGGAATGGTGACAAGAACTTGAGAACGACACTGCGATCGCCAATCGATTTCCGCCAGTAATAACTCACGAATTTGCTCTAAAGTTAAACCTTGAGCGAGAAAACCAGCCAAACTCTGGCGAATTAGTCGGCCTATTTCTGGATTTTGTTCCAATAGGGGCGAACCCAATAAATTATCGTTTTCATGCCCGCGAGCCTTGACATAAATCCCCGAACCTGCTAGGGATTCTACTAACCCATCGTCTTCCAGTTGCTGATAAATTTTACTTATCGTATTACGGTGTAATCCCGTGATCATAGCTAGTTGACGGGTGCTAGGTAAACGATGGCCCGGTGGATACTGACGAGAGGCGATAGCGAAGCGAATTTGGTCAAATAATTGCTTAGAGGCGGGTATTTCACTGTCTGGCTGGATTTGGAACTGCATCGGATCACTTCGCTCACAAACTACTTTCGCTGATGCCCATTCTATCATTAGACCTCCTGCAACAATCGGACATCTTCACCGGTCTGATGGGTCTCCGAGACAGTATTCACGAGCTAGAAATAGAAAAAACCAAGATGTTATACTAAATCCGTTGAGTAACGCACAGAAAACGGGTTTCTCGGAGAAACCCGTTTTCTACTCATGCACTAATAACCAGATTTAGTATTATTTATTTAAACCAGAAAAGCCACTTTTTTGCTTAAAAATAGTTAAAACAATCATTTTAATCCGTCCCCGAAATCCCACTTGTGCGCTAGATAGTCAACAGCTGATTAAGGGGATCGATCCTCGTGGAGAAGTTTTAAGCGATCGCTCAAGGTTTTGGTTAAGCGGACAGTTTCCCGTTTTAGCGAATTTTGTTGATAATCAAGCACATTAATCCCTTGACCGATGTTTACTGTCGCTTCGCTTCCCCATCCGGGGTAAGGCTGATTATAACTAATGCTTACCGGCAAAATCTTGATATCTGCATCGGGTTTGATGGTCTTAACTTCCAATGCGATCCGCGCTACCCCCGGTTTAAGGGGATGAACCACTCGATCACGAGAGATACCCCCTTCCGGAAAAATCGCCACCATTTCCCCCGCAGCTAAAAGTTCGACACTATGCACCAGACTACCCATACCGGGGTGATCGGTGTTGACGGGAAAACCCCCCAAACGTCGGATAAACCAACCTTGTACCCCTTTCATCTCGTTAGCGGAAACCATAAAGCGCAAATCGCGTCCACTAACTAAACGTCCCACTGCGTAGGGTAAAATCAGCGCATCCCAACGGGACCGATGGGTAGGTGCCAAGATGACACCCCCCGTTAGGGGAATATTTTCCTGGCCTGTCACCGTTATTTTGCCGAAAAAAGCTGGTAAAACTAGATAATTTCCCAGAAAATAACAAAAGCGAATTAAACAGGGATTAATTCGGGAATTGACAGCAGGAATTTTTCTAATGGTGAGGGACTCGTCAACGATAGTGCTTTGAGACATCCGAAGTGTTAGGAAAGATCGAGACTTTCTGACCATTTCTACTTTAGTGTAGTCGTCTGGGGGTCGCTATCTTGTCCTGACCAGTTCGGCAATTGTCTTGGGGGATTAATGGTTAGGATTGCGGTTCTACTCCCGATCCTACCGGTGCGATCGAGTTTAATTGCAAAGAGGGATGATCTTCTTTAACTTGCTGTAAATTCCACTCATTTTTGAATAATAAGACGGGACGACCCCAATAATCTTTGACAGTTAGAGTATTAAAGAGTTTACCGGCTTTTTCTAAAGCGGCCCAACCCCCGGCTACCCAACGGGCTAAACTATAGGCTAGGGGTTCGAGGGTAGTTTCGACTCCGTACTCGCTTAAAAGACGGAATTGCACCACTTCAAACTGTAATTGACCGACAGCGGCTAAAATTGGGTCGCGTTTAAATTCATCGATCGAGGATAATATCTGTACGGCCCCTTCTTCCTGTAATTCCGAGACTCCTTTTTGAAACTGTTTGAACTTGGAAGGGTTAGGATTTCTGAGATAGGCGAATAATTCCGGAGAAAAACAGGGAATACCTTCGTATTCGAGCTTTTTACCCATATAAATCGTATCACCGATCGCAAAGACCCCGGGGTTATTCAATCCGATCACATCTCCGGGATAAGCTTCTTCAATAACTGCGCGATCTTGGGCAAAAAGTTTCTGAGGACGGGATAAACGGATAGTTTTACCAGTTCTAGCGTGGTTTACTACCATATCCTTCTCAAATTTCCCCGTACATACCCGCACAAAGGCCACCCGGTCGCGATGTTTGGGATCCATGTTTGCTTGCAGTTTAAAGACAAAACCAGTGAAATCGGGATAGGTGGGATCAAGGACACCGAGGGAGGAATTGCGTCCTCTGGGTGGTAATCCATAGTCGAGGAAGGATTCTAGGAATAATTTCACCCCAAAATTGGTCATGGCGCTACCAAAAAAGATCGGGGTCATTTCTCCTGCGTGGACTGCTGGCAAATCCAATTCTGCACCCAATTCCGAGAGTAGTTCTATATCCTCTTTTAACTGGTAATACAGGTCTTTTTCGAGATGATCTTCAATTTTGGGGTCGCCAAGCTGGATCACGGTTTCCTGCGCCTCCTGAGAGCCGTGGGAGCGACGTTCAAACAGGTGTATGGTCTGGGTAGCTCGATCGAAAACTCCCCGAAAGCGATCGCCAATTCCGATCGGCCAATTGACGGGATAGGTCTGTAATCCTAATTCTCGCTCGATTTCGTCCAATAAGTCCAGAGGTTCGCGGCCAGGGCGATCCATTTTGTTAACAAAGGTAAAGATGGGTAACTGCCGCAGTTTGCACACTTCAAAGAGTTTTCTCGTTTGCGGTTCCAAACCTTTGGCCGCGTCAATTAACATCACCGCATTATCGGCAGCGGCTAAGGTACGATAGGTATCTTCGCTAAAATCTTGGTGGCCGGGAGTATCGAGGAGATTAATCTGAAAATCACGATAATCGAACTGTAAAACCGTGGAAGTAATCGAAATTCCCCGTTGTTTTTCCATTTCCATCCAGTCGGAGGTGGCTTTGCGTTGGTCGCGTCTTGCTTTGACTGCACCCGCTTGATGGATTGCACCCCCGTATAGTAACAGTTTTTCGGTCAGGGTGGTCTTTCCCGCGTCAGGGTGGGAGATAATGGCAAAATTTCGCCGTTTTTCCAAGACAGCTTCGCTGGTTTCTAGTTCTTTTTCAATTTCGGTCGTCATTCTAAGTTCGATCGCTTTCCTATCTTTCTATTCTAGTTTAGCTGGGGAGTTAATCCGCTCAAAAAATCGATCGCTCCGGGAAAAGTCATTAAAAAAAGTCTATGCTAGGATAATTTACAATCCACAACTGATAGTGTTATGAGTGATAATACCAAACAAATTTATAACTACACCGTTATTCTAGAAAAAGAGTCAGACGGTGGTTATCACGCTTTTTGTCCTGCGCTTAAAGGTTGTCATTCTCAAGGAGACACTTTTGAAGAAACGATTGTCAATATTACAGAAGCTATGGAATTGTACCTCGAAAGTTTGATAGCTGATCATCAACCCATTCCCAAAGAAGATTTGATTTTTAAGCCTTTAAATATTTTAATATGAGTCAGTATCCCGCAGTTAAAGTCAAGGAGTTTATTAAAGTTATTGAAAAATTGGGCTTTTATTTGGATCGTCAAAAAGGTAGCCATGCTATTTACAAAAATAGTGGTGGATGTAGGGTTGTGATCCCTATTCATTCAGGAAAAGATATTAAGCAAGGTACTCTCATGGGTATGATTCAAGATATTGGTCTTGATAAAGAAACATTTTTCGAGTTGTTACGAAAATAAGAGTTAAAAGATAGTTGAAGCGATAGCAGCAATTGTACTTTCAGAGGAACGAACCAATGTTTTAGACAAAATGTAAATTATAATCTGCAAAATGTGAATTATAATCTGTAGAAATGTCTCATACACTTTCTTGATAATTGATCTGTGGCACAAAAAGAATCCTTAGATATCAAACATCGTTTTGGTAAAGCTATCAGAAGACGCAGAAGAGAACTTGACTTATCTCAAGAAATCTTAGCTGAAAAAGCGGAACTGCACCGAACTTATATTTCCAGTATTGAACTTGGTAAGTGTAATGTATCTTTAGAAAATATCGAAAAGTTAGCCAAAGCACTTGATATATCTATTGCTGATCTTTTTGCTTATCTATAAATTTGATTAATTGCAATTCAGTATGGATAATAACCAGTTAGTGATAGAAATTCAAAAGCTAATTAAAAACTCAATAGAAAACTATTTTAAAAAACCCAAACCTAGGAATCATCATATTTTAGATTATTTATTTCCAGAGGAGAGACAGATTAGTTCTGTGATGACTGGACTAACGACAAGCATGGGAACTACTTTCTGGGAAAAATTAGCAAACTTTTTAGCCAAAGATAATGGATTTCGTATTTTATATAAGCAGGATAAAAAACTTTTACAACCTAGTCCATTTCCTCAAGACTTAAGAAGTGAACTCGATAATTTAAAAAGTCTCAGAAAATCGAAAGAACAAAAAATATCCATGACAGAGTGCATTGAAAGACTTAGAGTAGTAGCTAAGAAAATAAATAGGAATAACCTCAATTATATCGATCCTCCTTCTGGTCATGGAGTAGATATTTATTTAATCAAAGACAATATTGAGTATGTGTTTGATTTAAAAGCTACACATCCTAATAGGGGAGATGGTTCTAGATTTAGCGACCAGTTGTTAGATTGGTATTGTTATCGGCTGTCCCGTGAACCTTTAGCAAGTATTCACACAAGAATTGTTATTCCTTTTAATCCTTTCTTACCTCAAACATGGTGGCAATCACAGGGAAATAAAATGTATCCTCTAGAGGAACATCATGATATATGGGTTGAAAATGAATTTTGGGATTTTTGTTCTGGTAAAATCAATACTTGGTCATTAATTAAAGAAGCTTTTATCGATCTTCAAAAAGATCAAGCATTTATCAACAAGTATAGACAAAAGTTTCGTAATTATCTAGATAATTAATTTGGTAAAATTATTTCCAGTAAATTTCTTGCTACTGCCTCCACCACTGGTACAGGAACAGCGTTTCCGAATTGTTTTTTAGCGATAGCCGGCTGTGGATGATAGATAAAATTATCAGGGAATCCTTGTAATTTACGCGCATCTTGGGGAGTAATTTCTCGAAACTTTTTGGGTTTATAGATTTTCTTTAAAAACAATTGTTTGTATTCTTGGGGATGAGTAGCGGTAATTGAAATAGTGGCAATATAATCTTTAGCACCCGTAGCGGTTAGGGTAGGAATAATATCGGCCGTCGGTAAAATAATCCGATAAATGCCGTTAATTCCTGTCATATTTTTCGAGTTAATAAATTCATACTTACCCTCCTGCGTTTGCCAACAAATACCGAGAGAAACTAACTGATTTAGTTCCTCGATTTTTAGGTCGGGTATAATTTCCAAAAAAGCAGAAAAAGCCACGGGATGACCATCTTTTTCGCCATACTTTTTACTGCGTCTTAATTTCAGCAAAGCTAAACAGATACTTTTTTGTCGTTCCGTAGTTTTGATAATATCCCAAGAATGAATAGTTGTGTGGCCATTTCTTAAATCAGAAAAAATAAAGAAGTCATTTAATTCATCTTCTTTTTGAAAACGAGTTCTCGATGGAGGAACAAAACCATTAAATAAAGTATCTGCTGATAACTTAACTTTCTCGACGGGTTGAATATTTTTGATGTCTTCTAAAATATCTAAAACCTTGGGATGGATACCCAAAGGTAAAGGAAATTTAAACCGCTCATAGTTATCTATATTTTTTCTAATTCCTACGATAAAAACTCTCTCGCGATTCTGGGGTAAACCAAAATCGTAGGCATTTAATAACTGCCAGTAAACTTGATAACCACAGCTGGTTAATTCATCGATAATTAATTGTAAATTCTCCCGATTGCGAGGACTAGCCAACCCACTGACATTCTCGAAAATAAAGCTTTTCGGTTGACTTTTCTGGACTAATTTAATCACATCAAACCAGAGTTTTCCCCGGGGATCCTCAAATCCCCGTAAACATCCCGCCACCGACCAAGGTTGACAGGGAACGCCGCCGACAATAAGATCCAGATTATCGGGTAAATTGCTAATTTTACTCACATCTCCGAAAGCAATTTCATCGCTGTTGAGATAGCTAATAAAATTCTGTTGATAAACTTGGATGGCCTGTTTATCGATTTCTGAATAGCCTAAACAACGTCCCCCCAATTTCTCCAAAGCGATTCTAAAACCACCGATTCCTGCGAATAAATCGACAAAACGATACTGGGGATGGGTGATAACCAGATGTAGGGGTAATTGGGTTTGTCTGCTGACTTTAACTGTGGTTTTCAAGGGTCAATAATTCCTTTTCACCGTCTGGGAAGATGCCTATCTGTACTAGCTATTTTAGTATAACTTAAGAGTTTTTTTCTAGAGACCTCCTGCAAATTTCCTGTCTCCTGACTTGAAAGAGGGTGTGGGGTGTGGGGTGTGGGGAAGGAAACCTCTTTCATCTCTGGTGGTAAAAATTTTTTCATCGGGACTGACTCCTCACCTAACGGAATATTTTTGATTTTTGCAGCAGCTCTATCGAGTCGAGGAATACTCGTAGTCTTCGATAATGTGGAGAAGTCGCATAGCTGAACTACAGGATTCTTCTAAAATTTCCTGTTTCTCCTGAGAATCTTCGATTAAATCCTCAGATACTAGACGCAAAGAACCTAAAAGACTATTAAGACTGCTTCTCGCTTCGTAGGATAAATAAGCTTTTCTTTTTTGCTCATCTTCCCTATTCTTAGAGTCGGCCTCTTTGCTATCACTAAATTGCAGAGCGTGTAAACGGGCATAATGACCGCCTTGAGCTAATAATTCCTCATGATTGCCGATTTCTGCCACTTTTCCCTTGTCCAGCACCACAATTTGATAGGCTTTTTGAACAGTGGAAAGACGGTGAGCGATCACAAGAGTAGTGCGCTCGCGACAGAGTTCGTCGATCGCTTCCTGTACTAAACGCTCAGAAATTGTATCCAAAGCACTGGTGGCTTCATCGAGAATGAGAATATCCGGCTCTCGCAGTAAGGCACGAGCGATCGCTAATCTTTGTTTTTGTCCCCCCGAAAGTCTCACTCCCCGATCGCCAATTTCCGTATCCAGTCCTTCCGGCAGTTTGGAGATAAACTCGTAGGCATTCGCCCTTTTTGTCGCCTCTAAAATTTCTGCATCACTAACATCGCTTAATCCGTAGGCAATATTAAAACGGAGAGAATTATTAAAGAGAAAAGTGTCTTGACTGACTATTCCCATCGCTTTTCTCAAGGATTTGAGATCATAATCGCGTAAATCGTGACCGTCAAAAAGAATTCTCCCGGCTGTGGGATCATAAAAGCGTGGTAATAAATCAGCAATTGTCGATTTTCCCGCCCCCGAAGCACCAACAAGAGCGATCATTTTTCCTTTTGGAATCCACAGATCGATGCCCTTGAGAACTAATTCTTGATGACCGGGATAGGAAAATTGGACGTTATCAAAATGAATACCTGTCTCTAATCTTTGATAGGGAATAGAGCCATTGCTCATAAATGGTTTATTCTCTCGAATGAGAAAATCCGCTACCACCTCTACTGCGGAAACATCACCTACTAGACTACTCCTAGCACTGTTAATTTGACCAACTATCGGCAAGGCCCGGAAAAGTACATAGAGATAGGTCAATAAAATTGTCGCTAAAGCTTGCAGTTGTTCATTAAAAAGATAACGACCAGCAATGATAATTAAAGCAATAATAATTACCCCACCGATCTCATTGAGCGGAGCGATTACAGCATTATTAGTCTGGGCATCTAAACCCGCTTTCTCCCGGGCTTCGATATCTTCCACAATAGATTCTAATTCGTATCTTTCATTTCCTACTGCTTTAATTAGGCGAATTCCCGTTAACAGTTCCAACAGTTTATTAGTTTGCTGTTTAGCCGTTAGGGTGATAATCTCTCCAAACTTTTTCGATCTCTTGACAAAGTATTGATTAAGCAGAGCTAAAAAGCCACCCAAAATACTAGAAAGAATAGTCAATTGCCAAGAAATTGATAATAAAATAGCTAAGTACATGAAAGCTGTGGCGATAATCTTAATTAGGTTTATGTAATTTCTAATTGATCCCACGGCTCGATTGATCTCCGACATGAAACGATTAAAAATATCTCCTATTTTACTTTTTACATAATAATCTATATCCACTTCTAGCAGCAGAATAACTGAATCAATTCGCATATCTTTGGCCATAATCAAAGACAAGTAAGTGCCTAGCCAATTACTGACAAAACTGGTAATGTGCTTGAGAATTAAAATTAATAATATCGCCGCAAACATCCAAAAAAAACGAGTCTCGACCGAGAAAACCTCGAAAACGGAGAGCAGCTTTTTGATAATTTGGGGGGCATTTTTTAAGATATCATTTTCGGGATTAATAAAAGAAATTAGCAAAGGGATAACTAAAATAGCTCCTACCCCATTAAATACGGTACTGACAAAGCCGATAACAATGCTGGAAACCACTAATATCCAGTGTTTCAGCGTATATTTAAGGAGAATTTGATTAGGATTCATCGCTATAAGTAATAAAGTAAATAGTCAACGGTCAATTATCCTACTCGCTAGACTCTAATATTTCCCTTCCAGAGAAGTAATTATGCCAGAGAGAGTTGTCGCCATGGCGGTGGTACTGTAGGAGGCGATACAGCGCTCTCTCGCTTTTAGTCCTCGTGCATTAGCCGAGTCGAGATGATTAAAAACTTCGCTAATCATAGCAGCTAGTTGCTCTGGCGATCGAGGTTCGACTAAATAGCCAATATCAGCTAAAATTTCGGGAATATCTGCCACTTTAGTGGAAATAATCGGTTTAGCCATCGCCATACCATCGGTGAGTTTAATTGGAAATTGGGCGTTAGCCGTGGCTTCATCCCTCTGGGGAACGATAATAGCATGGGCAGCGGCGATAACTTCCGGCATTCGATCGATCGGTTGAGCAGGTAAATGAATTAACCAAGGTTGACCTTTTTCTAGCAAACTATCCAGATAGCCATCCCCGATTTGGCGACCTCCCACCACCACCAATTTAAAATCAGGATCAGCAATTTGATCTAAAGCGATTAAGACATCTTCTAAACCTTTGTGGGGTCTAGCTGTACCAGGGAACATTAAGACTTTATAGGCAGATAAACCGTATTTTTGACGACAAGCAACGGAATCGTAGAGATTGGGATCGAAAAGTTGCGTATCCTTGCCATTCGGTAAATAAATCCCCCCATAACGCTTTTGCAAAAATTGATTATTAACCGTCACCGCATCGGCGCGGTTAATTAAATTTTCCAGCCAACGCAGATAAAGAGGGTGATTCGGATCCCTAAGCGCACCATTTTTTTTGAGGATATCCCTAGCTAATTGTCGAGGATAAGGACGATAGGACCATCGATCACCACCAAACCAACTCATTTCCCAATCGTCAATATCGAGAATTAGGGGACGTGGGGAAAAAAAACGTTTCAGTAAACCGATGCCGAAACTGGTGGGACGGGGTTTAACCGCGTAGATAATCTCTCCGGAGAGGCGATCGAGTAAAGTTTTGATCTGGCCAAAAAACTGGGGATAATTATTGCCTTTGACCGATACCACCGGTAAATTCCCCGGTGGGGTTGGATAGATTTCCCGGCCAAAAATCGGGCCATAGACCGTCACCTGACAGTTTAGCTGTTGCAAGACTTGAGCAATCAAATAGACTCTTGTGCCACCACCACCGGATAAATCTGGTGCTAAAACAGAGATTTTTTTGTTCACGATCGCCGATCAATCCAGATTATCTAGCACGATAGGAGAATGTTAATCAATGTTAACGTTTTTTTGACGCTCCCCGCTCTAAAGAGACGGGGATTCTTCGTTCATTGAGTCTCCGTTAGCAAGCAGGATTTCTCCAACCAACCAAGAGGGAATCTCTCCCGAAGCGTTTAAAGTTTGCGTGCGCCCCACGCTACTTAATCCCTTTTGCAAGATGTTTAAAGCGGCGTTTGTGTCTCGACAATCTGTATATCCACAATGAGGACAAACATGGGTTCGAGTAGATAGCGACTTTTGGACTTTTTGTCCACAATTAGAACAATTTTGAGACGTATTATGGGGTGAGACAGCTATAGTTAGCTTGCCGTATTTGTCCCCAAAATACTGTAGCCATTGCCTAAAAACAGACCATCCTGCATCGGTTATCGACTTCGCTAAATGACGATTCTTAACCATGCCTTTGATATTTAAGTCGACCTGGGCGATTAAGTCGTTAGACTTAACTAAACGGAGTGCCACACTTTTGACAAACTCTTCTCGTTGCCTACTTACTCTTAAATGTTTCCGAGCATATCGCTTTCTAGCTTTGTGATAATTACGAGATTGTTTTTTACCCTTACGGTATTTCTTTGACTTTTTTTTATTTAATCGGTTTAGTTGTTTTTCAGCTTTTCGATAGTAGTTCGGACAATCAATTTGATGGCCTTCGCTATCCACTAAGAAAAACTTTAATCCCACATCAATCCCAGTGGCTTTCTGGGAAGGTGTTAAAGGTTTAACCGTGTCTCTGGGGTCTAATTTAATGCAGAACTGCACATAATAACCATCAGCACGATTAAGGATTCTTGCCCGTTTAATCTGGTCTGGTTGATAGTAATTAATATCTCTAGAACCAATCAACTTAAGAGTGCCAATACCTTTTTTGTCTGTAAAGGTAATATGGCGTTTATCTTTTGATAGTTTCCATCCAGATACTTTATACTCAACAGAACGAGAATGTTTTTTAAACTTAGGGTAGCCTTTCTTTCCTTTAACTTTATTTTGGCAATTATCGTAAAACCGAGTAATTGCCCGCAAGGTTCTTTCTACGGCAGTCTGGCAAGCATGGGAGTTTAAATCATCAACAAATTTAAACTCTTTCCTTAATGCTGTGTTGTACCGAAATAACTCTGTTTTGCTAACACCCCGATTATCCATCCAATAACGCAGGACTTTATTCCGAACAAATTGGGTTGTCCGTATTGCTTCGTTAATGGCTTCTATCTGATTAGGTTTTGGCTTAACTTTGTATTCTAGTACAAACATTTTGACACTGCTTGACTGAGTATCAGTATGTTAGCACAAAATTCTTTAAGTTGACAATACATATTTATTTAAAGCCGCCCGACCCTACACTAAAGGGCGGGGCTTGTACCCAAATTTTCGGTCATTCTTAGGCGAACTTAACATTAATTAATACCTCCAGAGATAAGCTGTTCGTAATTTAAAGTGCTTGTTGAGACGAGGCAAGAGGCAAGAGGCAAAAGGCAACAGTAAAGCGATTGGGGGAGGTTCGGCTAATCTAAGAATAAGCGGTTTAAATGCGTCTTAGCTTAGATTAGACAAAGAAAACTAACATATACATAGCCGAGACAACTAACTGAGTAAACATCACTGGTAAACCGTAGCGCAGGAAGGTGTGAAAAGTAATTTTGCCCCCGTGTTGTTCGGCGATGCCGGCGGCGACAATATTAGAAGAAGCTCCCACTAACGTACCATTACCCCCTAGGGTGGCCCCATACATCATCGCATAGAAAAGCGGTAAAACTTCCGGGGGAAAAGAACCTGCATAATCGGGAGAAAGCACTTCTGTCCCGACTAAATTAACATTAACAAGGTACTGTTTCAGTAGTGGAACCATGGCCACCACTAGGGGAATATTCGGAACGACACTGGAAACAAGTCCGACAAAAAACAGCAAGACTAGAGAACCTAAAAAGATATTTTGTCCTAAAATTATCGCCAGAAGTCCCGATACACTATTAACTACGCCAGTTTTTTCTAAGCCGCCAATTAGGACAAAAATTGACATAAAAAATAATAGGGTACTCCAGTCCACATCCCGGAGAATATTATGCACCGTATCTATCTTCGATTGCTGGGCTAAAAGTAGGGCTAAAGCTGCCCCCATCAGAGCAACAGCCGCCGGAGCAAGGGGTACAGGAAAAGATTCGCCGACGACGAATAAAAATAAGACCAAAAAGACGATAATTCCCCCCAGAGCTAGGACGCGCGGATGATTAATTTTCGGATGGGGTAAGTCTTCTAAATGCTCGAATTTTGTCCGCCAGATTTTGGGGAATAACCAAGGTAACATAACCAGAATAGTAATCACTGCCAAGGCACCACCTAAACTTAAACGCTGTAGGTATTCCATGAAGGTGATATTAATAGAATCACCGACGATATAAGTGGCGGGATCACCAACAATAGTTAATAACCCGGAACTGTTGGCCACGAAAACCATCAGGATTAAGAGTGGCACAAAATCCACGCCGATATCCTGTGCCAATGGGGGAATTAGAGGTGCTAGTAACATGACCGTGGTGGCGTTGGGCAATACCGCACAGATTGGGGTAGTAATGGCAACAATTCCTATTAATAATAATTTGCCCTGTCCCTTGGCTAAAAGCACCATTTGTGCTGCTAAATAATCAAAAATTTTCGTTGGTTCAAAGGCTCTTACTAACACCATCACCCCAAAAAATAGGGCGAGAGTGGCATAACTACGACTGATATAACCCACCGCCTCTTGGAGAGTCATGATATGGGTAAAAACTAAGATTAAAGCTCCCAGTAAAGCCGCTACGGTAATATGGAGCCACTCGAACATAATAACCACAATGACTGCAATAAAAGTCATCGCAGCAATCCACATTGGTAAAGATTCCAGCATTTTTGATCCTGTTTTTACTCTTGGTTTCTCGATAGGACTAAAAGTTTGCTCGAAAAATGTACAGCTTACAGCAAACTCATAGAAAATATGGTTATCTACGGAAAATCTTAAAATTGTTGTGATCGGTAAGCTGACATGAGAATCCCCATAAACAATGTCTCCTTTGAGTTATGACTATCAAGTAGTACCAGCGACATAACTGAACCGCTCAAGACATTGCTAGGAATGTAGTGATGTTTCAGTCTTCCCCCCCACGCCGACGAAGTTAGCTGACGGGCTAGGATAGAGAGATATCCTTTTCTAGGCTAAAAAATCTAGAAATACGCCCCCAAATGTGGTTCCTCCGCTCCGAATTTGTCTAGCTAATATCTAGCATAGAAACTTGGATTAGGCTGACTTACTCTGTTTAGTGATCCACCATAGCATACTAACCCAAAAAAAAAACGATATAGCCCTATACCAGACCTATCCTGTCGGTTATCCCCCGGGTTGCTAGGATAGAACAATGATAAGCTAATAGCTAACGACTGACCGCCATAGCGGCCAAAAAAGAAATTTCTATGAATAGAAGACCTCGTTATACTCCTCCCCGATCGCGCGATCGTGATTATGACCGCTCCTATGGCGATGACTCCCGCGCTTCGGCTGCTGGGGGCCTATTAGCAAAATTAAACTATGCCATGATCGCCCTGATTGGCGGTATTTTTGTACTAGGCGTGGGTCTCGGTCTGGTATTCAGTTCTACCGCTAATTTTAGCCCCGAAAACGTCGCTTCCCGGGAAGTAATTGATCGCAGCGCCCCCAATGCGGAATTATGCGTGCAATTTGGGGCCAGTGCCATTGTCACCGATTTGCGGGTTTATGTCACTCTTAACCCCTTTAATGTTTTTGTCACGCAACCAGTTATGCAACCCGGTTGCGTTTTGCGACGCAATAACTGGTCAATTTTAGAACAACAAAAATTAGTCGATGGACAGCAGGTACAAAGCTGTAAAAACCGGATGAATACCTTTGGTTATACCGGTCCCTTGGAAGGCAAACCGAAAATCGATTGTATCTTCCAAAATGAAGCCGGCGGCAATCTTTTTGTTAATCCCGCTGGCGCTGTTGGTCCCAGACCAGATACAGATAAATTCTAGTAAAATATCCAGGAACTCGAAGCTCGGCAATATATCACGCTCAAAAGCGTGTTAGCCAGATAGTGGTGATTCGGTAGTAGTGATGGGGGCTTAATCCTTTGCTTTGCTGTCCATTGTAGTCATGGATAAAATACCAAAGGGTTCCCCAACATGATTCTCCATTTTTTTAGAGAAAGATAGACTCTCTCTCACCAGCCGAGAAATCCTTTGTCGAAGGGTATTATTTAATCTTTCAATAGGATTATTTTGACCAGTTTCTTGACCGACTGGTCGATGACGTTTACTCGGAATTACTGTCTTATAGGACTCCCAAAAGTCTGTTGATCAGTTTTGATAATCCATTTAAATACGCTGACAGCTTAAATGAGTCTTAGCTATAGCAGTTATCTTAATAGTGAGGTACGAAGTTGCTGCCAGCAAGGGAATCTTTAAGAAATTACCCAAAATCCCTGAGTATAGATATTGACGGCGCTAGACTCCCAACGTATAGATAAATACTGTTTCTGGAAGCCCATGACTGTGAGCTACGAAAAAATCACCCCACCGACAACAGGCTCGAAAATTACTTTTTCTGAGGGAAAACCTCTAGTTCCCGACGATCCGATCATTCCCTTCATTCGTGGTGACGGTACGGGGGTCGATATCTGGCCCGCAACCGCAAAAGTTATCGATGCGGCGATCGCCACAGCCTACGCTGGTCAAAGGAAAATCCATTGGTTTAAAGTCTATGCAGGCGATGAAGCTTGCGAAATCTACGGGACCTATCAATATCTACCCCAAGATACCTTGACAGCGATTAAAGAATATGGTATTGCCATCAAGGGTCCCTTGACCACTCCCATCGGTGGCGGCATTCGTTCCCTGAATGTGGCTCTGCGGCAGATTTTTGACCTTTATGCCTGTGTTCGCCCCTGTCGTTACTATGCGGGAACCCCTTCCCCCCATAAAACCCCAGAAAAACTCGATGTCATCGTCTATCGGGAAAATACCGAGGATATCTATCTCGGCATCGAATGGAAACAAGGCACGGAAATCGCCGATAAACTGATTAATTATCTCAACACCGAACTAATTCCCGCCACTCCCGAACACGGTAAAAAACAAATTCCCCTCGATGCGGGTATCGGGATCAAACCGATTAGTAAGACGGGTTCCCAAAGATTAGTCCGCCGGGCGATCGAACGAGCGCTGACTTTACCGAAACCGAAAAATCAGGTTACTCTCGTCCACAAGGGTAACATTATGAAATATACGGAAGGGGCGTTCCGGGATTGGGGTTACGAATTAGCTAAAAGTGAATTCCGGGATGTGTGCGTCACCGAGATGGAATCATGGATCCTGAGTAATAAGGAGAAAAACCCTGATCTGAGTATCGAAGATAACGCCCGCATGGTGGAACCGGGTTATGATGCCCTCACGGACGAGAAAAAAGCTAAAATCTGCCAAGAAGTGACCAGTGTTCTCGATGCTATCTGGGAAACCCACGGCAATGGCCAATGGAAAGATAAAATTATGGTTAACGATCGCATTGCCGATAGTATCTTCCAACAAATCCAAACCCGTCCCGATGAATACTCGATCCTCGCTACTATGAACCTGAATGGCGATTATCTCTCCGACGCAGCAGCGGCGATCGTCGGTGGTTTAGGGATGGGACCCGGGGCGAATATTGGCGATACTTGCGCTATTTTTGAGGCAACCCACGGCACAGCCCCTAAACACGCCGGTTTAGACCGAATTAACCCCGGTTCGGTGATTCTTTCGGGGGTGATGATGTTGGAATACATGGGATGGCAAGAAGCGGCCGATTTGATTAAAAAAGGCATCGCAGCAGCGATCGCTAATCGACAAGTTACCTACGATTTAGCGCGTCTGATGGAACCTCCCGTTAATCCTCCCCTGAAATGTTCCGAATTTGCCGATGCGATTATCTCCCATTTTGGGGATTAATTTTCCGGTTAGGGTAGCCTGAAAACTGCCCTATTTTTCGGAAAATCCCGTAACTACCGAGGTCTTGACAAATTAGGAAAAAACCAGAACTTCCCCCTTGAGAACTTGAGTTAAAACTTGTAGGATGTTTTGACCTTGTTTTCTGGCCGTAGAAATTAGAGAACGAATAAATCCCCTTGTTCGCAAGGGCGAACATCCGTTTTAACGGATGGCTAACCCTCGCTCATGATTTCTTGGTTTTCGCCTTTCAGTTTTCGCTTCAAGAAAACACAGGAGCTAAAAGTGGTCGCCAAGCCAACGAGAGTAGATGGTTCTGGTACAGCAGTAGGAGGTTGCGACACATCCGTAACGGAGCCACTGACTACATGGCCATTAAAGTCACTGGTAATATTATTGAGAAGAATTGTCCCACCTGCTGTCGTTAAGGGAGAGTCAAAAACTAAAGAGAGACTATTCAACCCATTTAACCAGTCAATTGCTTGGATTCCACTGCCACTAGGAGTTGCCAAACTAATATTAATTACGTCAGCCGCCGTCAAAGTCAGTCCGTCAATCATCAGGTTACTGAAAGTAATATTAGGAGCCGTACTGTTTTCATTATCAATGGTAAAACTTCCTGTAATCCCAGTAGCCGGATTGCTGTTAATACTACCATTATTAATCGTCCAGGTCAGTGCTTGGGCTGGCAGGTGAGGGGAAAAAGTGCTGGCTAAAAGTGCTGTCGTGGCAGCCAGAAGCAAGTTGGCTGGCTTAGTCTTCATTAATTGACTCCTTTGTCAGATCGGTTCGATTTGGGTGGGTAACTAGAGAGTGACAAACCATTGAGGATGAGCGTCAAATCCCGTAACAGGATTGCCGAGATTATCTGTTACTTGAGCTAATGCTTCGATGCCAGAAAGAATCTGATTACTATTAAAGCTCAATTGTCCGAAGTTTAGTCCACTTAGGGCAAAGAGATCGCCTTCGAGAGCATTGAAGTCGAGAATGCGATCGCTGCCATTCCCCGCTGCGAGGACAAAGCGATCGGCACCGCTGCCACCGGAGAGGATATCCAGTCCAGCGCCGCCGTCGAGGAGATCATCCCCTTCTTCTCCATACAGTTTATCGAAATCTCCCCCACCGTAGAGGCTATCGTTACCGATCCCGCCTTTGAGGATATCGCGTTGGTTGGAACCAATGATGAGATCGTCGCCACCGCCGCTTTCAAGGCGCTGATAGCCTAACTGGTTAGAGGCATCAAGGTAGTCATCTTGCTCTGTCCCTTGCGTGGTCCCACCACTGGGAGGAACAGTTATAGGAACTGGATTGAAAATATGAAGGATGACGGTAGTGATATTAGAGTCAGCTAAACTATCATTCACTTTGTAGGTAAAGCTATCGGTTCCAACAAAGTCAGTATTAGGAGTATAACTGAAGGAGCCATCTGAATTGAGAGTTAGATTTCCGTTGCTGGGGTTAGTTTCAATAACTGCTGTTAGAGGCTGATTTTCAGTATCGGTATCGTTGTTTAAAACTCCGGCTGCTGGAATGTTGAGAGTGGTGTTGCGGAGGGTATTGTAGCTATCTGGATTAGCTACGGGTGCGTCATTAATTGGATTGACGGTTAGAGTGACAGTAGTGATATTAGAATCAGCTAAACCATCATTCACTTTGTAGGTAAAGCTATCGGTTCCCACAAAGCCAGTATTAGGAGTATAGTTGAAAGAATCATCGGGATTGAGGGTGAGGATTCCTTTCTCTACTGGACTGACTAAATTGACTGTTAAACTATCATTTTCTGCATCCGTATCATTGCCTTTGATTCCAGGAGCATTAATGGTTAAAGTAGTGTCTTCATCGAGACTGTAACTATCTGGATTAGCTACGGGTGCGTCGTTAACTCCAGTGATGGTGGCAGTGACTGTAGCAGTGTCAGTGCCACCGTTTCCGTCGCTGAGAGTGTAGGTGAAGCTGTCGGTGGTAATTTCTCCGTTCTTTAAGGCTTCAAATTGACCGTTGGGATTATAAGTTAATGTACCATTGGTGTTGAGGGTTAATAGCGCACCGGAGGATAAAATAATCTGAGTGCCTACATTAGCCGTATTACTGTTAACAGCAGTAACGGTGAGAGAATCTTTATCTGGATCGCTGTCAGCACCACTTCCGTTGTTAATTAGCACGTTGCCAGTTAAGAGGGTATCTTCGTTAGTGGTGAGTGCATCATCTTGAGCGATTGGCGGATTGTTAGTGGCTGTGATGATCGCGAATGTTGCTGTTTTGGCTGCATCTCCACTATTTCCTGCGGGATCTTGAAGGGTGTTAGTATTGACAGTTAATTGATAGTTTCCAGCCGTTCTGGTTAACTCTGTAAGTCCTTTAATTCGGTAAGTTGTACCAGAGAGATATTCAACGGTAACAGCATCATTAATCAGATTTTCGCCATTATTGCGTCGTAAGGTAATGTCGGTATAGTCAAAAGTAGAGAGGTTGATCGCTTCAGAGAAACGAAGATCGATAGAATTAATTGGTGTAGCAATGGGAGTTTGGGGAATATTGAGAAATTCAAGTAAGGTAGGAGTAATGATATCGGCAAAGAGATTAAAGTTCGTCGTGGTGATATTACCTGCGGGATCGATAATTTGAATATCTAAGTTTCTGGTTCCCGATGAAGGTAACTGAATTGTGCTACTGAATTGGGTATTATTAACGGATGCTTGTCCTAAGCTTTGATTGAGAGTACGATCGATCAAGAAGACGCTTAAACCCGTTTCGCTAAGAGATCCTGTGAGGTTTAGGGTAGTAGTGTTAACTAGGTTTTGACTGTTAGGGGTAATAGTTTTATTGCCTACTTTAAGGTTACTAGGTGCATCGGGTGGAGTGGTATCCATTACCCAAATTTCTGATGCACTTCCTAGGCCTAAATTTCCTGATAAATCTTTAATTTCATTTCCATTAACTGTTAGGGTGTAAGTTCCTTCAGTTTGGGTTAAGTTATTCAGTCCATTAATCCGGTAGGTTGTATCATTAACTGGGGTAATTGTGACGGTATTATTAATTAGATTGCTGCCACTGTTACGGGTGAGGGTAATATCTTCCCAAGTGAAGGAACTTAAATCAATCGCTTCCGAGAGGGTGACATCGAGGGAAGAAACGGGAATATTGCGAGTATCAATCTGCAAGTCTCGAATATCTGTAACAGTGGGTGGAGTATTATCTGCATTTCCAGTAGCAGTTTTAACCCAAGTTTCACTGAGTAAACCTGTCCCCAGTTTACCGTCTAAATCCTTAATTTCATTAGCGTTTACGGTTAATTGATAGTCGCCATCAATGTTAGTAAGATTTTCTAAGCCTGTAACTTGATAGCGCGTAGTTGAAAGAGGAATAATAGAGACAACATTAGTAATTAAATTTGTCCCATTGTTGAGGGTTAAGCTGAGATCAGTATAATCAAAAGTGCTTGCTTGAATCGGTTCGGAGAAATCAATAGCGATTGCGTTTACCGCAGTAGAACGAGGATCGGGAGTAACATCAATAATATCTGTTACTGTGGGGCCACCAGAGGTGTAAATAATTGTATAGTTACTGTTGCCAGCGTTAGCGTTGTAGTCAAGTAGATGTAGAATATTTTCGTAGATAGGACGACCTGTAGCGGGGAAAGTTCGGTCAGTTGTCCAGACGTTATCTAATTTAATAGACGTTCCATCAGACCGCAAAACTTGAGCTATTTCTAAACTACCATTACTAGGATCTGCTAGGTGTAAATATGTCCAACCACTATTGACATTGACGATAATTTGTGCCTGTTGATTGTTGATGGTTGCTGTTGCATTGGTAAGGACGTTTACGGGTGCAGTTGTGCCATTGCTGAAGTAGAGAATATCAGGATAGAAGTTAGCGTCAAAGGTATCATTAACTAAGAAGTCAGGTAGGTTATCACTATCCACATTAACCTGATGGGTGAGTTCGTGAATTTTGACTTCTTTAATTAGGGATAGTTCCGGTTTGCCGAGATCGTTAATATGTTCAAAGGTGGCGTTATATTCGGTGAATTTACCCTGTAAAGAAGATTTGAATAACCAATCAGCAACGGCGGTTTTTCCCGCTTCAATATTGCCGAAATTAACGGTTAAGGAGGGGGTAATGGATTCTGTGCCGATTTGAGTACCGATGATATTAAAATCAATCAGTAAGCCTTTTTCGTTGTCGATAATCTTGGGTTGTGCCGAAGATATGTGGAGGTTTTTGGCTGTGCCTTTGCCTTGATTTTTAACTAAAATACCAAGGGAGAAGGGAACGGATGGTTCAATTTCAACTGTAAAAGGATCGTCAGCAAAGACATCTCGTTGATGGAAGTAATCGAGGTATAATTCTGCTTGTGGGAAGACAGTAACAGGAGTTGAAAGCAGAGGAACAGTGATATTATTGCCATTTTCTTTATAGCTTAAGCTGCCGCCGATGCTGTAAATAGTAGGTTCATTGGGTGCAGCGTTTCCTGTGGGAATAAATGTCCATTCTGCACTTCCTGAAGTGTTGGCTAATATTGTTCCTGTTCCATCAACTGCGGTAAGGTTAGAAAGGGTAGGGTTAGTGATACCAAATAGATTGTTAACGGTGTTTCCTTGACTGTCTTTGATGTTGATAGTAACGGTGATATTTTCTAGGTTATTGGTGTCGTTACCATTGTCAATTTTTAATGTTCCAAGGAATCCGGAACGAGTCATGATTGCCTCTTGGTTAATTTGCAGTTTAACTTGAGCGCAGACTGAACCTTGATTACAAGAATTAGATTGTATCTCTATTGGAACACTGCTAACAATAGGACTAATAGAACTAACTTCACCATTTCCAGGATTAAATCCGCCATTCACGGGATTAAATCCAACACCACCAAAACTGATAGGTATTGAGGACAGTAATGCACAATTTCCTTCAACATTATTGATAGCAATTGGTGTAGATTTCAAGACTAGGTTTGACCCACAGGAATAGTCATAAGTTAAAGAAGCAGGAATTCCACAGGAAACAACTCCATTGCTTGTATCCGCAATTCTCGTAATTCTTACCGGAACAGTCAGCGAACTTTTTGCGCCTAAAGTTCCAATATTTTCAATTAAAGGCTCAATTTTATAGAAAGGATGTTCACCAAAATTCAACCGAACATCATTGGCTGCAATTAATCCATGATTGGTAACTGTCATGTCAACTTGCATCATTTGGCCGACAACTTGCAGGTTTATTAAATCAATTAATGGCGGGTCAATTGTTACAGTAGGAATGGGATTAGCAATACTGCCACTACTACCACCAGCATCTAAAGCAGGAACGTGCGTTTCAAAAACACTTTCAATAGTGATGGTATATTTATCTTCAATTTCTGTAGGAACAACTCGCCATACATATTTAACCGTTTGACGAGATAAGAAAGATTCAATATCTTCCGTTTCTCCTGCTTTAATTTGAATTGTTTGAGTGTAAGAATCGTGGCTTTTAGCTTGAACTTCTAACTGATAATATCCTTCAGTAAGATTATCCCAAGATACCATTCCCGTTGCATCTGTGGTGATGCGTCGGACTTCGTTTCCGGTAATATAATCTCGGAGAATAATCGTAGCATCTTTTAATTTAGGTGCAGATTCGGTAAAGAATGTCAACTCATCGACAACAGTAATTTGTAAGCTACCAACTGCATCGGAAACCGCACGGAAGCTGAAAGGTAAAGACAAATCGCCATCATTTCCGACGACATCTAAGACGAGATTGCCGTTATAAACCGTTAGCGGTAAATTGGTATCAGGAGTGAGTAATAAAGTAACTTTGCTTGATTCTCCCGGATTAAGAGAAGATAGCTTGACAGGTGAGACTAATTTTAACCAAGGTGCATCAGGAAGAATTACTTGAACGTCTCCTGTGGCAATTCCGCCATTGTTTGTTACTTCAAATTCAATGGGAGTTTGTTTTCCTCGTAACATCCCATTACTAAGAAGGTTAGTATTAGCAACTAAATGAGGAACAATGCGACGCAGATTAATCGTAACAGGAAGAGTTGTGCTTACGCCTTCTGCACTGGTGAGATTAATATTAAATGTGTCTTGAGTAATGGGTGAATTATTGGGTGCAGTAATGGTGTAAGTAATGGGTAAATTGCTATTCCCTGCTAAGGTATTGGCTGCATTAACTTGTATATTCCAATCTTGAGGCGCACCTTCGATGGTGTAAGTAATCCCTGTAATGGGAATATCCGTTAAATTTTGTAGGATTGCTGTTGCATTAAAGGGTGAATCAGCATTAATTTGATAGTAAGTGCTGCTTGTGTTAAAGCGCATTCCTAAAAGTTTAAAGCTATCTTCTGCGGTGCTGTCTTCGCTACTGTAATTAGGGAAATAGGCATTAATTTGATATTGTCCCCCTTCTCCGGGTAAGGGTTGAAATTCCTTGACAAAGTTGCCATTTCCATCAGTAAAAGCGGTTAATTCGCGAACAGTCCCGTTATATTTAATGGCGATGGTGACAAATTCGTAGGGAACAGCAGAGTTATCACTATTACTGAAGGCTTTACCCTGTAAAATAACTTTGTTTCCTGTTACTCCAATTTCGGTATCAGTAGAAACAGTAGCACGATAGGCAGGAGTAATATTAATAGAGGTAATAGTGGTATTATTGTTTTCACCTAATCCGATCCCTTCATTAATAGTATTTGCTGTATCAGTTTGAGCGATTAAATAGTATTGTCCGGGAGTTTTGGGGATGAAAAATGGGAGATTACGTTCGTAGAATAAGCCTGTGGGAATTGTTCCAGAAAATTGATAGTTGTCTAAAAATATATCTTTGTTGGTTTCTAAGGTGGTATCAGTAGAAAGATAAATTTTATCTGTCCAAGTACCCTTTGCTTCACTTAATCCTTGATTGACAACTCGATAGGTGAAGCTGCCTTGTTTTCCAGTTAATAAAGGTGTGGACGCACTTAGATTAACTATTTTCAAATCGGGGACATTAATATCAGCAACGTTGATGGTATCTGTACCTTGACTAAAGCCTGTGGCTGTGGCAGTAATAGTAACAGTTTGAATGCCATCAGGGATGTTATCATTGACTGCATTTAGGGTAAAGGTTGCTGATGCTTGATTGGCGGGAATAATAACTTGATTGGGGACGGTTATTTCACTGGTATCATTGGAAGCGAGAGTAACAATTAAATCTTCATCGGTGACAATACTGCGAGTAATGGTTGCCGTTGCTGCGTTATTTCCTGCGTTTTCAGCAACAGTATCTTTATCAATCGCAAGACTTAAACTAGGAGTTAATCCGTTGTCAACAATGGTGAGAGTCGCTGTATTTTGACTGCCAATAGTTGCGCTACCTGTAGGGTTAACAAGGGTTAAATTGACGGTTTCATCTGGTTCGGAGATAATATCATTTCTGACAGGAATATTAATAATTTTGCTCTTTTCTCCGTCAGCAAAAGAGATATTAAGAGAAGTTTGGGTGTAGTCATCAGGATAGGCTGCGCTTCCGCCGTCGAGATTAATGGTTGCACCAACAACACCCGTCAGTCTGCCAATGCGGTTAACGCTGACGGCAGCGATTGCGGTTCCATCTTCGCGTATAGTAAAGTTAGGCGCACTAAATGCCAGTTGGACATCATCATCTAAGATGGTGACAGTGGCACTATTTTGATTGCCAATAGTTGCGCCACCTGTGGGATTTGTTAAAGTAATGGTAAAGGTTTCATTACTTTCAACTTGAGTATCATTGATGATAGGAACAAAGTTACTTCCTTGGCTTCCTGCTAATTGAACAGGAATAATTTTACTTATTTCATTTTCACCTAAGATAACAGTAATAGGTGAACTGAGAAAGTCAGAAGTAGTGAGATGAAGTCCACAGGCGCAGCCTTTGGCAGTACCATTAGTAAAGGTGATGGTTGCTCCGACTGTTCCTGTTTTGCGTCCAGCACGAGTTACGATGATGTCAGTAACGGCGGTTCCATCTTCACTAACGGTATAGTTAGCGGCACTGAAGTTAAGCTGTACGTCATCATCAAGAATGGTTAAAGTAGCGGTTTTTTGTGTGCCTAAGATTGCGCCATTGGTGGGATTAGTTAGGGTAAGATTGATGGTTTCGGTATTCTCAACAAAGGTGTCATTGGTGATAGGAACGGTGACAATTTTTTCGGTTTCGCCGTTAGCGAATGTGACGGTAATAGAGGTTTTATCGTAATCGTCTGGGGTAGCTGTTCCGTTAGTCAAATCAATGGTTGCGCTAACTTCTCCTTGACTGCCACCTATACGAATTATCTTAACTTGATTAACGGGTGTTCCGTCTTCATTAACGTTAAATTGAGCGTTACTAAAGGCTAATGTTCCGGGTTCAGGTACATCAATTAGGTTAATTATGAAAGATTGGTCATAGCTTAATCCACCTGAATCTTTACTACGGATGGTAACTGGATAACTGCTATTAGTTTCATAGTCTAATTTACTACCATCAGCGACAATTAATTGATTATTATTAATAGCAAAGCGTCCATCGGCGTTGTTAATTAATTCGTAGGTGTGGGTATCACCTAAATCAGGGTCAGTGGTGGTTAATGTGCCGATAATTGTTCCATTATTACTATTTTCTGGGATGTTGGTGTTACTAAGTTGAATAGCTGTAGGTATTTCGTTAAGGTTATTGACAGTAATATTAAAGGTTTTGACTAAATCTAAACCGCCTTTATCTGTAACTTTAACAGTGATGTTGTGGTTAGTGTTAGTTTCCGCATCCAGTAAGTTACTGTTAGCAACTCGTAATTCATTACCAACAATAGTAAAGCGACCATTTGCATTATCTAATAAGGTGTAAGTGAAGGTATCATTTACGTCAGGGTCAGTAGTATTTAGAACACCAATAACAGTATTATTGGGACTATTTTCGTCAACTTTATTGTTACTCAGTTGTAAGTCTGTAGGTGTATCGTTAACATTATTAATGGTGATGTTAAAAGTAGAAATAGGTGGGTCGCTGGTATTAAATTTTCGTGCATAGATACCGTTTCCACTACCATCTTGATTTTCTGATGTCCAAGTAATGATAACAGAACTTCCATCTGCTAAGGTTGTTATGGCAGGAAACCATTGATTATTAGCAGTGTATTGATTTATGGCAAATTCATTACCAATCCTATTACAATTAGCGTCAAATTGCTGTCCATAAATACCATAACCACTACCATCTTGATTTTGAGATTGCCAAACTTCTAAGAATCCACCATTACTTAAAGCAGTTACAGATTGATAAAATTGATTTCCAGTGGTATAAGTATTAATTAGAAATTCCCTGCCTATTTTATTGCCAGTGGAGTCAAATTTTTGTCCATGAACACCATAACCACTACCATCAATACCATTTCCATTCCAGTCTCCAGATTCGTAAGTAACAACAAATCCACCATCAGTTAAGGCTGCTATTTTTGGTTCAGAATAATCATAATAAGGACTAGAATGAATTTGAAATTCACTGCCTAAGTTATTACCATTGTTGTCATAACGCTGTCCATAAAGACCCCAATGACCATTATTTTGAGGATAGGATTGCCAAGCAACGATTAAATCACCATTATTTAGGGTTATTGCGGCCGCTTCTATTTGGATTCCAGGGGTATAAGTATTAATTGGGAAATTAGTACCTACTTTATTGCCATTAGCATCATAGCGTTGTCCATAAATATTACCATTAACATCTCCTGATTCAGATGCCCAAGTGACAAAGAAACCACCATCATTAAGAGTTGTTACTGAAGGATAGGGTTCCCACCATTGGGTATCTTGAGTATAGGTACTAATTTGAAATTCACTGCCTACTTTATTGCCATTAGCATCATAGCGTTGTCCATAAATGGGATTACCACTTCCATCTTGTAATTTAGATGCCCAAACCACAACAAAACCGCCACTATTTAAAGCTGTAATTGAGGGGTTATATTGAGCATTTTGAGTGTAGGTATTAACTGGAAATTCACTGCCTATTTTATTACTATTAATGTCGTAACGTTGCCCATAGATTCCCCAATCACTGCCATCTTGTCCTTGGGATGACCAAACAATTACAAAGCCACCATCTTTTAAAGCTGTTGTTGATGATTGATGGTAGTTATCATGAAATCCTTGATTATTAGTTGTATAGGTATTAACCTGAAATTCATTTTTGACATCGGCAAGGGTAAATTTGAAGTTATCAGAGGTTGTTTCACTGCCATTATGTTGATAGGTTAAAAGACCATTATCTAAATTAGCTTGAGTGAAAGTATCACCTAGTTTTAAGATATTCGTGCTAAGAATTAACTGACCGTTATCAGGTAAATCAGTTAAGGTATAAATAATGTCTGTGGGTTGTTTATTCGTTTCAACAGCTTTAAGGACAGTATTATTAATCAGTTTTGTTTGTCCTTCATCAAGAGTGATTCCCTGATTAATTTCGTTGTCAACAATAGTTAAAGTTGCTTTATCTTGTGTGCCAATAGTTGCGCCACTTGTAACATTTGTTAGAGTTATATTAATGGTTTCATTGCCTTCAAATTGAATGTCATCAACAATTGGAATAGTAATCGTTTTCGATGTTTCGCCGTTGGCAAATGTTACTGTAATCGGGTTATTATTGTAGTCATTGGGTGTTGTTGCAGTGTTGTTATTTAGGTTGATAGTTGCGCTAACTTGTCCATCAATGCCATTTGTACGATTGATGGTGACAACATTAACAGGTGTTCCGTCTTCATTAACGCTAAATTGAGCATTACTAAAGGCTAATATTCCAGGTTCAGGAACATCATTATCAACAATCGTTATTGTGGCTGCATTTGTTCCTAAAACTGCGCCACCAGTAGAATTAGAGAGCTTAAGAGTAAAGGTTTCATTCCCTTCATAACTAGAGTCATTAGTGATAGGAACAGTGATAGTTTTCTGACTTTCTCCTGCATTAAAAGTTAATGTTCCATTGACAGCAGTATAGTCTTCTCCTGCTTTGGCTGTTCCGTCATTGGTGCTATAATCAACGGTAAAAATTTGATGGCTAATTCCTGTTAATTTAACCGTGAAAGTTGCTTGACTTTGAGATTCATTAATGGTGGTATCAGCGATAGAAATGGTAGATGTTCCATTGAGAACTTCGATAATTCCTTTTAATTGAGGAGGAAAATGAGAAGGCGGATTATTTGGCAAATCATACCATTTTTCGCTAGGACCAGGATCGTAAGGATCGTTAATAATCCCATAGTCCTCATTTCCTACATTATTTGGTTCTGTAACAGACCAATTAACATAAGTAACAGGTTCACCATTAATCCATTTCCAATCTCCTTCTTGTACTGCATCAGTAAATCCTATCCAAAATGATTCATTACTACCAAAAGCATTGACTAAAAACTGATTTTCTGCTGCATCATTAATGGTAACTAAATTACCTCCCATTGCTTGCGCCTGTACCTGTGCATCTGTCCAAGTTGTCGCCGTAGTTAGATAATAAGTGATAGGAGTATCAACAATGGTTAAAATGGCTGTTTTTTGCGTTCCTAATGTTGCGCCATTCGTGGGATTACTGAGGGTTAGGTTGAGGGTTTCGTTACCTTCATAAGCAGTATCTTTGACAATGGGTATAGTGATAGTTTTCTCGGTTTCACCGTCAGCAAAAGTGACTGTAATCGGTGCATTATTGTAGTCATTAGGTGCTGTTGCTGTACCATTACTAGGAGTAACAGTAACGCTGACTTCTCCCTGCTTATTCAGGCTACGGGTTAGGGTAATCTCGTTGATAGGTGTTCCGTCTTCTTTGACTGTATAAGTAGCTTGACTGAAAGCAATTACACTAGAATCAGCCACATCAATTAGGTTAATATCAAAAGATTTATCGTAGGTTAATCCGCCTTGATCTTGCGTCCGAATAGTGATAGTATGCTTTTGATTAGTTTCGTAATCTAATTTAGTTCCATCAGCGACAATTAACTGATTACCATTAATGGCAAAACGTACCCCTGCATTATCAACTAAGCTGTAAGTAAAGGTATCATTTACATCAGGATCAGTGGTGTTTAATGTGCCGATAACTGTATTATTGACACTATTTTCCTCAATACTATTCTTACTCAGTTGGATATTTGTCGGAGATTCATTAACATTAACTACCGTAATTGTCAAGGTTTTTTCTAAACTTAAATTACCTGCATCAGTGGCTTTAATAGTGATGTTATGACTGGTATTTGTTTCATAATCCAATAAACTGCTGTTAGCCACTTGTAATTGATTTCCAAACAGTTTAAAGCGTCCCCCTGCATCATCAATTAAAGTCAAGGTATGGGTATCATTGGGGTCAGGGTCACTAATGCTAAATTGCCCGATAATTGTATTATTAGGACTGTTTTCTTTGATATTATAATTAGTGAGTTGAATATTTGTTGGCGTGTCGTTATTAGCATTATTGATGGTGAAATTCACGGTTGAAATACTGACTAAAGCATCGGCACCAAAAACACGATAGGTAAAGCTATCTGTACCGACATAATCCGCATTGGGGGTGTAGGTAAATGAACCATCAGCAGCGAGACTGAGGGTTCCGTGATTGGTGGAGGTGACAGTTTCAACGCTGAGAGGTTGTCCGGTAATGTTAATGTCGTTAGCTAATACGCCTTGTGCAGCGGCAATTGTGAGGGTACTATCTTCATTGAGTAGGTAAGCGTCATCTCTGGAAACGGGACGAACACGGATAACGCCACCATTGGTAGCGGTAAAGGTTAAACCTGTAAAGCTAGTCAGGTTAGAAAGGTCGATAATGCTACCCGTTCCATCAGCGATAATTTGAGTATTATTACTATTGAGGGTAGTAACGTCGCTGAGGTCGATGTATCCACCAGTATTAGCGGTGATTTGGTCGATTCCTTGGAGAGTAGTTAGTTTGTCGAGGATGACTGTACCGCCATTAGTAGCACTTAAACTGGAAGTTTCCGGTTGGTCATCACTCCAACTGGTTAAATTAGATAAGTCAACAACACTATTATTCCCATCAGCATAAATAACCGTGGCACCTGAAGTAAT
>SFCA01000218.1:0-6407 GCA_007095475.1 Microcystis aeruginosa Ma_QC_C_20070703_M131 | reverse complement strand
GACGACCGAGGCTGCATCTCATTTTTGTACATCTACCAATTGGGATTTTGACGGGGAAACTCTCGGCTAAGATTGGGCATTACTTCCGATTTTATCACTCAATCCAAGCTTTTGGGGGGTTCTACCCCCCAAACCCCCCGTTGGGGGCGTGGCGCCGCCCCCAAACCCCCCGCGCATTAGTTTTTCGGTGGGATGCTTACACGCAGCTGCTGATACATTTGTAATCATCTAAGAGTTACTGATAATTGCTGATTGTCGGTATTCCTGCAAATGTGAGATGCACCGACGACCGACTCCTAACCCTAACAACAATTTTTGATTTTTACCAGAGGTCTTATGATTCCCTCAAGCGAGCGCTACTGGCTCAAAAATGCCCATATTCCCGTTTCCCTGCTAGAAAATGGGAGTTTCTCTCCCCAAACCTCCGAGGGATTAACCTTAGTTAATCTGGAAATTAATGACGGTTACATTAATCGCATCACCTCAACAATCCCCCCCGAAGATAATATTCCCGTCATCGACCTCAAAAAAAAGATTATTTTTCCTTGTTTTATCGATATGCACACCCATCTCGATAAAGGTCATAGTTGGCAGCGTTGTCCTAACCATGATGGCACTTTTGACAGCGCCTTAAAAATGGCCCTAGAGGATTCCCGACGGGAGTGGCGCTTAGAGGATGTGTATCGTCGCATGGAATTCGGCGTTAAATGCAGTTATGCCCACGGAACCGCCGCTATTCGCACCCATATCGACTCTTTTGGTCAACAGGCACAGATTAGCTTAACTGCTTTGGGAGAATTGCAACGACAATGGGCCGGTAAAATCACCCTGCAAGCGGTTTCTCTAGTTTCCCTTGACTACTATCAAACCTCCGAGGGAGCGGCCTTAGCCGATAAAATCGCCGAATTTGGGGGCATATTAGGGGGAGTAGCCTACACAAATCCCGATTTACAGTCACAAATTGATATTACCTTCAAATTAGCCCAAGAAAGGGGTTTAAATCTCGATTTTCATCTGGATGAAAACGGCGACCCCGATTCTACCTGTTTAGCAGCGATCGCTCGTACTGCTATCAAAGAGCAATTTTCTGGACAAATCATCTGTGGTCACTGTTGCAGTTTAGCGGTACAATCCCCTGAAATAATCCAAGAAACCCTAAATTTAGTCAAAAATGCGGGCATTGCTATCGTTAGCTTGCCGATGTGCAATCTCTACCTACAGGATCGTCAAGAGGAAAAAACCCCTTTTTGGCGCGGAACAACTAAGATAAAAGAGATGAAAAAAGCGGGAATTCCGGTGGCTTTTGCCAGTGATAACTGTCGCGATCCCTTTTATGGTTTTGGGGATCACGATGGTTTAGAAGTCTTTACCCAAGCGGTGCGGATTGCCCATCTCGATACACCCTACGCTGACTGGGTAAATAGTGTCACCCTCACCCCAGCAAATCTGCTCGGATTGCCCCATTTAGGGCGCATTAAGACGGGTCTAGAGGCAAATTTGTTAATTTTCAAGGCTCGCTACTTTAGCGAGCTATTATCGCGACCACAGTGGGATCGCCTCGTGATTCGGCGCGGGTTGAGCATCGATACTACTCTCCCCGATTACCAAGAGTTAGATGATTTAGTTCTAGGAATTGAGCAACTCCTGTAAGGGTTTGACAAAAACTACCGATTCTAGGTTGATAGCACCGTAAATATGGGGAAAGGTCTCTTTTTCTAGCTCTAGAGTGGCATTTTCTGGGTTAGGATGCTGGGGCTGCTCCCATTTGACCGGGGACTGCAATTGTTCAGGAGAAATGGCTAAAACCAGCAAGTCTGGCTGATTTTGATAAAAAGCGGCCACAACTTTCGGAATTTGTTCTAAGGTGGAGCAATGGATAAATCCCTCATTTTTTAGGGAATACGCCCGATATTCCCCCATTTCACGAGCTATTTGCCAACCTCTTTCGGTAGTGATGTGATAGATCATCGGTTCGCCTCCTACTGTCACTTTATCCCTAATTTTAGGATATAGCCTGAAGCTGTCAGCGGCCCTCAATTCTCTTAAACTAGAGGTCAGGGAATAAAGACAAGAAATTCGTCCGACCACTAACCAGAAAAAAATGGCCGGTAACGTCCTCAAAATCTCTTTATAGTCTCCTTTTACCTGATATTAACCTTTTCCCCTTAAAATGAGCTTACCGAGCCATTAACTGCAAAAATCTATGCTAGATAAAATATTTACTCCCAATCCCTACGCTGAAAAACCCGCTCCTCTGCGTCCTCGCAAGGGGGTAATTATCGGTGTTGGTCAGGTGGGGATGGCCTGCGCTTACTCGATGTTAATTCAAGACTGTTTTGATGAATTAATTCTGCAAGATATCGCCACGGATAAAGTCGAAGGGGAAGTGATGGATTTAAGGCACGGAATGCCTTTTATTGAACCCACAGACTTGAAAATGGGAACCGTGGCCGATGTGGGACAAAATGCCGATGTGGTGATTATTACTGCTGGGGCCGCCCAAAAAGAGGGAGAAACCAGATTACATCTCCTTGAGCGAAATGTGGCGATTTTTCGCCGTATTCTGGAGGATGTGGCTGTTTACTGCCCCAGTGCTTTGATTTTGGTGGTGAGTAATCCTGTCGATATCATGACCTATGTTACCTTGAAAATCACCAATTTTCCGCCCTCTAGGGTGATTGGTTCGGGTACGGTGCTAGATTCTGCCCGTTTACGCTCTCTTTTATCCACCCAACTCCATGTAGATGCGCGTAACGTCCACGCTTATATTATCGGTGAACACGGGGATAGTGAGCTTGCTGTCTGGAGTTCGGCTAATATCGGAGGAGCAAGGTTACTAGAAAGAGATTGGCAGGATTTAAGCGCAGCCGACCAAGAAAGCTTAACAGAAATTTTTCTTCAGGTTAAAAACGCCGCCTATGAAATTATCAAACGCAAGGGTTATACTAGCTATGCGATCGGTTTAGCTACCACGGATATCGTTAAAGCAATTTTACGTTCCCAAGAAAGAATTCTGACTATTAGCACTCTCCTCGATGGTCAATACGGTCTCAAAGATGTGTGTTTAAGTATTCCCTCGGTGGTTAACGAGAAAGGAGTGATTAAAACCCTGAATCTTGCCCTCAGTCCCAGAGAAACCCAACAGTTACATAATTCGGCCAAAATTATGCGCGATTTAATCGATCAACTCAAAATTTAACTTAGGGTTGGCTGAATAAATCTAAAAACCTTGTTGGCTAAGATTTTTAGATTTTTCTGCCCTCAAAAAGTGCCGGCCATAAGAGCGATCAAGGGGAAATTTTAGGCACTTTTTCCCCGAAAATTAGGTAATTGTGGGGTGGACTGAAGCAATTAGTGCTAGACTTCCCGAAAAGTCTATTTTATTGCAGCTTGTTGTTAGGGATATGCTCTGGCTAATACGCTTTTAGTTATGATATGGGGAAAAGTTCCGGCGATGGCGCTAAAATGGTGTGATATGCTGAAAGTTTCCAATTATCTTTACTCTCAGCAGTGTTATACAGTCGGCAGAATTGTGCAAAAAGTATATTGAGATACAGAAATGCTAGGAGAATTAGTTGAAATTGTAACCAAATTATTTGAAGTCAGCGATCGCTTGAAGCAATCTGAGGATGAAGATCGAAAACGGGTTATAAAGTATTTTGAGCAAGTAGGGGATTGCCTTCTGGGTATTGAACAGGAACTTAGAAATGGCAACCCCTATCATGGCAGGTGGGGCGAACTTCAGGAATATGCTAGAAATTTTCCCAAAAGCATTAGTAAATCTATAGGTGAAGATAAAGAAAAAGAGCTATCCTTGCTATTAGAAGCAATTGTAAATAATACTCCTGAAGACGATAGCGATATTAAAACAATTGCAACTACTGGTGGCAGATTTAAAGCACTTGCAGTCAATATTGCTACAGAAAATGGAGAAGCTCCACCACCGGTTAAACAACCGAAACAACCTATACCTGTAAATGGAGAAGCTCCACCACCGGTTAAACAACCGAAACAACCTATACCTGTAAGCCGTAGAACTGTTGTGTATGCAGCTATCGGAACGGCTACAGCCATTGCGACTGGGACGGCTGGTTGGTTTGTTCGTCAATATCAACCATCTGTTCGATGGAAGATGGTTAGCTTTTTAGGAGAAAGCACAAAGAACAAAGTAATTCTTTTTGACGCTCCATTAATGATTAGTGAACGTATTAAAGCAATAACCAACAGTCAATTTATTATCGAAGTTGATACAACTGGAGACATACTAACGGAGGAAATATTACAAAAAGTAAGTGCGGGAAGAGATATTCAATGCGGATTTAGTGGAATTTATTATGAACAAGAAAAATATAGACCCCTCTACTTTGGTTGTGCTGTTCCTTTCGGGTTGAGTCCTCAAGAACAAACTGCTTGGCTCTCATATAAAAAAGATCCTAACGACCAGCTAACTTATATACAAAGTCTTTACAGAGAAATAGGTTTGAATGTAATTCCTTTTCCAGCAGGAGCGACAGGGGGACAGATGGGAGGTTGGTTTAAGAAAGAGATTAATACAGTTGCAGACTTCAATGGGTTAATTATGCGTATTCCTGGATTGGGAGCAGATGTATTATCAGATTATTTCGGTATCAATACAGATAAAAAGATTTTTGGAAAAGCACTCTCAATAGAAAAAATATCTACCGAGCTTGAAAAAGGCACTATACAAGCTGCTGAATGGATTGGACCGCACGATGACTTTCAGTTAAATTTGCATAAAGCAGGAGCTAAATACTACTACTATCCTGGATGGTGGGAACCAAGCACAACTTTTGATGTGCAAGTCAACAAAGATGCTTGGGAAAATTTGCCACCAGAGTATCAAAGAATATTTGAGGCTGTTTGCCATGAAACCTACACAAAGATATTATCCGAATATGATCGAAGAAACGCTCGGACGCTTGGAGATATAAGGAAGTTAGAAAGTTCAGGAAATATCAAAATCCTACCATTTCCCGATGAGGTTCTACAGGTAGCTCAAGCTAAAACAGAGGAACTTCTTAAACTGTATGATGCGAATCCGCAGTTTAAGGAAGTACATGATGAGTGGGAAGGATTTAAAACACAAATGAGAAGTTGGGATGATTTATCCGACTTAACTAAAATAATGTCTCGTTTAAATCAACCCATAAATATGGTAGTGCAGTAGGTGGTTTAATTAGTAGTGTGGTTGGTCTGGTTTTTGGTCTTTCGGATAATGTAAATTCACAGTCTTGAATGCTGCTTGACCTTGATTGGGTAAGCGATAATTGAGGATATCTCCTTTAGCGATCGCCGCTCTGGTAGTACGCCGCTCTGGTAGGGTGCGTTAATGAAATGTAACACACCTCTTTTTTCTCTAGCCGTAGTACCATGCTCATTCATTGAAGCAAGTGATTGTAAGCTAACGGGGTTTTTTGATTTTTGAAAAGGCGATCGTTAGTTACCGTCCTGACTTAAAAAATAGCCAACTGCACGCTGAAGCTGTTCCATCCCTTGTTGCAGTTGGTCAATACGAGCCTTAGATTCCTCCATTTGTTGAGCAGTAGCTTCCACAAACCGATCAATACGCCGATTCGTTGCCTCACTGATTGCTGCTAATCTGTCAATATTGCTTTCTATTCGCTCTATTCGCTGCTGACTTGCCTCTAGACTGGCTTCAATACGGTCTAACCGAGAACTTTGCCACCACATTTAGTTAACACCTTGAAAATAAGCGATTATTGTCCTCAGTTTAGCAAATCTTTAGACAAATTAATCTCTTTTCATAGGGCGATCGCTTGAGGTGAAACTGCGATCGCTGGTTGCTTAGTTAATGAAATGTAACGCACCTCTTTTTTCTCTAGTCAAACTATTTTTGACTAATCTCGAATGCTAAGTCGTATCTGTAAAAACAGACATCAAAGGCAAGAAAAAAGTTCATCTGTCCTAGTATTAGCGGCGCATATTTATCTTGTGTCCAAGCAAAGGCTAAATCTACGGTGGGGAATTGCTCAACAGTAGCTTTAACAACCAATGCACGAGCTTCAAATCTAGCTAAATTACCTCCTAATGGCAGAGATAGCCTTTGATTTTCCCAGACTGCACCTAAAGCTAAACCCATTTCATAGGGCAACACATTAACACTAGAGCCAGTATCCAAGAGCCCCGAAACATTCAAGGATTGACTTTGATAAGTTAATGTCAATGTTGACACTCCCGTCGCGCTTATGCGAGGGATTCTTGGTTCACTGACTCAAGTTGTCTTAGCAGGTATTTCTACCAACCAAAATAGAGCTTAAATCTCCCCAAGCGTTTAGGTCTGACGACCAGCTTCCGATATGCCCTATCGTAGCTTTTTTGAGTATATTCAAGGCCGCCATTTTGTCTCTATCTTCCACATATCCGCA
>SFCA01000217.1:0-7035 GCA_007095475.1 Microcystis aeruginosa Ma_QC_C_20070703_M131 | reverse complement strand
AAGACCAGAACAGAGTAAATCTGTTAAGGCAGGTGCGAAAAATCCTTCGGGAAAGAAGCAGAAACCCAAATCGTGAGGTTTGGGAATCGCCGTCCGTTTTACGGCGGCGAGGATGTCAACTTCTAGTCTAAAACTACCTGTATGATGATTGGAGAGGATAGAATCCTATCTCCCCTAAACGAGTAATTAAACAAAAATTTCGCTTTTTTTTATGGATAATCTGCAACTCTGGCAACGTTACCAAGATTGGTTATACTATCACCCTAACCTAGAACTTTATCTCGATGTCAGTCGGATTCCCTTTGATGAGGCTTTTCTCAAAGGTCTAGAAGCAAAATTTGAGCGTGCTTTCCAAGATATGACAGCTTTAGAACAGGGTGCGATCGCCAATACCGACGAACAGCGTATGGTCGGCCACTACTGGCTGCGCGCTCCTGAACTCGCTCCTAACCAGGAATTGCGGGACGAAATCACCGAACCCATAGCACAGATCAAAGAATTTGTCAAGAAAATTCACTCTGGAGCGATTAAGCCGCCCAATCGGTCAAAATTCACCGATATTCTCTGTGTCGGCATCGGGGGGTCTGCTTTGGGTCCCCAATTCGTTGCCGAGGCTCTAGCACCCGATTTTCCCCCCTTAGAGATTGCTTTTATTGATAATACCGACCCCAAAGGCATCGATCGCACCCTAGCCCATTTACCCTTAGCTACCACTCTCGTTATCGTCACCAGTAAATCCGGCGGCACTCCCGAAGCGAGAAACGGAATGTTAGAAGTCCGCAACGCTTACGAAAAACTGGATTTAGACTTTCCGCAACACGCGGTCGCCGTCACCATGCCTGGTAGCCAACTGGACAAATACGCCCAAGATTGGCTAACTCGTTTCCCCATGCAGGATTGGGTCGGTGGTCGTACATCAGAACTATCCGCTGTCGGTCTTCTCCCGGCCGCTTTGCAGGGTATCGACATTGATGAAATGTTAGCCGGGGCCAAAGAAATGGATATCGCCACCCGCGTCCATAACCTGAAAAAAAATCCTAGCGCCCTACTGGCTCTAGCTTGGTATCATGAGGGCAATGGCAAGGGAGAGAAAGATATGGTGATTCTGCCCTACAAAGACAGTCTCTATCTCTTTAGCCGCTATCTGCAACAATTGGTCATGGAGTCCCTCGGTAAAGAAAAAGACCTTGATGGCAATAAGGTTTACCAAGGTATCGCCGTCTATGGTAACAAAGGTTCCACAGACCAACACGCCTACGTTCAACAATTACGCGAAGGGATTCCCAATTTCTTCGCCACTTTTATTGAAGTGTTAAAAGACCGACAAGGAGATTCCATGGCAGTGGAAACCGGCTCCACTGCTGGCGATTTCCTCTCAGGATTACTGCAAGGTACTCGACAAGCTTTATACGAAAATAGTCGTCACTCTATCACTATCACTATCCCAGAGGTGACTCCCCGTCAGGTGGGGGCTTTAATCGCCCTCTACGAAAGGGCCGTTAGTTTCTATGCTAGTTTAGTTAACATTAACGCCTACCATCAACCCGGGGTAGAAGCGGGGAAAAAAGCCGCCGCTTCCATTCTGGATTTACAAAGAAAAATCGTGCAAGTTGTTCGGGAAACGGGGACTGCTCTCGACCTAGCCACTCTAGCGGCCAAAATCGGCGCTAGTGACCAAGTTGAAGCTATCTATAAAATTGTCCGTCACCTCAACGCTAATCGGCGCAGTTTAACTATTACCGGCGATTTAAGCAAACCAGAAACGATCCAAATTTCCGCCCGCTAATCAGTTATCAGTTATCAGTTATCAGTTATCAACTTCATTTACCCCAATTCTTGTCCCAAACTGACCCAAAAACACCCAAAATAATTCGGGGGGATTTCATCGAATCCTTGCTGGGTTGCTTATTTTCTATATGGCTCAGGGCAGATTTGAACTGCCGACCTTGGGCTTATGAGTCCCCTGCTCTGACCAACTGAGCTACTAAGCCGTTGTTTACACAGTTACCAATAATAACACACAATCACCCAATTGCACAAGAGCAAAAAAGGGAAGAAAAAATCTTCCCTTTGGGGGCATCTTTAACGTCTGCCTGGCAGGAAAGCGATGGGATTGACTGCTCCCTGGCCGGAGGGGTGAACCTCGAAATGGAGGTGGGGTCCAGTGCTAAAGCCAGTGCTACCCATTTGAGCGATTGGTTCGCCCTGCTGAACAGTTTGGCCGCGACGCACCAGCAGACGGCTGTTATGGGCATAGAGAGTGGTGCTACCATCGGGGTGACGCAGTTTCACCAGATTGCCATAACCGCCCGAATTCCAACCGGAGGAGATTACTTCACCGGCAGCCGCCGCCACAACTGGTGTACCCACTGGACCGGCGATATCGATGCCGCGATGAGGTCTGCCCCAGCGCCAACCGAAACCGGAGGTTAACACACCTCTAGTGGGCCAGATAAAGCCAGTAAAAATGGGGGCTGGATTAGGTAAATACTCATCAGGATTAGTGAGGGGAGGAAGGGAAGGTTCTACGGTTTCGCCGACGGGAATTCGTAGGCGGTCATTATATTCTTCCACATTGGTAGGAGCCGAACCGATAATCTGTGGGGGGGTGCTTTGGTTAGAACGCGAACGAATGGCTGTCCATTGGGGATTAGGGGTTATTTGCCGATCATCGAGGGTTTCTGCGGGATTATCGACGGGAATAGCGATACTTTTCTGGGTTTCCGAAAGGTTAGTTTCCCGCAGATTAGCCACCTCTTGGCGCAATCTTTCCCGATAGCTGCCAGTGATATTTTCGGGGAATTCTTCCGTCCCCGTGGTGGTGGCGGCGGCGGGCAAATTTTGCCGATTGCTGGGGTTAAAGGACAGTTTCGGGCGATCGCCGACCAAAGGGGCAAGATTTTGATTAACTCTAGGGTTGGCAGAGCGGTCGGGAATCACTAGGCTTTGATTAACTTTAATCCGGTTGGGGTTATCAATGCCGTTTTCCCTGGCTAATTCGCCGGGGGTGATGCCTAGAACACGAGCGATCGTGTTTAAGGTATCCCCTGGCCGAACCCGATAAACTTGGTTTTCTGAGGGAACTATGACCCTGGGAGTGGTAACGGCGGGAATTTCAGTAACAGGAGCCGGATTTCGTCGGGCGACGCTGGGAATTTCCTGTCTGCTTGTCAAGCGAGGATTAACGGGAATTGCTGCTGTCGGGCGATCGCTTTCAGGGGTGGGAACGGCAATCGGGATCACCTGGCTGGTTGGTTGGGGGGATTCTTCAGGAGCAATAACGGGAATCTCGACACCAGTTGGCGAATTATCGGGAAGGAGAGCGGTAGTTTCAGTGACGATCACCGTTTCCCCAGAATTGGACTGATGGGGGGTTTCCTCGGTTCGTAAGGCGGCCAAACTTTCTTGAAGACGTTGACGGGTTTGACGCAGACTAGCAGAAGAACTATCCAACTGCTCAGGAGTTGCTGCCGGGGCTGCCGGGGGCAACTGCTCAGGAGTGGGAATTTTTAAGGTTTGTCCGATAATCAGATCGGATTGGGGGGAGAGATTATTACTGGTAGCGATCGCTGTGGGGGTGGTTTCATAGGTGTCGGCCAAACTCCACAGGGATTCTCCCGGTTTTACCTGATGCTCGACCACTGATGTGGCGATGAATTTGACGGTAGCAAGTGCTTGGGATTGGATTATTTGCGGTTCTTTTAGTTTTTTCCCCGCATCCTTGGCTTTTTGGGACAGGTCGATCACTTCCCATTCTAAGGGTACAGAATTGGCGGCCTGGGCTGATTCTGAGGTGGAGTTGAGAATGCTAGGTACTCCCAGAGAGAGTGCTAATCCCAGCAGAGCAACTGAGTAACGGACTCGCTTAGACTCAGCGGTGCAATTCTGCTCTGAGGTAGCGGATGTCATGGGGTTGTGGGTAAAAGTCTCTTTCAAACAGACCTCCTGTGGTGTAAAGAGTTAGCTAGAGCCAGTGGATTAAACCGATGAGTCTAGCTTTCAGCATTAGCCTTGAGGCTAGAGTAGAAGTTAAGCAACTTTACTTTTTAGTCAAAATACCTAAAGGTGACTTTTAGGTGAGATTAACTTAGATTTTGAAATCATGCAAGTCTCCCTCTGACCATTAGCACCGGGATCACGGCAAGTTGGTGACATTTTGAATGTCCAGATTGACGATGCTCTATCTCAGATGTTCCAAGCTGATCAGCATTTTTCGTCCTGCCAATTTTTGCCAGTTTTTTGATAGAAATTTTTTATCGGTTTTGCCGTTTACAAAGAAATTATTAATGATTCGCTCATCGAAAGGGTCAACGATGGCTATTCAGGGTTAATACCAGATAAATAGGGTTTGCTGAAAAATTTTTTTTGAGGCCGGGTGTGGAGTGTCTGTTTTGTGAGAAAGGCTGTAATCAGAAGAGCTCCTGCAAAAATCAAAAATCTTCCGTTAGGTAAGGAGACAGGATACAGGATACAGGAGGAGAAAAAAGACAAGAGACAACTATCCTATCCATAAAACCGAGGATTATGTCCAATTTATCGGGGCTTTTAGATATTTTGACCCGATAGCGGCTCGATAACTTACTTTTGCAGGAGGTCTAGAGTAAGGAATCCAGCGACGGATTTTCGTCCAGAAAGCGGCATTATCTTGACTACTCATCTCCTGAAAACTTTGATAACAATCGTAGGCGCGATTAAGATGGGCGGTGATTTCTGTAGCATTGGGATGGGAATTGCGATCGGGATGCCAATAACACAAGAGAGTTTTATAATTGTTCTCAATCTGGCTAGTCGTGCTCAAAGGAGTAATCCCCAAAACTCGCCACCAAACGGGATTAGCCGACTCCATAATCATCACGGCCAAGGAACGGGGCGAAGGATAGAGAATTTGGGCGATTAATGACCAATCTGCCCCATAACACCGCCGATAAACCGCTTTAACCCGCTCTTTTCCCAACTGTTCACAAGCTTGTCAATGCCATTGACGAAAATCCCTCCGCATCTGCTGATGAGTTCGCAAATCTCGCCTGGCAAATCTACCCTCAGCTAGTTTATTAGCCCCAATAGTGTTAAAGTGACCATTAGCGATCGCTTTTAGATCCCAGTAAAGATGATAAAAAGATCTTGTATCCCCTCAATATATCGGGGTCAGGAGTTATTCTGGTATTCATGAACAAGCAAAGTGATTGAGAGAAGACTGCTCACGAATAATAGTTGCCAAAGAGGGAATATTACCAAGTTGAGAAATGCGGTCACGAACATACTCAAAAAAGCTGATTCCTAATTTCCGAGTAGTAGCAACAAGGGACATAAAAGTATCCCAAGCCTGAGTCCCCTCAAGAGTTTGAGTAGCATAACTAATATTACGTCGCTGCACCATCGTCCTAGCAGCTAACTCCGCCGGATTATTATGCAAGGGCAATTCGGGATGCTCTAAGACCAAAAGCAACTCCGAAATTTTCAGCAGGGTTAATTGTTTTCGCTCATCTAACTGTTGATAACCGCTTTGAGTATCGAAAAGTTTCCAAAACTCAGATCGGAGTTTTTCTGCCATCTGTTGACTGGGTGCATCTTTGTAAGCCAGCAAGTCTCGGTAGTAATCCCAGAAATCATCCAGGAATTGATCAAGAGCTTTTTGGTGACAAGCAACATAAGGAGTCAACTTCTTATAATGTCGTCCCTCATGTACCCAACACAAAGTAATATTATCAGTCAGTAATTTGAATTGGGGAGCATCATCACAGACCAGAGTTGGCACTACTGGCCAATCAGTTTGTTGATGATAGAAAGCAATCGCTGCTGCTTCTATAATTCGAGTCCGGTGCTGAGAACCTAGTTTGGGTAGATATGTATCAAGTAGGCATTAAACTCTGCTGCACTCAACACAGTTTCTTGAGGTAATAGTTTCAGAGCATTTTTCCATTTAGTTGGGATTTGGAAAGTCTCTTTGTAAGTTGTCTGTAAGTTGATTGAGAATCAACTCCAGTTCTGGGGCATTTTGCAATACTTTGACTACACTCAATCTGTCTTTTTTGGCAGTGGTCAAGTAGATTGTATAGAAAGGGTTGCATATTACATTAGTGGTATAGTTCACCCCACCCACCCGCGCACCAGTTTGGTCGAAGTGTTGCCAATGACTGCTCTCTAGTCCTGACGCATATACTTCATTTTTCTCGCTTTCACACTCCACTTGGTTTTTAATCAGTAGGTTCGATAGATATCCGGCTGATATGGATATGCCAATATCTTCTAAAAACTCTAATAATTTGCCTTGGGTCATGTTGCCCCCGTAGTATAGGCTAATTACTAAGGCTTTTATTCCAGGTCCAAATTCTCCTTCATAACCGCAAGGCAGTTCTGCTAAATAGGTTTTTCCTGCTGAGGGTGAGTAGTATTTTTCTTTCCGGAATAGTATGTTGTCGGTTGCCAGGGTGATGTCTTGGATGATTACTTCTTGATAGCCTTTAAACTCTGCGTCTGCTGGCAGTTTATCTTGGGGGTATTTTACTATTTCTTCTCTATCTATTTTTATAGTCCCGTTCTTACTGCCTTTATTGTGCTTTTTTGGAGTTTTTCTCTCTTTCTCTGATGACTGATTGTTGGTCAACCCTTTCTTGTTGGCTTTGATGTCTGGCTTGCCTTGTTCTCCTTTGAGACGGTTGTTTTCGTCTTTTAACTGTTGATTTTCTGCTCGTAATTCTTTGACTTCTGCTTGTAGTTGCTCTATTAAGTTCAGTAATATTTCTACTGTCCGACGCATTGATTCGTCTGCAATCCCTTTTGGCTCGATGGTTTGCAGTATCTCTTCTCCTGATTTCTTGCTCGAATCTAGTTTTTGCGTCATGTGTCATATTCTATTATATTGCGTGTCCCTTGCTTACCTTTTTTTCTCTACTACCCCTACTTATTGAGCGGATACGAATAAGTGATAGAGAAACCGTCGAACAAATTAGGGAAAACCCTTACCTACAATACTTTATTGGGCTAACAAACTATCAAACCCCAAGCTCCATTTGATGCCGCAATGATGGTATATTT
>SFCA01000216.1:0-13544 GCA_007095475.1 Microcystis aeruginosa Ma_QC_C_20070703_M131 | reverse complement strand
TTCCAATCGGTTAGCATTGAAGAAGTTTGAGCGTAGCCTACTCTTTCTTGTCTTTCGTACCATGCTTGTGTTCGTTCGTGGAGAGCTTTATTGTAAACTAATCTTACACAGCCCAAAGTGCGCCGCAATAGCGACTCTTGTGTTGGTGTGGGGTAAAATCGAAACGAATAGGCTTTTTCCATGTCTCACATTTAAGCATATATTTCGTAAACGATGCTCATATTTAACAGTAAAGCCGCCGTAAAACGGCGGGGTTTCAGACCCAAATTTTCGATGAAAACCCGATCATAAAATATCCCGCAGGATGCGAGATTAAGCCAGCTAAAACCAAACCCTACTTAGGGCTGGCTGAAAATTACTGGAAGCTTGACTAGAAAACGGTTTTGGCACTTTTTGGGCTCAAAAAGTGCCAGAAACAAACGTTGAGAAATCGATCCGAGAGACTCAAAACCCTGGCACTTTCTGGAGGCGATCGCAAAGGGTTTTGCTTCCCAGTGCGCGAGGTCATTCCGTTATTCTGACTTCCCCGACCGACGACCGACGACCGGCTACTGACTCCTAACCCCACCAGCCAACTTTTTGCCGCAAACCCTAGTTAATAACCGATTCCTTGATGTTGCTATTCCCAAATTGGACCGGCTGCAATTATTTCTTGGGAGGCAGTGGTAAATTGACGGAAATTTTCCACGAAACGATGGGCTAATTCTCGCGCCTGTAGGTCGTAGGATTCGCCATCTTGCCATGCTTGTCGCGGGTCGAGGATTTTTTTGGGAACTCCGGGGACAATTTCGGGGACGAGAACTTGAAAGATGGGATGAGGATGGCAAACGACTTCCTCTAAATCGCCATTTAAAGCGGCCGAAACCATAGCGCGGGTGTGTTTGATCGAAATGCGATCGCCGACTCCGTAGGGACCGCCAGACCAACCAGTATTAATTAGATAAACGGAGGTTTCGGGGTGTTGTTCTAAACGTTCCCCTAACATTTGGGCATAGACGAGGGGTGAGAGGGGGAAGAAACATTGACCGAAACAACTGGAAAAAGTCACCTGTGGGGCAGTGATTCCCCGTTCCGTTCCCGCTAATTTGCTAGTATAACCAGAGAGGAAATGATACATCGCCTGGTTCGTGGTTAATTTGGCGATTGGCGGCAGTACCCCAAAAGCATCGGCCGTTAAGAAGATAATAGTTTTCGGGTGGGTTCCCATGCCAGATACGGCACAATTAGGGATATAACGCAGGGGATAGGCGGCGCGGGTGTTTTCGGTCAAACGTCCATCATCGTAGTCGGGAAGGCGATTATCGGGGGACAGGATCACGTTTTCGAGAATAGTGCCAAATTGAATCGCCGCCCAGATTTGGGGTTCGTATTCGGCACTTAAACGGATGGTTTTAGCATAACAACCGCCTTCAAAGTTAAAAATGCCGTCTTCTGACCAACCGTGTTCATCATCACCGATGAGGCTGCGTTTAGGATCGGCGGAAAGGGTGGTTTTACCCGTACCGGAGAGACCGAAAAAGAGGGCCGTATGACCGTGTTTATCGATGTTAGCGGCACCGTGCATCGGTAAAACCCCTTGTTTGGTCATCAGGTAGTTCATCATCGAGAAGACGGATTTTTTGATTTCGCCAGCGTAGCGAGTGCCACCGATGAGAACGATTTTTTTGGCTAGGTTGAGGACGATAAAGGCTTCGCTGTTCAGGTCGTCATCTTCGGGATCTCCCTGTAACCCCGGCAGGGCAATCACGGTAAAATCAGTTTCATGGGCAGCTAGTTCGAACGCACTGGGCCGGAGGAATAACTGATGGGCAAAGAGGTTATGATAGGCGATTTCGGTGACGACGCGCACGCCAAAGCGACAATTAGGATCGGACCCGACGTAACCATCGAAGATATATAGGTCTTTTCCCTGCACATAGGCGAGGACTTTTCGGTATAACTGCTGGAATTTTTCCTCGCTAATCGGGGCATTATGCTGATTCCAGTCGATTTCCTTTTCGCTAGTGGCTTCTTTGACAATGAATTTATCCTTGGGGGAACGACCAGTATATTTACCCGTTTCCACCACTAAAGCCCCATTATCGGCTAAAACGCCCTCATGACGTTCGATCGCCTGTTCGACTAATTGCGGTACGGAAAGATTGCGATAAACGCGACCGAGATTTTTCATGCCCAGATTTTCGAGGCCGTAGGTGGGATGAAATTGATTTTCTAATTCGTAGTGGAAATTGACGTTCTCCACGCGATCGGGCAAGGGACAAGAGATACTATCATTGGTCAGCGTGTGTAGAGTCGGCATAACCCCAATTCTCCTGATAATTTAGTTGTCGGTTTAGAGCTAAGTTCCAGGTCTCTGATTAGTGCAGTTATAGAAACTAGAAAAACTCCGTTCTCTGTCTTTTTTCACTCCCAGACACCTAAGAAGCTATATTGATTAGTTTATTTGACGATATTTGCCTGATTAATCTGGTCTTTTGCTGTCGGTAAAGCTAATTTTAGAGCGGTAATTCAGGCTTATTTGTTTATTTACCCACCATCCTCTAGTCAGGGTTTTGACCTTTTCCCTCTTGCCGATCTAACTGCTTTTTCTAGCTATTTTTAGTCTAGCTATACAATAGGATAGAGACGATGTTTTTTTTACAAAAGTTAACGTAACCGTTCAGGGGGGGAACGAAATCTGGTAATTTAAGGGATATGGATGAGAAGCTGCTACGAGAGATACCAGGAATTGGCGTAGAGGATTGGCAGCAGACCCCAGCCAGCGGTGATGATTCGGTAGTAGTGATGGATAAAATACCAAAGGGTTCCCCAACGTGATTCGCCATTTTTTTAGAGAAAGATAGACTCTCTCTCACCAGCCGAGAAATCCTTTGTCGAAAGGTATTATTTAATCTTTCAATAGGATTAGTTTGACCAGTTTCTTGACCGACCGGTCGATGACGTTTACTCGGAATTACTGTCATGAGCGTTAATAATCTAATTTTTAGACATATCTTCATCTTGATTAATAGTCGGCAATTCAGGGAGATAATTTCGCAAAGCTCTGATAATTTTTTCGTTTTCCTTCCGGGGAATCAATCTTTTTATATAATCTACTAATCCATTACCTTGAAATCCGAAAAGATTTGAGACTTGAGGAAGTAATCCTTTATTATTATATAGACGCAATGCTTCAGAATAATCTTGGTTCTCTAATATCCTATTGATTTTTGTGCTTGTTTCTTGATACAAGCATGGAAGATTAATTGTAGATACCATTTGATCAAGTGATTCTTTTAGTTTTTCTTCACCAATTGCCTTGTCATTAAATGTTTTAAATGCAGCTTCAATGCGAAAAGCTACAATAGAAGAAACGAGCCTTTCTTTTTCTTTTTCCATCAGAGTAAATGCTGTATTTTTAGCCTTCTCTATAATTTTATATATATCTTCTCTGTGTAAAAAATCTCCTACTATCTTCAGTACGTCTTCTGATAATAAAATATTTTCAATTTCTGAAAAATCAAGACAGAATATTGCTTTATCCTTTAATTTTTGAATTTTTTCATCATTTCTAAAGTCTCGATCGATAATTCCTTTACAATCTAGCCCATGAAGATTTTTTAATTGAGAAAATGAACAAGTTGCCTGAATGACATCAGCGCATCCACCATGAGGAATTACAGTATAGTCTTTAAACAGATGTGAAAAGATGAAATAATCTAAACCTTTTTTATCTCCTTCAACAAATAGGATAGGTTTTCTACTACCAATAATTTCTAAAAGTAGATTTTCAGGAATTTCGTCATTTTCAGGAATTAAATGCCAGTCCCACCTATCATTATCGTAACTTTTCAGCCAAATCTTGGTGGAATTTACGCGGGTAACTGCAAAATCTAGATCGTGAGTTAGATAGATGACCACATTTTGAGTCAAGACCTAATTTAGCGGCGTGATTGCTCTAAAATAAGGTCATCGCCCAATCAGTATATAGCAATGACCTTAATCGCTGTCATCGATTACGACATGGGAAATCTGCACTCTGCCTGTAAAGGACTGGAAACCGTGGGTGCAGTGCCAAAAATTACCGATTCTCCCCTGGATATCGAAAAAGCTGACGCTATTGTCTTACCCGGAGTCGGTTCTTTTGATCCTGCTGTCCGGCAAATTCGCAGCCGTCATCTCGAAAAACCGATCAAAGCGGCGATCGCTAACGGTAAACCTTTTCTCGGTATCTGTCTCGGTTTACAAATTCTCTTTGACTCATCAGAGGAAGGACAAGAGGCGGGTTTAGGGGTTATTCCGGGGACAGTGCGCCGTTTTCGCTCGGAACCGGGCATTACCATTCCCCACATGGGTTGGAATCAATTAGACTTCACCCAGCCGGATCATGCTCTTTGGCAGGGATTACCCCCGCATCCTCACGTCTATTTTGTCCATTCCTATTATGTTGATCCCCTTGATAGTCATCTAACTGCCGCCACCGTCACCCACGGCAGTCAAACGGTGACGGCAGCGATCGCTCGTGAGTGTTTGGTGGCGGTGCAGTTTCACCCAGAAAAATCCTCCACTAATGGCTTAAAAATTCTGGCTAACTTTGTTGAACAGGTGCAAAAATTAGCTTTAGTCTCCTAAATAAGCCTTTAAAACCCGCTCATTTTTTTGGATTTCGCTGGGAATGCCATCGGCTAAATTTGTCCCTTCTGCTAATACCCAAACGTGGTGACAAAGGGACATAATCACATCCATATTATGCTCGATAATCAAAAAGGTAATTCCCTGACGATTCCACTCGATAATATGGTCGCTGATTTGAGCGATTAAAGTGGGATTAACTCCGGCGGCTGGTTCATCTAATAAAATTAATTTTGGCTCGGTCATTAGCGCTCGGCCAATCTCTAATAATTTGCGCTGTCCTCCCGATAAAGCTCCCGCATAATCCTGCGCTTTTTCCCCTAGACCGATCGAATCTAATATCTGCAAAGCTTTGGCACGATTTTCCTGTTCCTGTTGGCGGATTTTTGCCCCCTGAAACCAGACTTTGAGAAAATTTTCTCCCGTTTGTCCCGGACTAGCTAAGAGCATATTTTCTAACACCGTTAATCGGGATAATACCCTTGCTACTTGAAAAGTTCTCACACATCCTTTCAGGGCAATTTGATAGGAGGGCAGCTGATGAATCGGCTGACCATCAAGAAAAACTTCCCCTTTATCTGGGCGAATAAAATTAGATAAAAGGTTGAAAAGTGTGGTTTTGCCGGCTCCATTTGGACCGATTAACCCGGTGATGCTGCCCCGCGGCACCTCCAAATAAGCATTATTGACGGCGCGAATGCCCCCAAAACTTTTCGATAATCCTTTGGCAGAAAGTAACATATATGAATTATGAATTATGAAGTGTTATCAGTTAACAGTAAACGGTGAACAGTAATCGATGAACTGATAACTGATAACTGATAACTGATAACTGAAATTATTTTCCCAAAGTTAACTCCTCTTTTTTGCCGAGGATACCCTGGGGTCGCCAGATCATTAAAACCATGAGCAGCAGACCGATAATCATAATCCGTAAAGCCCCTAATTGGCTATCATTAAAAATATCTAATTGGGGTAGAATAAAGCGAGTCAGGGAATCGTAAGCCCAGAAAATTACTGCTCCTAGTAAGGTGCCGGCATTGCTACCAGAGCCACCGAGAATGATAATAATCCAAGCGTTAAATGTCAATAACGGTTCAAAATTAGTCGGGTAAATGGTGGTTAATTGCCATGCTAAAAAAGCCCCAGCTAAACCAGCGATCGCACCCCCTAACATCAAAGATTGTAACTTATACCAAAAGACATTTTTTCCTAAAGCCCGGGGAATTTCTTCATCTTCCCGGATAGCTTTGAGGATGCGTCCCCAAGGCGATCGCAAAAGTAATTCTAAACCAGTATAAACGAGAGCGAGGAGGACTAAAACTACCACCATCAACCCCGCTTTGTAATTATAATCATTCAGAGCAATTACACCGTTTATATACAAAAAAAGCAGGATTATCGCCCCTAACAACCCCCAAAAGATTAAAGCTCTCTTTTGCGTCGGTTGATAGCTTTTACCGCTAATTTGCCCAGCTTCGCGCCATTGTCGTTGCAGATTGCGCCCCAATTGCCAGAGAGCAAAGATAGCAAGCAGGGTAAACAGGGCAATAATTAATAATTTGACGGGAAAACTGGGATTTATATCCAAAGGTAGGGGATAACGTTGTAGTCCGAAACTGCCTTTCGTTAACCAATCCTCGTTAAGCACCAGCAAACGAATTAACTCAGACACCCCGATGGTGACAATCGCTAGATAATCGGCTCTTAATCTCAGGGTGGAAAAACCGATCGCCAATCCCAACAATGCTCCTAGGAGCGCCCCGACAATGGCGGCAAAAATCATCGGTACACCCTGTAAAGTTAATAAAACCGTTGCATAAGCCCCTAAAGTGGCAAAAGCAACGTGACCAAAGTTAATTAAGCCAGTAAATCCCCATTGTAGATTTAAACCGAGGGCAAAAATCGCATAAATACCCGCCCAAATTGTCAAGGAAACCAAATAATCTGTCATGTTAAGTAAAAAGTAAAAAAGGGGTTGGGGGAGTGGGGGAGCGCCGGAGTTGGGGAGAAAAAAGCTGAAAACTCACATCTGATTACTGATCACTGATTACTGATCACTGAAAAGGCTGATTGTTAACTGCTAGTATAATATCAGTTACAACGGCCTCTGTAGCTTGATGGACAATTGTGACGAGCGGAGGGTGCTAGGCTATTAATAACGAAAAAACCTTGTCCTGTTAATTTCTATGCCTCTTTTGATTCTAATTGCCGATGATGACCCCGGTATCCGCCTAGCGGTCAAAGACTATTTAGAATTAGCAGGTTATAGTGTGGTAGCGGCGAGTAATGGTTTGGAAGCTTTGAATTTATTGGATACCTATCATCCCCATCTTTTGGTATCGGATATCAAAATGCCGCGTTTAGACGGTTATTCTTTGGTGACTAAGGTGCGGCAACAGCCAGCATTTAGGTTATTACCAGTAATTTTTTTAACCGAAAGAGGGTCAACAGAGGAAAGAATTCGCGGTTATCAAGTGGGTTGTGATATCTATCTTCCTAAACCTTTTGAGATGGAGGAATTAAAAGCAGTTATTCGCAATCTTTTAGAGCGATCGCAAATGGTGCAAAGTGAACGTCAATATCAGAAATTAAAACCAGAAGAAAGCCCCAAAACTACGGCTGTTTTGACTTCTTCTTTACAGGACGATTTTAAGTTAACTAATCGCGAGCGGGAAGTGTTAGAACATTTAGCCCGGGGACTTTCTAACAGTGAAATAGGGCAAAAACTGCATCTTAGTTCTCGCACGATCGAGAAATATGTTAGCAGTTTGCTCAGAAAAACAACTACTAACAATCGCGCCGAATTGGTTCGTTTTTCCCTTGAACATAGATTAATCGATTAGCGGGAAGAAAAAACTTAGATTTTGTTCTTTACTTCCTCTAAAAGACTGCCACAGGAGTCTAAAAGTAGCTCGATTACGCGGTCAAAACCTTCACGACCACCGTAGTAGGGATCGGGAACTTCTTTTTCTGGGTGATAACGAGCATAGTCACACATTAACTTGACCTTTTCTTGATATTTTCCTGTCCGATCTAGGGATAAAATATCTTGATAGTTGGCTTTATCCATGGACAGGATTAGATCAAAATTCTCGAAATCCTCGCGAGTAAATTGTCTAGCTGTCCCTTGCAGAGGAATACCGCGTTTTTTGGCCGCCGTATTCATGCGAGAATCGGGAGGAGAACCGATATGATAACCGGCAGTTCCTGCGGAATCACAGAGGATTTTAGCACTTAATCCTTCTTGTTCAATCAGATAAGTCATGATATTCTCAGCAGCGGGAGAACGACAGATATTTCCTAAACAGACGAAGAGTAGTTTATAGGGCATAAATTGACTGGTAGAATCATCACTAAACTGCCAATTATAGGGCATTTCTAACATCCCGATAAAGATTTATCCTCAAAAAACTCCTCGCTGTCCATTAACCTAATTTTGGCTAATCCCAAGCTTTCTAAATAATCTTGCCACCCTTGGGGAGTATCTTCAATCGCTAATAATCCTAATACCCTAGCTACGTCTGCTACCCAGGGTAGGGTGTGAATTCTATAACCCTGCCAGTTTACCTCTAAGGATAACCAAGCGGGAATCTCTTGGGGGTTAAATTGTTGGGAGGCAAGATAATCAGCTTGAAAGCAGTAAATCCGAGGTGGTTTTTGATTCTCTAACAAGGTTAAACACTCCTTCTAATCTGGACATTAATCTCTTTCCTCATATTTTAGGGGAACCTCAGTATAATTTCTGTTAAATATGAACTTCTCTTGTCAAGAAATGGTTAAAAAACAACTGATAACTAGGCCGAGTTTGCCCAAGGCAATTTACCCTTAATTCTCCCCTAAGCGAGGACGAATAATTAAATAAATTGCCGGACCGATTAGAGGCAAAAGGGAAATTACCGGCAACAGGAAAGGATTTTTTAATCCCCGTCGGGTTAGATCATCTTGCAGCAAAATTGGACATAATAGGGTTAAAAGACAGAAATCTAAACTCATAACCTGAATAAAACGGCTAGTGTGCCACTGATACCAAAAATCAGACCAATTGCCGTTAATTAATCCGTAAGCGATTAAAATTGCCGCAGTAATTAGGGCAATTACTCCCAACCAAGGTGAGTCTAAAAGTTTAATGACCAGATTTTTTTTACCGGTAAAATTGCTGTTGGGTTGACGGAAGGTTAAATAGGGTAAAATAGCGAAAGCACCCACAGCAAAGGAGGCAAAAGCAAAGGGCCAAGCGATGATTTTTTGGTCACGACCATCGATAATTAAAAGGCTAGTGTAGATAAGTGGCCAAACTCCCATCAGGTTAAAAATAGCGATAATTAACGGGTTGATATCTTGCCATTTGCCAGTGGAAAGATTGATAATTAAATTTATTGTATCTGGTTGGTCGGGGGGTGCTAGTAAAAAAGCGTATAATCCGAAGCATAACCAAAGTAAACCGAGAATAATTTTTGTTAACATGGCAGTAGATAATTAGGTTAATTGAGTAATGGGAGTCCAGCAGATATTTTAGTACAAAAATGATTAAAATGTCAAGCAAGATTACCTAATCAATGATCCCTAATTTTTAGAGAAGACGACGGTGATTCATGGTTTCTCCTGGGGTAATTTCTGCACTTTTAGAGTGGAGTAAGCGAGTTTGTTCGAGGATAGTTTCTAAGTCTTCATCCGAGAATTCTTGTACATAGTTTAATTTGACCTCTTCTAGGAAAATAATTAATAACATCTCGATTCTTTCTAGACTGTGACGGGATTGTAATTCCCCAGCGAGAGATTGCCCGAAACGCTGGACTAATTGCTGCAATAAACGCTCAAAAACTTCGTCTTCCTGGGTAATCTTTTCCGCTATATTAACAAAGGATTGATACAATTGACTAGATAGACGATTGCTCAAGTCAGTTTTTAATCCTTTCATTCCGGGTAATTGCAATAAGCTCTGATAAGCGGGAGTTTGACTGAGAATTTTCTCGATATTGTATTTAATTAAAGCCTCTGCTTCTGGTTTAACTTGCGGTAAAACCTTGTCAACGGTGCTATTAACTACTAACCGAAAAATTTCGATAACTTCATTGGTATCATTGAGATTATTATATCCACCATTAAGAGATTGATCGAGAAATTGCTCCACTTGTCCCCGTCGAATATATTCCTGTATTTGATTAACAATTCTCAGGAAAATTATCTCAGTAATATCTTTAGAAATTAGCGCAACTAAGCCTTTAACTGCCTGCTCTTTAATCACCCTTAAGTTAATAATTTTAACTTGATCTAGGCGAATAACGGTAGGAATAAATCGCAGCCATCTCCAGATAGGAATAAACAGAAAAATATCATACCATCGCCATAACATAGCCTCACGCCAACGCAGACCTTTGTGAGTGCGAGCAATCCACCAAGTTCTCAGCATAAATTCCCAGAAAAAGATGATACCAAATAAAAAATCGATCGCCTCAAAGTTATCTATCGGTCTCCCATCTTCTCCCAGGGGACGAAAATAATTAGTTTCTATTAAAGGTTGAATTTCTTGATTGAAAAATTTCAACTCTTTTTCCCAGCCATTTTGACTGAGATAATCCCAACTCCAAAACTTCTGAAAGGCTGCTTTTGCAGAAACATTTTCCGTTTTAAAAACCCGCAAGCGCATTTTATTTTTAATCTTCTCTAAAGTCCCAGTTTTCTCGGCCAGGGCAAAGGGATTATTATCGATCATATTGACACTTTTTTGGCGCAAATTGTCTAAAATTTTTTCGATCTCTTGGCGATATTCTTGCAGATTAAACTCTGGGTTAAAGACCTTTTGATTGATTAGTTCATTGACTTGATCAACCGTAGCTAAATATTCACTGGTACTGCGATAGGGTTTAATCCCTTTCACCACATCATACTTAGCGATTCCTTTAACAAAGGGAATTTCTAGGGGGTGATCGGGAGGTATTTGTAATTCTTGAAAGGAAATCGGCCCGAGTTTTATTGGTTCATTAAACTTTAATAAAGTTATTTGCAAGCGTCCCTGTAACCAAAAATCTCGCAGGGGAATATAGGTTAAATCGAAAATAACCAGAATATAATTACATAATACCAATAAGGCCATGCAAGTCTCAAAGAGATTGCGTAGGGAAAAACGACGGTTTGTGATCACGGGAGTTTCAGTCAAAGTCATCGGCCTAGAAAGCACACTTTGACTATGGTAAACCGAAAACGCCTAAACCAACATGATCGTCTATCTTGGACGCATAGGGTATTCTGGCAACAGGAGGATCAACTCAGAAAAACATAAACAGGGACACTTGTAGAGTAACCCAAGGGCTAGTATTATTGTCCGCGGCGAGACGAATAGCAGTGCCTGGAAAAGCCACCGAACCAACCCCCTGAAGCAAGAAATTTTGAGACAGATAATATCGCCCAATTAACAGTAATTCATGGCCAAGATCAGAGGATTTCAGCGTCTGGAGGGGGGGGATTACCCCCTAAGTTATTCAACGTGTCGGCAAACCGGTAGTAGTAATCTAGAGATAACTCAAAGTTACTGGTAGGCATCACCGTAAAATTGACTCGATGAGAAAAACTATTAGAGTTGTTATAGACCTTGCCGAGACTAATTCCCTGTAACCAGTCAGTTAAACCACTCGCTTGCAAGGGATCAAAACGTTCATAGGTGGCAGTTTTGGGGTTATCGCCACTAAAACCGGCAAAGCGGTAGCTAAAGCTAGGCTGCCAGCGCACATTTTGAACACTGTAGCCTAACCAAAGATAACCCCCCTGGGCCGACATACTATACCGGTCATTAAATTGGTAGGCATATTCCCCTTGAAACCACAGTCCGGGTACCCCAAACAATGGCGATAACTGCAATCGGGGATTAATCACCTGTAACCCTTGACGGGTTAGCCGTTCACCATCCGGCAGCAAATAAGTCCGGGATGATTGAGGGACACCCACATAGGTTAAAACGGCCTCAACCCCTTGATTATTGTTATACTGGGCGCTAATTCCCAAATATTGTGTATTGCTATCAGCCACTGATAGCTCATCTGGTTCCAGAAAGAACCCCTGTAAACGAAAATCCCCCCAGCGCAAATCAGACAGCACTGTCATCTCGTAGGCAGTGCGGGGGTTAGAATAGCTCGCCGCTCGATCTAGAGCATTAGCCGAACCGCTAAACTGAGAAAACAAAAAGCCTTGATTGAGTTGGAAAATTTGCCGTCCCGCCGATAGGTTAAAAACGAGAGGATTTCCCGTTTTAGCCACCAGAAAACCGCCGTAGAGCCTTTCAATATCACCGTAGAACCTTGAGTCTGTACGGAAAATGTCCGGTTGAACTGTTCCATCACTAAAGACTCCCACACCCCCATTGAGGATCAATTTAACTAAACTGCGATCGCTCTCGTAGAGGGTAGGAAAATCCCGTAACTTGCCACTGATTACCATACCCCTTGGCGGTTTAGGGGCAGGGACTTGGGAGACCTCTTGTGCTTTCAAATTGACCAGCAACGCCACAATGACCACACCGGGCAGATTTGACTGGTAGAGACGATACTCGGCACTCTCGACAAAGGGTAAGCGCTGCACCTGGTTCAGTCCCTGATCCGCCAAAAGGGGACTAAAGTTTCCCCCGGCCCGAATGCCAAAACTATTCGCCAGTTGCCGTCGGATATCTTCATCTTGCTTCGGGTCGTTGCTGGGGTTGCGAACGTAGATAAACACCCGTTCAATGGGAAACCCTTCGCCAAAATTGGGAGGAATCCTTAACCTGGCATTGGGATCTTTTGGCGGCGACGCTGTAGATTCAGGGGATGGTAACTCTACCGGTTCCATTGGCGAGACATCATCCCGGCTCACTTGTGCAGTCGGGAGATTAGCTCCAGGCAGCTGCTGCTGAAATTGTGCAACCGAGTTCGGGGGAAGGTGGAGGACTGGCCCCAGACTAGCCCCATTTTCTAAGGGGTTGGTTGTCGGGGTGGACTCCTCAGCGATCGCCGTTTCGTCCAAGAGCTGCCCTTGACCGGCAGAGGCAAGATTAAACAATGCTAACACTGAACAAGAAGTTACTAGCCTGATGGCCCGACGATATCCAAAAGCAGCAAAAACCATAACGCCAAATCGCAGAGAAAGGTCAAGGAGGGGCAAGAGAGCCGTTATTCGGGTTTGAGACGGACGCGTTTGCCACCACCAGAGACTTGTAAGGTTTGACCGCTCACCCAAGAGCCAGCCGGCGAAGCTAACCAGAGAAAAGCGTTAGCAATATCTTGGGGTTTACCGGCGCGTCCGGTCAGGTTGTCGGGATGAGCTAGAGCATATTGGGCTTTTTCATCCAAACCAGCAGCGGCATAACCCTCGGTGATCACGATCCCAATCAGCACGGTATTGACGCGAACCTGTTTAGCAAAATAGTGGGCCAGACCTAGCATCAGATGGTTAAGGGCGGCTTTAGCGGCGGAATAGGCAATAAAGTCAAAAGCTGGCAAAACCCCCACCAGCGAACCGGAGTTAGTAATCGTGGCGTTTTCCGCTTTCAGCAAATAGGGGCGACAAACCGAGGTCATCCGCGTGGCCGCTAAGGTATTGAGTTTATAGCTTTCGATCATTTCCTCCATGGGAACCTCTAGGGGGTCGTCGTAAGCTTTACCCCAACCTACATTGTTAACAAGGGTAGAAATGCCGCCAAAAGCTGCCACCGTTTTGGCCACACATTGTTGAATATCTTCCTCCACAGTGACGTTGCAGCCGATCCCTAGAACTTGATTCCCTGTGACAGCTTGAATAGCCTCGGCTGTTGCTTGGACTTTTTCTCCATTCAGGTCGGCAATCTTGACATCCTCACCGCCGTAAACGGACGGTGATTCCCAAACCTCACGATTTAGGTTTCTGCTTCTTTCCCGAAGGATTTTTCGCACCTGCCTTAACAGATTTACTCTGTTCTGGTCTTA
>SFCA01000215.1:0-17143 GCA_007095475.1 Microcystis aeruginosa Ma_QC_C_20070703_M131 | reverse complement strand
TGGGACAAATAGCTGTTAGCAAGATTCAGTTAATTCGTCGTTCTAACGGTTTAATTGTTTCTCACTAACTTGTATAAAGCCGCCCTCCGCTATCGCTAAAGGGCGGGGTTTCAGACCCAATTTTTCGATGAACGAGAACCCGAACCCTATCCCCCCCATCCTACCCCGATCGGCGTGGGAGAGCCAGATCGCCTATCTCCGGGCTGTATTCCGGGCGAAAAAAGCGCTAGATGAAATTGAACGAATTCAGAACGAGAAGACATAAACGCTCGATCTAATCCGCATCCACTAACTCCTCATCCCTCACTGAATCGCCTGTTTTAAACTACGGCAAAGTTCTTCAAGGGATTTTAAACCATCGCCGGGGGAATTATCGGCCAGACGTTTAACCATGGCACTGCCGACAATTACCGCATCAGCCCCCCAGTTTTTCACCTGTAGTGCCTGTGTCGGGTCAGAAATGCCAAATCCTACCCCCACGGGTTTATCGGTGACAGAACGGATAGAATCGAGCAATTCCTCCACTCTGGTGGCCACTTGGTTCCGCATTCCCGTCACTCCCGTGACACTAACCAAATAAATAAAACCTTGAGATTGCAGTGCGATCGCTTGTATTCGTTCCGGGGGACTGGTCGGCGCTACCAATAAAATCACCTCAATTCCCTTAGCGGCAGCCGGTTGCAGCAGACTTTCCGCTTCCTCTAGGGGTAAATCGGGAACCACCAAACCACTCACCCCGGCTGCTTTTATTTGGTCTAAAAAGACATCTATCCCGCGATGATAGATGGGATTATAGTAAGTAAAGAGAATAATGGGAGCTTTCACCTCTCCCTGGGCATTTTTGACGATTTCTAGCACATCTTCCAACTTGACACCCCGATTTAAAGCGCGCGTGGCCGCCGCTTGAATAACCGGACCATCTGCGAGAGGATCCGAATAGGGAACCCCCAACTCGATCAGATCGGCCCCTGCCCGGTCTAAAATGCGTAAAGCTTGGGCAGTAGTGGACAAATCGGGATCACCGGCAGTAATAAAGGGAATCAAGGCACAATTCCCCTGGGAACGGAGAGAACGAAAACACTCGGAAACAGCAGTCATCGAAAATTACTGAAGACATAAAGCACCGTCTATTATCTCATGGCGGGGAATAGCTCATTGCCAGTCTCTACAAGCTCAGGTAAAGAATTTTTCAAGTAATACTTAAGAAATATTGACAAAATGGCGATCGAGGGTAAAATAGGCTCAGTCTGGCAGTTTTAAGAAAATCTCTTCTATGAACTGGTTTTCATTCCGCTTTTTCCAGTACACAATAGGACTAATGCCCGATCGGGTTTCGTATAATCAAACACCATATATCTATGTTTTCCATTTACATTCTCACCCATAACGAAGAAATTGATATTGCCGCCTGTGTGGAATCGGCACTTCTATCCGATGATGTGATTGTGGTTGACTCCTATAGTAGCGATCGCACAGTAGAGATCGCTTCTCGTTATCCAGTGCGCGTGATTCAGCATCAATTTGAAAGTCATGGTAAACAAAGAACTTGGATGTTAGAAAATATCGAGACTAAATACGATTGGGTTTATATTCTCGAAGCAGATGAAAGGATAACACCCCAACTCTACGCAGAATGTCTGCGTGCCACTCAACAGAAAGAATTTACTGGTTTTTATGTGGCCGAAAGGGTTATGTTTATGGGAACTTGGATCCGTCGCAGCACCCAGTATCCCCGTTATCAAATGCGTCTATTTAGAAAAGATCAAGTCTGGTTTAGCGATTATGGTCACACGGAAAGGGAAGAATGTCGAGGAAAAACCTCTTTTTTAGAAGAAACCTATCCCCACTATACCTGTAGTAAAGGTTTAAGTCGTTGGATTGAAAAACATAATCGTTACTCTACCGATGAAGCAGCAGAAACCCTACATCAGTTGGCTAACGGTGGTGTTAGTTGGAAAAATTTATTTTTTGGTGAAACCGAAGTAGATAGACGGAGAGCTTTAAAAGATTTATCTCTACGATTGCCTTTTCGTCCCTTGCTTCGTTGGTTTTATATGTATTTTATCTTGGCAGGAATTCTCGATGGTAAAGCTGGTTTTGCTTGGTGTACTCTGCAAGCTTTTTATGAGTATTTGATCCTCTTAAAAGTGGCAGAAATGAAACAGGGTTTACCCACTCCCCCCGAAGTGAGAAATCGTTTTCATCCTCCGCAAAATGCTGACAATCTTAATTCCCATAGGTCTGATTTCGTCTCCCTGAAAGGAAAAGCAGATTAACATTCAACCATTATTAATCAGTCGGCAATCACCTAACAACAACCTAGGGACAAAAAGCAATCCCGATCCGTTTTTTCTATTAGCTGTGAAATTAATGTCACAGCTATTGTTCTATGCTAATTTTCAATAGTCGTGACTAACATCTGCAAGTACAATTCGGCTCTGAGAGAGGAATTGCGCTTGGGAATGATCAAAAATGATATTACGTCAAGACCTGGAATGTTTTAATCAATATTTAACACTTTTTTTCCAAGTTTTTCCGAGTAATTACATATTATTCAATTAGATAATGCTCCCGCACATACTGCGATCAACCTAGAAATACCTAATAATATTATCTTATTTTATCAACTTTCCTATTGTCCAGAAGTAAATCCCATTGAGAGAGTTTGGCTATATTTGACAAACTGAAGCTGTACTGAATTTAAACTGCGTATTGAAAATTTTAGTACAAATGCCCAAACTTCCTCTCCCTGCTCCCAATTCCGGCACTCCGGTGCAGTCTTAACGAGTAATTTAGATAGTCAACAGCTTATTGGCATGGGGTAATTTTAACTCCCTTGATAACTTAAGAAGTAAATTTTACCATCTTTTCAATTCTCTATCCAAGAACACGATCGGGTATTTGACGAGATGGTCTTGGATTTTAGAAGCTCTATGTCTGTCAGGACTTTAGAAAAATGGTATCAGTAGCTGGGTGCAATTAATTTGTAGATAGCTGGAGATATCCCGCTTGCAAGGGAGAATTTTGCAGGAGATCTATTAAGAAGATTTTCGTCTCTCAGCGATCGCCATCTACCGGAGACTTGTCACTTTTTTAAAGAAATAAAGAAATATTTTTCTTTTCTGTCTCCCCTTTTGGATTACACTGGTAATTGAGAATAATTAGCATTTATTTAAGCGATCACGATTCTGAGACAGTTTCAAAACCGTTGACTGAGGCTGACAGTGGTGCAGTTCTCACCCTTTGATCACTTTAGTAAACTCGATGAACCATCAAGGAATTATTGTCACTCTTGAATGAAAGACCTTCATTACCTTTGGAGATAAGAAAAGCATGGACGATAAAATTAGACCTAAGGAACCAGAAAAACTGGAAAAATCGCCAAATAAAGCCCAATTTTTGCCTTGGGGTGGTAAAGAGGCAGAATTAGATAATGTCACTCCCAGGGGTAATGACTTGGCTGCCACTTATCCCCTCGCACAAGTGGAAATGGGAAAAACCGTCTGGTTAGTGGGATTTCAGGGGACAGGAGGAATCAATCGACTCCTAGGCATGGGATTAAACCCCGGCATTCAATTGCAGGTAATTAGTTCCCAAGGAAGGGGATCGGTTTTAATTGCCATTCAAGACAATCGTATCGGTATCGGGGCAGAAATGGCCGAAAAAATCCTCGTTAGTGACAGTCAACCGCAAAAACTGGAACCCAAAAAAGACTCACCTGAAGTAAGAACATTTCTGCGGGAGATACCCATAGGAAAAGCGGGTAAAGTTGTCGGTTATGACCGAGCATTGCGAGGATACAAAGGAAAATTGTTATCAATGGGATTAACTCCGGGGACAGAGTTTACCGTTATTCGTGTCGCACCTTTGGGGGATCCCGTCGAGATTCAGGTGCGGGGATTTCATCTCAGTCTGCGTAAACAGGAGGCAGACACTTTAATAATCGAAGAAATAGACCCAAAAAGCTAAATTTAATCAATATCCTAAATTATGGTCAAACCGATTATCGCCTTAATTGGCAATCCTAATTGTGGCAAAACTACCCTTTTTAATGCTCTCACAGGGGCCAATCAACGGACCGGCAACTGGCCGGGAGTAACAGTCGATCGCAAAGAGGGACGATTTCCAGTTAACGGGGAAGATATCACCCTTGTGGATTTACCCGGAGTCTATTCCCTTGATGTGGAAGAAGGGGAGACAGGAATGGATGAATTAGTCGCTAGGGACTATCTGCTGTCAGGAGAAGCGGATTTAGTGATTAATATCGTCGATGCTGCCAATTTAGAGCGCAATCTCTACCTGACTACCCAAATCATGGAGATGCGTTTACCGATGTTGATTGCCCTGAATATGATGGATGTGGCCAAAACTAGGGGTATTCTGGTTAATCCGCAACTCTTGAGCGATCGCATGGATGCAATTGTCGTGCCGATTAGTGCGGTTAAAGGGGAAGGAATCGGAGAATTAAAGCAAAAAATTGGAGAATTAGTCAGTAATATTAGCCATACTGCCGCTTATGTCGCTTATCCTGCGGTAATTGAGGAAGCTCTTAACGAGATTGTTGCCTACATTAACGACCATAGCAGTAAAAGGATCGTTGAGCCAAGATGGACTGCTTTAAACCTACTGCAATACGAGGATCGCATCGCCCCAGAATTGCGCTCACAGGAACTATTAAGCATTATCGTCAAGCATAGACGACAAATACACCAAGTTTTAGGGGAAGACCTTGATATTTTAATTGCTGATACTCGTTATGGCTTTATTCAACAAGTTACCCAGGGAGCCACTCAACGGACTGGACAGATAAATGATACCATGTCCGATCGCCTCGATCGGATTGTTCTTGATCGCTGGTGGGGAATTCCGATATTTTTGGGCGTAATGTACCTAATGTTCTTGTTTACCATCAATGTTAGTGCTGCCTTTATCGATTTCTTCGATTTAACTGCCCAGACTATCTTTGTCGATGGTTTTGCCCAAGTTTTACAAAAAATTCATACCCCGGGTTGGCTAATTGCTCTGCTCGCTGATGGGGCGGGGGGAGGTGTGCAAACCGTCGCCACTTTTATCCCCGTAATTGGCTTTATGTTCCTCTTTTTGTCAATTTTAGAGGATTCCGGCTATATGGCCCGGGCAGCCTTCGTCATGGACCGATTAATGCGTTTGGTGGGATTGCCGGGTAAATCCTTTGTTCCCATGCTAGTGGGATTTGGTTGCACTGTGCCGGCAATTATGGCCACCAGGACCCTAGAAAATTCTCGCGATCGTTTAATGACGATTATGATGAACCCTTTTATGTCCTGTGGGGCAAGATTACCTGTTTATGCCCTATTTGCGGCGGCTTTTTTCCCCATAGGTGGTCAAAACATCATTTTTGGTCTTTATATCTTAGGAATTCTCGCCGCTATTTTGACGGGATTGGTGATGAAAAAAACCCTCCTCAAGGGAGAAGTCAGTCACTTTATTATGGAATTGCCTCCCTATCATCTACCGCGTCTGAAAGGGGTTTTAATTCGTACTTGGGAACGTCTGCAAGCGTTTTTATGGAAAGCTGGACGAGTTATCGTTTTAATGGTGATGATTTTGGGACTACTCAACTCCGTCAGTTTTGATGGTTCTTTTGGTAATCAAGACAGCGAGCGATCGGTTTTAAGTGCCACCAGTAAAGCTGTAACTCCTATTTTCTCACCCATGGGACTAGAGCAGCAAAATTGGCCGGCAACGGTGGGCATTTTTACGGGAGTTTTTGCCAAAGAAGCGATGGTAGGGACATTAAACTCGATTTACAGCCAACTAGCAGGGGAAGATAACCCTAATCAGGGGGCAGCAGCCGAAAAATTCGACTTTTGGGGGCAAATTCAGGAAGCTATTGCCACTATTCCCGCCAATTTAGCCCAATTACCCAATCAATTACTTGATCCCTTGGGTTTGAATATTGGTGATCTGCAAGATCAAAAAACGGCTGCCGAGAAGCAAAAAGTAGATTTAGGAATCTTTGGGGCGATGGCGAAAAGATTTGATGGTCAAGCGGGTGCTTTTGCCTATCTTTTGTTTGTTCTGCTCTATTTCCCCTGTGTTTCGGCCACATCGGCCGTATATCGCGAGACTAATGCCGGTTGGACTGCTTTTATTGCCCTCTGGACCACAGGAATGGCCTATATTGTTGCCACTTCCTTCTATCAAATCGCCACTTTTGCTCGACATCCGGGATTTTCTCTCTTTTGGATAGTCTTGATGGGTTTAACCGTAGTCGGGGTTTTATTCACCTTAAACAATCTCCGTCCCCGAAAAATTAATCGTCCCCTCTCCACTTCCTAACTCCTAAATTTACCTTTCTAGGTTGATAAAGATGATTTTAACTGATATACAGGCTTATCTTGCCAAAAATCAGAAAGCATCTCTGGCTGACTTATCCACACACTTTCGGATGTCGGCGGATGCCTTAAGTCCCATGCTCGATCGCTTGCTGAAAAAAGGGCGAATTCGCCTGATTTCCCTAGAAAAATGCGGAGGATGCCGCCGTTGTTCCCCGGAATCTATGGCTTTTTACGAATGGATTGAGGGCAATTCCACAGGGACAAACAACTAAAAGTTTAAGTAGGGTTGGCTGAAAAACTTTTTCCTGGGGGTAGGCTTCGGCGGTTCGGCGGTGAGATCAGCCGAACCGCCGAACCGCCGAACGGTCTTAGGAACTAGGACGGATGCCGGGGTCGGGAAGGTAAGACTGACTATCTTTCGAGGTAGAAAGCGCATCCCATTGAAGCAGGAAGCTCTCAACGGAGTTGAGAGTAGTTCACGAGCTATGGGGAAGTGCAGGAATGGTTAGCCGAGAAACTGGGAGTAGAAGCGGAGTATGAGTTTTGGACTCAATCAACCCACTTGATCCGGTCGGTGTGCAACGGCTTGTTATGCCGCTGGGATCAATCGAGATCGTAATCCCACATCGGCTCAGTTGTATCCATACCTCCTGACAAACCAAGTTTTCACCAGTTGGGTGAGCAGACAATAACTGGATAAAATCAATGCTAACCAGAAGAAGTATTGAGGGGGTAGAGGCACGAATCCTAACGCGGAGGCGATCGGCGAGAAGGGCAGATAAATGGCAACGGCCATGATAGTCAGCGTAACCAGTAACATGGGTAGAGCCGGACGACTTTGCAAGAAGGGAATTTTTGCAGTCCGAATGATGTAAACAATCAAGGTCTGGGTCATCAGGCTTTCGACAAACCAACCCGTTTGAAACAAGGCTTGCTGCTCCACTGTATTGGCTTGAAAAACAAACCACATCACTGCATAGGTGGCATAGTCAAAAATTGAACTTATCGGACCAATGTAGAGCATAAATTTTTGCAGATCATCAGGCTGCCACTTCCGAGGTTTTGCTAGATATTCCTGGTCTACATGGTCAAAAGGAATTCCCGTTTGGGAGAAATCGTAAAGTAGATTATTGACTAAGATTTGCACGGGCTGCATGGGCAAAAATGGCAGCAATGCGCTGGCACCCAGGACGCTAAACATATTGCCAAAGTTAGAACTGATACCCATTTTGATGTACTTAACAATATTGCCAAAGGTTTTGCGACCTTCGATAATGCCTTCTTCCAACACCATCAGACTTTTTTCTAACAAAATGATGTCAGCGGATTCTTTGGCAATATCAACCGCTGTATCTACGGAAATACCGATATCGGCTTCTCGCAGTGCGGCAGCATCGTTAATACCATCTCCCATAAATCCCACAATATGACCTTGACGACGCAGCACCCGGATAATCCGGGATTTTTGCAACGGCGAGAGTTTGGCAAAAATCGTGGTGGTTTCAGCCAGCTCTGTCAGTTCTTCATCCGATAAGCACTCAACCTCACTGCCCAAGAGGGTGTGATGCACATACAAACCGACATCCTTACAGGTTTTGCGGGCAATGATATTGTTATCTCCCGTCAGCACCTTGACCTGCACCCCATTGTTGTTGAGTGCGGCAATCGCCAGAGCTGCCGAATCTTTCGGCGGGTCAAGGAATGCAATCAAACCAATCAAAATTAAATTATCTTCATCAACAACGGAGGTTCTTGTTTTAATTCTCTATGTACGCAGTCTTTAAAAGCCTCTATTTCGTTCCAAGACACGATTAAGAGTGGCTTTTAGGCTAAGTATAATTACTCATCGCGTAAGTGAGATGCTCCCACAACGGAGTAACTGCGTTGTTCTAAGGGTAATTCTTTATAAGCAACGGCGATGACCCTTAACCCATCTTCATTGAGTTCTTGATTTAACTGATTGACCTGTTGATGAATCGAGGTATCAACGGGCAAAATCTGATCATTGACTTTAACAAGTGTACAAACTTGCAGAATTTCTTCCACCGCACCTTTGCAAATTAGTTCATGGTGGTGGTTTTCTTCTTCCACCACAACGGACATACGACGACGGACAAAATCAAACGGGATTTCATCAATTTTGAGAAATTTATATTCCACTTTTAAGGATTCGTGGAGTTCAATATGTTCTAGTACCGCTACATCCAGCAGATTCTTCAAGCCTGTTTGGTAGAAGCTGTTGAGATAGGCAAATTCTAGAGCCTCTTCATTTTCTTCCCCATAAATGTCTAACCCACATTCCGCACCCTCAACTGTCACATTGAAATAAGCTGGCGATCGCTGACTAGAGTGTGACACTTCATAATTCTTAGTAATCGCTAAAAGTCTTACTATACAAGGGCTAGAGCAACTTTTGATTTCAACGACTAGGGTGCGGAATGTGGGGTCTAAGTGCATTTCCAATACAATTTTGTCCTGGGTGAGGGTACCCGTTTTATCAGTACACAGAATGTCCATCGCTCCAAAGTTTTGAATAGCATCGATATTCTTAACGATCACCTTTTTCTCAGACATGGCGATCGCCCCCCGGGCCAGGTTTGCGGTCACGATCATTGGCAACATCTCTGGGGTTAAACCCACCGCCACCGAGAGGGCAAAAAAGAATGCCTCTGTCCACTGCCCTTTGAGCGAACCATTGATCAGAAAAACAGCGGGAGCCATCACCAGCATGAAGCGCAGCAGCAGCAAGCTGACATCATTCACACCCTTGTCGAAACTAGTCATGGTCTTACGACCCGTCACAGTTTTCGCTAAAGATCCCAGGTAAGTGTTGCTGCCCGTTTCGATCACAACAGCGGTTCCTGTGCCACTAATGACGTTTGTGCCCAAGAAGCAAATATTAGCCAACTCCAAGGGATTTTGCCTCTGTTCTTGATCGCTGGGCAGCGTGGGCTGTTTCTCAACGGGCAAAGACTCTCCGGTCAAAGCACCCTGGCTCACGAACAAATCCTTAGCCGCCATCAACCGCACATCTGCCGGAATCATGTCTCCAGCCGCCAGGAAAATCACATCGCCAGGAACTAGGTATTTGATCGGGATCTCCTGCCGGTCTGGAGTATCAAGATTCAGCTTCAATCCCATATCCTTCGCCAGACTGGGGGAAATATCTTTTCGAGGATCTTTTCGGCTCACGGTGGCAGTGGTATGCACCATTTCCCGCAGTTTCTCAGCTGCCTGACCAGAGCGAAATTCCTGAGAAAAGCGCAGAACTACACTGAAAACCACCATGCTAAAAATAATTACGGCAGCTTTGATATCTTCAGTCAACAGCGCAATAACTGCCAGCGTAATCAATAAAATGACTAAAGGATTTTGAAATAACTTCAAAAACTGGATGTACCACCTGGGTGGTTTCTCCTGGGCAATTTCATTCAGCCCAATTTTGCTCTGTCGCAGGTCGGACTGGAGTTCGCTTAGTCCCTCCGACGAGGTATTGAGCAGTTCCAATACCGTTTCTATGTTGTCTTGAGCAAGTTGAATCAGGTTTGTGGATAATGATGGCGGAACAGAGGGGGTAGTCTGGGGCAGACGACCAGATTTTCCTTGCCACCCCCACAGGCTCCTAAATATCGTTTTGTTATGGGAGTTGGGTCTCATGGCGATCGCAGATCAAACCTCCAATTAGGTTGAATACCTCAGATCATGCCAGATTGTCGCACTTTAAACTTAAACTTAGCAGTCTCTGCCGCTTGAACAATCAGCACAACCCTGAAAGCATCTTCTTACCCGCAATTTCACGCTAAGGGACTTGCCCTTTGATAATGTACCTTTTGGGCGAACGCAGTTCGCCCCTACATTGTGGACAAAATCCCTTACTGTCGGGGAGCCAGGAACCTGCGCCCTCCGCTCGCTCAGGTTTGCTGATCACCCTAAGTAGGGGGGCAAAATTATTTGTCCGATGGGTTAGCGGTAGCGTAACATGAGCGGGCGTTGGGTTTGATGCTTCAACCCAACCTGCGTTAAAGCTGAGAAAAAAAGCGAACTTCTCTAGGGAGAAATTCGCCTTAATTTCCAGAAATTCTGAATTTATTAATTAGGGCTGGCTGAATATCAGTAGAAGCTTTGCTAGAAAAGGGTTTAGGGACTTTTTTTTCCAAAAAAGTGCCAGAAACAAACCTTGAGAAATCGCTCCCAGGAACTCAAAACCCCGGCACTTTCCGGAGGCGAGCGCAAAGGGTTCCGCTTCCCAATTAGGCACGAGCTTCGAGACGACCGTAGAAAATGCCGCGAATTTTCACTTCTTCAGCATCTTTTGCCCCTAAATCCGTGTCGGAAGGTTGTTCACTTTCAAAAACACCAGCAAACTCCCCAGTAGAAGCGTCAACTTTAGTCACCTGTAAAGACATAGTACCTTTACCCAGTTCCGTCGCTTTGACGTTAGCACGCTGGAAATCTTGACTATCAGCACTAGCGGGTAAAGCGACAGCATTATCATAACCCGTCACCACACCCCGACCTTTGGGATCTAAGAAACCAGCACCACGATAGGAAGGAACTTTAAAGTCGCCTTCAAAATCGGTGGAACTGTTAATCGAGCTAAATCCGGCTTCGGTTTTGCCGGTGAAACCTTTAATGGTAAAGAAGAGGGGAACTCTTTCACCTCCGGGTAATTGTACGGTAATGGGTTGGAAATCAATACCGTCTTCTTCCTTGAGGGTTAAAACACCGTCTTCACCTACGGTTAAACTCGCTGTCATCTGTTCTAAACTGGTGGTATCTCTGGTTAAGAGTTTACCCGGGATAAAGGTGGCCGCTTCCCGCTTATTAATGGGTTCACCCTTGACAAAATATTCCTGGGGTTCCAAGCATAAATCTGTCACCACATAACTTTCGCCGCTTTCTAAGGGGAGAGTCCCCCGGGTAAACTCGGAAATCTGCGGACATTTGTTAGCTAATCCCGTGTTTAAAATTTCATCATAGGTTAGCTCGTTTCTATTCAGGACGGCACTAGGCGCGTCGCTACAAGCTGTCAACACCCCTAAGCACAAGGCTAAAAAGGCAACTAACAAGGCACGAAATCTCATCTATGTCAACCTCTCTTTGTCAATCTTTACAATTACTACCCTTGATCCATAGCCTGATCAATTATCGAATCGGTTGCGCCAATTCACCGAAACCCAGTTTATCAAAGATCAGTGACCATTGAGAAGATGGGAGGCAAGAGGCAAGAGGCAAGAGGCAAGAGGCTCTAGGTAACTCATAACTGATGACTGATATGATTGGTGTGACTGTTTTCAGATGCAGAAATTTCGATGAATAGCCGATTGCCGGGAGATAATAGCCAATTAGATAACCAACTACATTCCCTTGTAACGACGGTGACAGCGATCGCCCAGGAACAGCAGGGAGATTGTAAGGGTTTGTTAATGTTGCTGCGAACTTTAGAAAATTTACATCGGCAGATTCGCGAGCAGATGTTCGAGCCATCTTTACCCAATACCCGTAAGGACTTATACGGATTACTCCGGGATATCGAGGAAACCGGGGGATGGCCCTATATAGAACGGATGAAGTTACAAATGTTAATGGAAAAATTATTAGCCAGTGAAGTCGGCGCGCTCGATTCGGCAGCAAAAAGCGATGAGCGGGAAAAATGAGTTTCCAGAGGGTACGGAGCGGGGTAAAGTATTGGGAAAATGGATATTTTAAGGGTAGTTCGTAAATCATGACCACCGTGAACCCGATTAAATTTGGAACCGATGGCTGGCGCGGGATTATCGCCGCCGATTTTACTTTCGATCGAGTCGCTCGGCTCGCTCCCTTGGCGGCTCAGGTTTTAGCGGATAATTATGGTCAGATCACGGGTTCGCGGACGATAATCGTCGGCTATGATCGGCGGTTTATGGCGGAGGATTTTGCTCAAACTGCGGCGGAATCGCTGCAAAAAGCCGGTTTTGATGTGCTTCTCTCCCAATCCTACGCTCCGACTCCCGCTTTTAGTTGGGCAGCTCGATCAGAAAATGCTCTCGGTGCGATCGTGTTAACCGCCAGTCATAACCCGGCTAAATATCTCGGTTTGAAGGTTAAAGGTTATTTTGGTGGTTCTGTCTCGCCGGAAATTACCCAACAAATTGAAGCTTTATTGTCTAATCCGCCGCAATTTAAGGCAGCTGCCGGTAAATTAAGCACTTTTGAACCGTGGTCGGGTTATTGTCAGGGTTTACGCCAAAAAGTTAATATTGCCGCTATTGCTGAAGCGATCGAATCGGGACAACTAAAAGTTTATTCCGATGTCATGCACGGTGCGGCGGCTACCGGTTTAGAGCGTCTTTTGGGGGTAGGGATCACGGAATTACGCGGCAATCGCGATCCTTTGTTCGGTGGCGGCTCTCCGGAACCTTTACCGAGAAATTTGCGGGAAATCATCGATAAACTGGCTCACAGCGCCAATTTAGCCCCTTTGCGAGTCGGTTTGGTCTTCGATGGCGATAGCGATCGAGTGGCGGCGATCGATGGTCAGGGGAATTTTTTAAGCACCCAAAATCTCATCCCGATTTTAATCGAGCATTTAGCCGGCAAAAAGGGAATGAGAGGGGAAATTGTGAAAACGGTGAGCGGTTCCGATTTAATCCCCAAATTAGCCAGTTTATACGGTTTATCGGTCTTTGAAACCCCGATCGGTTACAAGTATATCGCCGATCGAATGTTGACCACTCCTGTGTTAATTGGTGGGGAAGAATCGGGAGGTGTCGGTTATGGTACTCACATTCCCGAACGGGATGCTTTATTATCAGCTTTATACGTTTTGGAAGCGGTGGTGGAATCGGGCCAAGATTTAAGCGATCTTTACGCGCAATTACAGGATAAAACTGGTTTTCATTCTCAGTATGATCGCATTGATTTACCCCTAGCTAATATGGAAGCTCGCGATCAGTTAATTACTGCTTTGGATAACGATCCCTTCAGGGAAATTACCGGTAAACAAGTCACTGATTGTAATACTATGGACGGTTATAAATTCCGTTTAGAAGATGGCAGTTGGTTGTTAATTCGCTTTAGTGGCACAGAACCGGTTTTGCGTCTCTACTGTGAATCTTCAACCCTCGATCGAGTTCAGGAAATTCTCGCCTGGGCAAAATCTTGGGCTACCTATATCTAGAATTTTACCGGGGCGGTACGACGATCAATTAAAGTACCGCCCTCAACACTTTTGCCAGTCCTTAGCCGATTTTAAGCCACAGGGACAGGTGGAACGAAATAGAGGCTTTTAAAGACTGCGTACATGGAGAATTAAAACAAGAATTACCCTCGAAAAGCCTATTTTTCCACTAAGTATTTATGCTCATTGCAAAGGTGAGATGCTCCCCAGGGACATTCTTAAGCGCCCCTAGGTATTCTAGTAATTGCTGATGAGCCGGGTTATGTAGAGATACAGAAATCGCAGACGGCGATTTGGTCTGAGATTGAATTTGATTGCTGGTATCTACAATTACGAACTTCGTTACCGACAAAAGGATATATCTTGATTACTTTTGCAAGAGATCTACTAAGTACCTAAGCAAAATTAATTAGACATCTTGCTAACCCTCTCGCAAGAGTACAAGAGCGACCATCTCAACAATCTGTTATTTTTCGTGCTGTTCGTAAGCTGAGACGATTTTTTGTACTAGGGGATGACGCACCACATCGGCCCGGGATAGGTAACAAAAAGCGATCCCTTCTACTGATTTGAGGATTTTTTCAGCGACAATTAACCCCGATTCCTGTTGTTGCGGTAAATCGGTTTGAGTGACATCTCCAGTTACTACCATGCGCGAACCGAATCCCAAGCGCGTTAAGACCATTTTTAACTGTGCTGGGGTGGTATTTTGGGCCTCATCAACGATAACAAAAGCATTAGCTAGGGTTCGTCCCCGCATATAAGCTAAGGGAGCGATTTCGATTTTACCCCGTTCCATCAGGTCAGGAATTTTAGCCGCTTCGATAAATTCGTATAAAGCATCGTAGAGGGGACGCAAAAAAGGATCGACTTTTTGCTGTAAATCCCCCGGGAGAAAGCCTAATTTTTCCCCCGCTTCCACGGCCGGCCGGGTGAGGATAATCCGTTCTACTTTATCTTCTAATAAAGCTTGTACGGCTAAAACGGCGGCTAAAAAGGTTTTCCCCGTGCCAGCAGGTCCAATACAAAAGGTGATATCGTGACTTTGAATCGCTTGGATATATTGACGCTGACGGAAGGTTTTCGCCCGAATTAGCTCCCCGCGACGGGTACGAGCCAGAATATCCTGCTGTAGTTCTTTATACTCGCTATAACGCCCCGTATCGAGGGCATGGATAGCGGTCATAATATCGGCTTCGGCGATTAACTTGGCCTCTTGCCATAAAATACTTAAGGAGCGTACAATCGCTGTGGCACGCTCCACGGGGGTTGGTTGCCCCGCAATCCGCAATTCCATGCCTCTGAGGACTAAATTCGCCCCAGTTTGCCTGGCTATCAATTTGAGGTTAGCTTCTTGATGACCCGCTAAAGCGATCGCACTTTCTGAACTGGGGAATTGAATCGTTTGCCAAGTTTCCGTCATGCTTGAGGCTAAATTATCCTTTGGCTGTTTCTACCACTTTAGCAAAAGCGACGGGATCGAGGACAGCTAATTGAGCTAACATTTTCCGATTGAGGAGAATATTAGCTTTCTTTAATTGTCCGGTCAGTTGGCTGTAACTGATGCCCTGTTGACGAGCAGCGGCATTAATGCGGGTAATCCAAAGACGACGAAAATCGCGTTTCCGTTTGCGACGGTCTCTATAGGCATTCCGCAAGGCCTTCATTACCTGTTGATTAGCGGTACGGAATAAGCGCGAGTGAGAACCGCGAAAACCTTTGGCTAATTTGAGAATTTTTTTGCGTCGCTTGCGGGCGACATTCCCCCGTTTTACTCTAGACATGATAATCCTTTAGACGATTTTTCTGGAAAATTTACAAATAGGGCAACATTAAGCGCACTTCCTTCTCGTCGCGCTCGTCCACTAGGGTAATCTGGGACAAACGACGGCGCTTGCGTTCGGCACTTTTATGATCGAGTAGGTGATTTTTGAAGGCTTTGCGACGTTTGATTTTTTTGCCGCTTCCTGTGGCCTCGAATCGTTTGGCCGCCGCCTTTCGCGTTTTTAGCTTGGGCATAAACTCCGTTTTATTAAATCGACACAATCACTAATACTATCACAAATAGAGGACTTTGGGCAAGAAGTAGCTAAAAGATTGCTGCGCTTATCCCGACTTTGGCCAGGTCTGTGCTTGGGAATTAAATCAATCGGGAATTTTTCCCCTTCCTCTCGATCGAATCGCTAAGATCCAGATAAAGTCTTGCGTTAACACGCATCTGGAGAAGTTATGGCTAAAACCCTACTAGAACAATTACGGGAATTTACAGTGGTTGTTGCCGATACTGGCGATATCCAAGCGATCGAAGCTTTTACACCCCAGGATACCACCACTAACCCCTCCCTGATTACGGCCGCGGCCCAAATGCCCCCATATCGGCCGATTGTCGATCAAACCCTGCAAGCGGCCAGAAAAGAATTGGGAAAGCAGGCCACCCCGGAAGATGTGGCCAAATTAGCTTTCGATCGCCTAGCGATCGGTTTTGGTCTGCAAATCCTGCAAATCGTCCCCGGCCGCGTCTCCACGGAAGTAGATGCCCGTCTTTCCTACGATACCCCAGCTACCATCGACAAGGCCCGTTATCTCATTTCCCAGTATGAACAAGCGGGTATCTCTAGAGAAAGAGTCTTAATTAAAATTGCCTCGACTTGGGAAGGGATTAAAGCCGCAGAAGTCCTCGAAAAAGAAGGAATTCACTGTAATTTAACCCTATTATTCGGTTTTCATCAGGCGATCGCCTGTGCGGAGGCGGGAGTAACCTTAATTTCTCCCTTTGTCGGTCGGATTCTCGATTGGTATAAAAAAGAAACCGGTAAAGACTACGTTGGCGCTGAAGATCCCGGAGTCCAATCCGTTACCCAGATCTATAACTACTATAAAAAGTTTGGCTATAAAACCGAAGTTATGGGGGCAAGTTTCCGCAATATCGGTGAAATTTGCGAGTTAGCTGGTTGTGATCTTTTAACCATTTCCCCGAAACTGCTCGAACAATTGCAAGGGACAGAAGCCGATTTACCCCGTAAGCTCGATCCAGACCGGGCCGCAACCCTTGATATTGTCAAAATTCCCATGGATAAAGCGACTTTTGAGAAAATGCACGCCGAAGATGCCATGGCTTCCGAAAAACTAACGGAAGGTATTCAAGGTTTTACTAAAGCTTTAGAATTATTAGAACAATTGCTGATTCAACGTTTAACCCAGTTGGAAGGTCAGTCAACCCTAGAACACGCCGCCGAAGATATTTTCCGAGTCTATGATCATGATGGGGATGGTTTCATTAGCCGGGAAGAATGGGCGGGAACCGATGCGGTATTCGATGCGATCGATATTAACCATGACGGGAAAATTTCTCCCGATGAGATCGCTGTCGGTTTAGGTGCGGCTTTTCGTTTAGTGGAAGCATAGAATTGGTTGTGAGTTGAAGGAACCAGCATCAGTCCCCACCCGCACTCACCCACCGGTGGGGAAAGTGCGGGGAGTGGGGCGCTTTTTGTGGTGATTCGGTAGTAGTGATGGCGGCTTAATCCTTTGCTTTGCTGTGCATCGTAGTCACGGATAAAATACCAAAGGGTTCCCCAACGTGATTCTCCATTCTTTTAGAGAAAGATAGACTCTCTCTCACCAGCCGAGAAATCCTTTGTCGAAAGGTATTATTTAATCTTTC
>SFCA01000214.1:0-23462 GCA_007095475.1 Microcystis aeruginosa Ma_QC_C_20070703_M131 | reverse complement strand
TTGAGATAGTTTGTGCCGCTTAAATAAAGAGGTTTTGATAACCAAATTAAAGCAGCTCTAAAGAGTTTTGAGTTAAAAGTTAAACTTCAAGTTTTCATTCAGGACAAATGTACTGATTACCTAATTTTTTGGGGAAAATTAGTTAACCCATCATTATAACATATAATTAATTTGCAAGAGTTCTATTTTAGTTTCGATCCCCCCTTAATCCCCCCTTGATAAGCTATCCATCAGTCACATCTTTCTTAACATAAAATTTAACAAAAAGAGAAAAGTGTGCAAGATGGCTCAAGCAGGTTCTATGGGGGAACTAATTTGGAGAAGGAACAAAGGTAGAAACCCTTAATTTATTTGCCCAAGCTCACAAAATGGAACTTAATGATTATCTGAACGAAATAGAGGCTTTTAAAGACTGCGTACATGGAGAATTAAAACAAGAATTACCCTCGAAAAGCCTATTTTTCCACTAAGTATTTATGCTCATTGCAAAGGTGAGATGCTCCCAATGCTGTGGCTCAGTTAATCGATAATACTTCAGTAGATTTGCTCCAGTCTTAGAGCTTATTTATAAAGTAAACATCAAAATAAATGTAGGGCGATCATTCCTCGATCACCCTAGTTTTTCTGACAGGGATTTCTTATTTTCCGCAGTCATAATAGCTTATGCCATTTATTGCCGTTCTATAGTTACGCCAATTAGGACGACACCACTCGTTAAGAGGGACGACAAATGAGCCTCTCCTATATTGATTATCTATTATTGGTAGGGCGTTATTAGCATCTATTTGACTGGGAAAGACGATGACACTCACATAATATTCTCCTCGTCTAAATAAATAATTTTGGTTTCGATATTGCGGTAATCGTCCAGACAGTTGTTCTATTTCCCATTGTGCTTGTTGAATACCTCGATCTGAACCATAAACAACCCCATAGGATACAGGTTGCGAAGATACTTGGCCAGCAAGACCAATACTTAATATTAAAGTTGTTAGGATTAAACGCTCTCGATTATTCATACTATTTGATCCCTGTTTATTGGGTTTTAATTTGACGCTGACAGTCTTGAAAAGTTTTAGCTTCTAGATCAACATAAATATTTCGTTTTTCTTTTGATTCTTTTAGCCAATCTTTCGTTAGCAAATTAGTGTCTTGCTGGGGATGATGGAATGTGGTACTGGTGGTAAAACAAGCATTATCGAAATCAGTTGCTGGACTAACTACTATGTTTTCTAATTTAACACCATCAAAGATAGTTTCCTTTAATATAGTGTCAGTAAAATTTACATTATTAATTTTACCTTTAATAAATTTTGCCTGCGGCATATTAGCATTGGTGAAATCAACACTAGTCAGAATAGAATTGCTAAAATTAGAACCTGTCAAGTCTGAATTTGCAAACAATCCTATCCTTTCAAATCTAGAATCTGTCATATCGGATTTCTTAATTATTACTCTTAATTTATTCCCATTTTTTACCACTTGATCAACATCATTTAATACCATACCTTTGAGATTTGCTCCATCTAATTCAATTTCTGGCTGAGGAGATGGCTCGTTATTATCAGCAGTAATTAGCTGCGATTCAGCTAAATAAGCGATAACTTTTCCTTTACGTTCACCATCCAATTGTTCTAAAACAGAGAGAGTTAAAGCTTGAGCCGTCGATCTAAATTCTAGCAGTAACCTTTCCTCTGAATTTGATTCTTTAGAACCGGGTGTTTGTTTACTTTTTTTTGTCTCTACAATTAAACCTTGCATTTTGGAAAAATAATCAGTCAAAATTTCTTGCTGTTTTCGCTCTTGTGCAATTTGAGAATCTCTAAAGTCGGCTGCAGAATTCAGATAGAAAGCACCCAGGGCTAACATTAGAGGTACTATCAATAATTGTAGCCAATCCCAAAAACTTTTTTTCTGAAAGCCCGACCATTTAAAATTTGATATCCAGTTAGATACTATCGCTACATTGGCTATAATAAGTAGTAATAATAATAATGGAAGTATCCCCCTTAGCCAGGGCATATCAGTGACGAACCCATAACCATCATTTATTAGACCAATTGCAACAACTATTAAAAAGGCAAACAAAAACAAGAATATGTAAGGCAAAATTTTTCGATTGCCCAAAAAATCTCCAAGTTTGCTATGTTGAAGCTTCGGTGAAACTTGCTTTAAATAATCCTCATAACTTCGGTCGGGGGGAATTGGTTTTATATCTCCAGAATATTCATAATCTGGATTGCCTGTCAATATCAAAAAAGCTAAACGCCTACCCGTAATTGTTTTCTGAGATGAGTTTTCTGGTAAATCATCTAACCATCTCAAAGCATATTTAAGTCGTTCTATAACTTCGTCGCTTTCAAAGGGTGATTTAACATCAGGAAGAATTCTCAGGTCAAAATCACGAATATCGTGGCGTTTTAGGAGTTGCAGTTCTTGTTTTTCTAGATTTCCCAAACTAAAGAAATGCGTGTCCGATAAGCCAATTCCATAATGCCACGTTTGATATTTTTCTCGCCATTCGACCAGCTTGCCATAATATTCGCTTTCTGGCCGCACATTTTCTTCAATGCCGATAATTAAAGAAGCCAACTCTGAAGTTATCATTAGTATAACCGCCTGTTATTTATGTTTCTTATAAAAAGTTAGAGAGAGTTTGAATATCCGTGAGGACTAGCACTATATACCTATCCCTTAGAATAGCAGAAAGTTCTTAACTAGAGATATTTACTTAATATAATTTTACTTTTCTCGTCCTTAAAAGTTGACTGTTTATCTGATGAGTTTGTTTCTGGATTAAATCAGGTTTATCGCCCAGTTTGGTTGATATTTTTTAAGGATGAACTTGTCTTTTATCTTGATGAAATAATCCAGATTTTACTAGACTTTTCCGAATTCGATTAATTCGAGTAATTGTGCTTCGGTTAGCTGAGTAATGCCCAATTCTAGGGCTTTTTCTAGCTTAGAACCCGCCGCCTCTCCTAGCACTAAATAATCGGTTTTTTTGCTGACAGAACCCGTCACTTTCCCCCCAGCTTTTTCGATTAATTCTTTGGCCTCCTCCCGTTTGAGAGTTGGTAAAGTGCCAGTAATCACAAAGGTTTTCCCTGCTAAAGTCGCTTTAGTGGTGGTGGTTTTTGCTGCTGCGGCAAACTGTAAACCCGCTGCCTGTAATTTAGCGACTAAATCCCGATTAGCGGCGATTTTAAACCAATCATAGACCGATTGAGCGATTTCTTCACCGATACCATAGACAGAGGCTAAATCAGTCACGCTGGCGTTAGCTAACTCCTCCACAGTCCGAAAACTTTCGGCGAGAATTTTGGCGTTAACGCTGCCCACATAGCGAATCCCTAGCCCATAAAGTACCCTCGACCAGCTTTGATTTTTGCTCTGAGCCATAGCTGTAATCAAATTTAAGGCTGATTTCTCGCCCATTCGGTCTAATTTGGCAATTTCCGTTTTTTCGAGGCTGTAGAGGTCAGAAATGGCGGTAACTAATCCCTGTTCAATCAGCAAAATTACCACTTTTTCCCCTAATCCCCGAATATCGAGAGCATCGCGACTGGCCCAATGTACCACACTTCCCCGCAAAATCGCCGGACAGGAACTATTAACACAGCGCGTCACCGCTTCCCCCACCGGACGGACTAGGGGAGATTGACATTCAGGGCAATTAGTGGGCATCTGGAAGGGTAAGGTGTGGCTAGGACGCAATTCTGGCAGGATTCTCACCACTTCCGGGATAATTTCCCCCGCTTTGCGGATAATTACCGTGTCACCGATGCGGATATCTAATTCGGCCACTCGATCGCTATTATGTAAAGTAGCCCTTTGTACGGTGGTCCCTGCTACCTGTACCGGTTCCATCACCGCCATGGGTGTAACTGCGCCGGTGCGTCCCACATTGACGATAATATCTTTAACTACCGTGGGGACTTCTTCGGCAGGATATTTTAAAGCGATGGCCCACCGGGGGAATTTTTGGGTGAATCCTAAGCGATTTTGTCGCTGTAAATCGTTGATTTTGACTACGACACCATCGGTCATGTAGGCTAATTGATGACGTTTTTCTTGCCAATCTTGATAGTATTGCGCCACTTCTTGCAGGGATGGACAGAGTTGACGGTGGGGATTAACCAGAAATCCCATGGTTTCTAATCTATCTAAGGATTGCCATTGAGTAGTGATATGGTTATCGTCTAAATGCAGGGTATAGGCAAAAAATTGTAAGCGTCTTTTATCAACTATTTTCGGATCTAGTTGTCGTAGGGTTCCCGCTGCCGCATTGCGGGGATTAGCAAAGAGAGATTCCCTTTTTTCTTCTCTTTCTTGATTGATTTTATCGAAGGTATCGAGGGGTAAAAAAGCTTCGCCGCGCACTTCCACAATTGCTGGGGGATTATCTATATTTAAGCGTAAAGGAATAGAGCGAATTGTCCGCACATTGGGGGTAATATCTTCGCCAGTGACTCCATCCCCTCTAGTAACACCTCTGACTAAAAAGCCGTTTTCGTAGGTTAAAGCTAACGCGGAACCATCGATTTTTAATTCACACACATATTCCGTGTCTTGGGTTTCATTTACATATCTTTGCCAACGGTTGCCCCATTTATTTAATTCTTCGAGGTTAAAGGCATTTTCGAGACTATACAGGGGAATATTATGACGGACAGAAACGAATTGACTAGAGATTTTATCCCCGACTCTTTGGGTGGGACTATCGGGGGTGATTAATTGGGGATAACGCTTTTCTAGGTCTTCTAATTCCCGATAAAGTTGATCATAAACGCTATCGGGTATAAAAGGATCATCAAGAACAGAATAAGCATAACTGGCTCTTTGTAGTTCTGTTTTTAGTTGTTGGCAACGTTGTTGGATTTCTAAGGGGATAGTCATAATCGTTAATAATGCTACTGTGCAAAGACCATTTGAGGAGTTAATTGTAAATCGGGAAATGTCACCGATATTATCCTATCTTCCTGATTAAATTCTGCCAGTTCATAAAATCCCGAAATCAGGGTTAAAACCGATATTTTTAGAGCCATAGGATCGATAATCCAGTATTCAGGAATGCCTCTCACTGCGTATTCTGAACGTTTATAACGGTAGTCATCATCGGCATTACCGGGGCTAACAATTTCTACAACTAACAGGGGAGTAAATTCAATCACTGCTGTGGTCATATTTCTAATCTCTTGACATTGTTCAGCAGTTAAAATCATTAAATCTGGAATTCTCGATTTAGCTTTATCGGTGCGAATTCCCACCGTAGCGGGCATAACTTTCCAAGTTAGATTTAATCTTTTAATTTCTGCCATTAAATAATCATAAAGAAAGCCAAGAATTAAAGCATGAAAGCCACTAGCGGGAGGCATGGTAATTAATTCTCCGTTAAATAATTCGTACTTATTATCTGTGGAGTCCTGATAATTTAAATATTCTGCAAAGCTATATATTTTTTGTCGGGTAGCAATCATGATAACCTCCAGCCGAAATTTTACTATTCAAAAACCATTTGAGGAGTTAATTGTAAATCGGGAAATGTCACCGATATTATCCTATCTTCGTTGTTAAATTCTGCCAGTTCATAAAATCCAGAAATTAGGTTTAAAACCGATATTTTTAGGGCAATAGGATCGATAATCCAGTATTCAGGAATGCCTCTCACTGCGTATTCTGAACGTTTATAACGGTAGTCATCATCGGCATTATTGGGGCTAACAATTTCTACAACTAACAGGGGAGGAAATTCAATCACTGCTGTGGTCATATTTCTAATCTCTTGACATTGTTCAGCAGTTAAAATCATTAAGTCTGGGATTCTCGATTTAGCTTTATCGGTGCGAATTCCCACGGTAGCGGGCATAACTTGCCAGTCTAATTGTAGCCTCTCTATTTCCCTTTCTAACACCTTAAATATATATCTAAGTATCAAAGCATGAAAGCCACTAGCGGGAGGCATGGAAATTAATTCTCCGTTAAATAATTCGTATTTATCATCCGTGCAGTCCTGATAATTTAAATATTCCGCAAAGGTATATAATTTTTCTTTGGTAGCAATCATGATAACCTCTAGAAAAAACTTAATTGAATCTCCTTAAGGGGGGTAGGGTTGATTCATGAATCAACCCTACTATTAATCAACCCTAGGGTTAGGGGGAATCTGACAATTTTTAACACCTAGCTTTTTACTTAAGATTCGATATCCTCAACTTTTTTGGGAACTGTTGCAGTTAAAACCTCATTTCCTGTGGCAGTAACTAACACATCATCTTCGATACGGATACCGATACCCCGCCATTTTTCTGGCACTTCCGGCTGTCCTTCAGCAGGTTTAATATCGGGGGAGATATAAATCCCCGGTTCCACGGTTAAAACATGACCAGGCTGCAAAGTTTGCCAAGTTTCTTCGTTAACTTTATAACCTCCCGCATCATGGACATCTAATCCTAACCAATGGCCAGTTCTGTGCATATAAAAAGGCTTATATTTTTCCTCTTTAATTATCTCATCAATATCGCCGACCAATAACCCTAAATCTACTAATCCCTCCACAATTGTCCTCACGGCCGTGTCATGAAAAAGATTATAAGGATTACCAGTTTTTACCACTTCAATCGCCTTTAATTGAGCTTCCAGAACAATTTCATAGATAATTTTTTGTTCGGGGGTAAATTTACCATTAACGGGAAAAGTGCGGGTAATATCACCGTTATAGTAATTGTAGGCACAACCAGCATCAATTAACAAAAGCTCATTTTCTTGTACTTGGCGATTATTGTTGATATAGTGCAGAATACAGGCATTAGCACCACTAGCGACAATAGAAGGATAAGCCGGACCCATACCCCCTTCTAGGCGAAAAGTATGCTCAATTTCCGCTTGAATTTGATATTCATAGTGACCAACTTTGGTAAATTCTCTGGCCCGATTATGTGCCTGTGCTGAAATAGCGGTTGCTTGGCGAATATTGTCCAATTCGGCCTCGGTTTTCAGTAAGCGCAAAGGATGGAGAATAAAATTAGTATCCTCTAAAGCAGTCGGTCCGGTGCCGCGACGGGGAAAAGTGGCGATTAATTTTTGCCAGTGCTTGAGAACATTTGTATTAAAAGTTTTGTCCCGGCCGAGATGATAATAAATTCGGTCGGCTTTTTCGAGATATTGGGGTAATTTTTCGTCCAATTCTTCGATAGAATAGGCCTCATCAGCAGCAAAAATTTCCTTTGCTCCTTCCACACCGTGGAGATAGCCGGTCCAGGTTTCTTTTTCTGGGTCTTTTGGCTGCACGAACAGGATAAACTGATGTTCGGGGTGATGGGGTGCTAAAACCGCCACCGCCTCCGGTTCATTAAATCCTGTTAGGTAAAAAAAGTCACTATCCTGACGATAGGTGTATTCTACGTCATTGTGCATGACCACCATGGGCGCACTGCGAAAAATTGCCGTTCCATTGCCGATTTTTTCCATTACCTGCTGACGACGCTGCTGAAACTCTCTGCGATCGATACCCATAGATATTCCTAAAAATGTCACAATAAGTCCTAGAGTCTATTATCGCTAATCTTTTTAGTTTATGACCCCTGAAGAACCGGATTTTTCCCAAGATATCATCGAAAGGCGCGAGTTTACCCTAGCAGATTTTATCGCTCAAGAGGGGGCGGATTTCCTCAAAGGGGAATCTCCTGTCCCCAAATTAGTGCAAGTTACCACAGAGATTAAACAATTTATTGCCGCTAATTTAGGGGATTCTTCGGGAGCTTTGCAGATAATTTTACAGCTTATTGTCGATGAAGAATTAACCAAAGTCAGTCAAAATTTAGATAATCCCGTTCAAGCTTTACAGTTAATCCTAGAAGAAATTTTAGACAATCAAGAATTACTCTATGAATTAGTACACCGAGTCGATGTGAAATGGGGACAATTATACGGAGAACGTCCCTATTTTCAGCAACCCCATCAAAAACCTCACCCTGAAGACGAATACACGCACAATTCCGTTAGAGATAAGTTGGTCAGTTTATTAGTCAGATTAAAACAGAATAAGTAGTAGAGCCTATAGCAGTTATGAGGAGACTCTGAGATGATGCCTTATCAAGGCATACCGGACAGACCACCGGGGCGGTCACGGGTGAAAATAGGTGTAAGATGGGAAAATTCTCCGATAACTGTTGCCCTATCCCCCGCGTGCCTAGCTATTCCTACTATACCGCCGATGTTTTTAGTGATCGCATTTTTGGCGGTAATCCCCTGGCGGTTTTTCCGGAAGCGTCTGGATTAACCCGCCAGAAACACTCCAAGGCACTAAAAAAGTCCGGATTTTCACCCCCAGTACCGAATTACCCTTTGCAGGTCATCCTACCGTCGGCACAGCCTATATTTTAGCCCTAGGGATCAAGGGGGGATCGGCACCCCCCTTATCAAGGGAGGTAGGGGGGATCAAAGACAAAATCTATCTTCTATTTAATTAGCACCACTTACTTAAAACTTCTAGCTTTGCTTCTTTTTCCGCTCCCTGTTTTTTATCTTTCATCGATTTCCGGTCTTTTTAATTTCGATAGGTCTTGATAGGTAATTTCTTCGGCGATGTCCTCTAGCATTCTTTGAATCTCTTCTTCCGTTATGTCATTTCTTCGGCTAACATTTAAAATACCTCCTTCTTTTAATTGCCCGAGTATATTCTCTGCTAGTCTTTTCGTATAGGTTCGTTTACTGGCGACAAAATCTAACTCCTCGCTAAAGGGTTTCTGACAATTATCGCACTTAAATTGACGACGATTGACTTGTAGGTATACGGGTTGTCCTGAGATCGGTAAATCTTTGACTAGATGTCGATGATTTTGGTGCAGTTTATCGCTCTCTAACCGACAACGAGGACAAGTTGCTTTTTTATTTTTCGATTCGATTCGGAAGACTATACCGATACTTTCTAGGTGTCGATAGCCTTGAATAGAGATTCCTTCTAGGTTCAAAAATTTGTCAAGTATCATAAGTAAAATACTCTTGTTTTTGGGTATTATATCAAATTTTGACTCTATTGTCTATCTTTTAGTATTAAATTCCTTGCACCTTAAGTTTTTCCCTGTATGGATTTTGGATACTTTTGGTTATACTCTCTCTCCTAGAATTTTATTTTAAATTAATTATTTTTTGCATAACAAGTCCCGAAGAACCGAAGTTAATTTTTTCCTATTACTTACCTCAGCCTTAAGATAACTGCTGTAAGGTTCGCTAAAAACTGGGGCAATGTGGACATCGATCGAAAGACTAAGCTAAACTGGTAATGACTATGTATTAGGGCGGAGGTCAACGGATACAACTATGGACAATTTGGAGGTAAAACAAAAACCGATCCGGTGTTTGGAAGATGCGATCGAAAGGTGTCAAAGTTTAGGAATGCGGGTTAGCCGTCAGCGTCGCTATATTTTGGAATTGCTGTGGCAAGCGCAGGAACACCTATCAGCGCGAGAAATTTATGATCGTCTCAATCTGCAAGGAAAGAACATCGGTCATACCTCAGTGTACCAAAACCTAGAAGCTCTATCCGGTCAAGGCATTATCGAATGTGTGGAACGGTGGGACGGCAGACTCTACGGTAACATCAGCGATTCTCACAGTCACATCAATTGTCTGGACAGCCAACAAATTATCGATGTGCATATCCAACTTCCCCCGGAATTAATTAAACAGATCGAGGCATCGACGGGGGTAAAAATTACCGATTATCGCATCGATTTCTATGGCTATAAACAAAACAAATGAGCCAGATAACTGTATAATTGCCCCTGTGAATAGTATCCGTTGACAGGCTGTAACTCTTGTGATTGATCGCCCTCTCACCCTAATTATCATCGATAATGACCCAATTTTTCGCTTGGGTCTGGTGCGGGCATTGTCGCAGATAGAAAATATTAGTATCGTCACCGAAGGGGATTTAGAAACAATTTTCGCCTTGACTCTTAATCCGGCCCCCGAAATTATTATTATTGATCCTCTCTTTGATTGGTCTTACTGTGAAATTCTCCACTCTCGCTATCCAGAAAGTAAAATTGTTCTATTAACCTTTCCTCTCGACTCCAGACAGCAACTAATCGCCAGAGAATTAGGCATTGCTGGTTACATTCCCAAAGGCACAAACCTAGAGCAATTTATCACTATTTTAGGTCAAATTTCCCGGGATGAGACCCACGATGTCGTCCCTGCAAATATCACCACTTTTACTCGTCCTAGTTTATCCTCTAGTCATTGGTTAATTACTGCTGGCAAAACGGGATTAAATCGCATTGAAAGTGAATTGCATTTAATCGATCTTCACCTTAATCAACAGTCTTTATCCCGCTTTGATCGCTTTTATTGGCAGGGAAGAAAACGGGAACTTTTAGGGGCTTTATGGCTAGTCCGGAAATTAATTCCTATCCCCAGTAATTATCACAATTTACCTCTTTCTACCACGACAATAGCCATTAATAATATTAATCAAGAATTGCCAATTTTGAGTCGCGAGCGTCCCCTGTGTGTTTCGGCGGTTTTTGAGTCCACTTTAGCAGTCATTCGATCGCCTTTAATTAATAGAACCAAGCTCAGTTTTGAAATTGATGTTTTACAGGATAATCGGCAACGGGAATTATTGTATTTAGTTCTCGATGAAATTCGTAAAAATGTCGATGAGATGAGATATTTACAGATTAGCCGCGGGGAATTAACTGGTCGCTTAAATCTGATTATTTACGATATCTGGGAGAAAGTTACCCGTAAATTTTTAGAAATTAATGCCTCGGTTTATGACGAAATTAGTCAAGGCAGACTTAACGAAATTATTCTGGAAGAAAGAGAGGCAATTCAAACAGAAATCCTCAATAAAATTCCTTTTACTCTTGACTTATTTTCCTATTTATTGTACGAAAATAGTTTAACTATTGATGGAGTAGAATACCGAGCTAATGCTCCTGAAACCATCGCCAGAGCCGAAATTCTGCTGCAAAATCTCATTCAGAATCTTGCCAATGCCGTGACGGTAATTATTCTCAATAACTTCTCGGAATACGAAAGAGTTAAACAAAAACTTTACCGCGCAGAATTTCTCGTTTCTAGAGAATTAGCAAAAGTTCGCAATGAATTATCTTGGAAATACCGACGGCAACAATATTGGCAAGAACCCAAAGATATCTTTGAAAGTCAATATCGATTATTTCACTATGTCGATGGAGAAATCCAATCTCTAGCCATTTATTCCCCCCGACAGGAAGAATTAGATAGTTTAACGGGCATACCCTGGTTAGTTTCGATCGCCTTAGAATTAAGAGACTCCTTATCTCCTCGTTTACGCGCTTTTTTTCGGGTGGTGGGTAAGGGAGTAGTCTATATCCTTATCCAAGTTATCGGTAGGGGTATTGGTTTAGTAATTCGTGGGATTTTACAGGGAGTCGGTAACACTTGGCAGGAAGTCAAAGGTAAAAAGGGATCATGAATTATAACTGATAACTGAACAAGCCCCTATTTCCTAATAATAGTAATTATCGTCCCATTTCTCGCTTTAATTTTTTCAATTCTTCTTCCATTTCCCATTCTTTAAATTTTAGATCGAGATGATCGTAGTTCGAGCGCTGATAGTCCGATTCTTGGGGTTGCTCCCAAAAAGTGGTTTCCCAGTCACGGGACTGATTTTTAGGGGCTTTTTCGGCTTTAATTTGCACTTCCTGACGACGTTGTTGGACTTGTTGCAGTAACTCTTGGGATTGAGTCAGACGTTTCTTCACCCCTTCCATCCGTCCCCAAAGTTGATTACCCTGACGAAATAGGGCCGCCTCGCGTTCACTAGCAGCCTTCAGCAAGTCCTGCCGTCCAGCGGCCTTAGCCTTATCAATTCTAGCGTGCCAAGTTTGGATATCTTGGGCAGTGGCCAAAATTTGCTGTTCGAGACGTTGACGCTCATTTTCTAGGGCGCTAATCAGTTTAGCAGTATCGCGCTCCTGTTCGCGCAGTTGTTCCACCAGCGCCTGTAATTCTAATTGGGGATGACTTCTGAGAAATTCTTCCAGTTGGGTTTCAAGAAAGCGACTGACATCATCAAATAGATTGCCCATCTGTGCAGTATCCTAAATTTGCAATTAAAGTCTAGGAGCGATTTTAATCCCCCTCTTTTTAGCATAGGCTAGATCAACCCTAGGTTTAAAGATATTTGGGAAAAGTAGTACAAAAATGTTATTCGGCCGCCGGTTAGGGACGGGGAAACCAGTATAATAAAACTAGAATAATATTTCCTGAAAACCTCTTAATTGTTTGACTTAAGTGACAACTTCACCAGCTTGGACAGAACGTATCGGTTATCAACGGGATTGGGTGTGGCGCGGTTGGCAAATTCGTTATAGTTTTATGCCGGCAAAAAAACCCCAAGATGCCGATAATCCCCCTTTAATTTTACTGCACGGATTTGGAGCGGCGATCGAACATTGGCGCCATAATATTCCTATTCTCAGCCAAAATCATCGAGTTTACGCGGTAGATTTATTAGGTTTCGGTGGTTCGCGCAAAGTGCAGGTTCCCTATACCATTAATCTCTGGGTGGAACAGATACACGATTTCTGGCAAACTTTTATCAATAGACCAGTGGTATTATTGGGAAATTCGATCGGTTCTTTAGTTAGTATGGCCCTAGCGGGTAAATACCCAGAAATGGTAGCCGGATTAGTTATGCTCAGTTTACCCGATGTCAGCCGTCGGCGGGAAATGATCGCCGATTGGTTATTAAATATCGTCACTCCTATCGAAAACTTTTTCACTTCGCCTTGGCTATTAAAACCGATTTTTTACTATCTGCGTCGTCCGCAAGTCTTGAAAAAATGGACAGGAATCGCCTACGAAGACAAGAAAGCAGTCAGCGAGGAATTAGTACAAATTATCGCCGCTCCAACCCTAGATGAGGGGGCAGCCGAGGCGTTTATTTCCCTGGCACAAGCTGTTAATCATCCCGAATATTGTCCACCGGCAAAGTTAATTTTACCACGCTTAGAAATCCCGATTTTATTATGTTGGGGCAAACAAGATCGGATGGTTCCCGTCCAGTTAGCTCAGGGTTTTGTCTCCCTTAATCCTAGAATTAAATATATAGAATTTGAACGGGCCGGTCATTGTTTACAGGATGAATGTCCTGACCGTTTTAACCCAATTTTATTAGAGTGGCTAGAATCTGTTGCTGTTCTTTGAGAGAATAGGGAGAGTGATTGTTGGTGATAGTCCTATGCAAACCTTGGAATCGACGCTCAACCCCCCCGCAACTGCCTCCGAATTCGACACCACGATTCACCGGCGCAAAACCCGTCCCGTCCAGGTAGGTAGCGTTACCATCGGTGGTGGTCATCCCGTGGTCGTGCAGTCGATGATTAACGAGGATACCCTTGATATAGATGGTTCCGTGGCAGGTATCCGTCGCCTCCATGAAATCGGCTGTGAAATTGTCCGCGTCACCGTGCCGAGTCTGGTTCACGCCACCGCTTTAGCTAAAATTAGGGAACAACTGCTCGCCACCTATCAACCTGTGCCGTTAGTAGCCGATGTACATCACAACGGCATGAAAATCGCTCTAGAAGTGGCCAAGCACGTCGATAAAGTGCGGATTAACCCCGGTTTGTACGTTTTCGAAAAACCGAAAGCCGACCGCAGCGAGTATAGTCAAGCAGAATTTGATGAAATTGGCGAAAAAATAGCCGAAACTCTGAAACCTTTAGTAGTTTCCCTGCGAGATCAAGATAAAGCGATGCGAATCGGCGTTAACCACGGTTCTCTGGCCGAAAGAATGCTCTTTACCTACGGCGACACCCCCGAAGGAATGGTACAGTCGGCTTTAGAATTTATCCGCATCTGCGAATCCCTCGATTTTCGCAATCTGGTCATTTCCCTGAAAGCTTCCCGCGTGCCAGTTATGGTAGCCGCCTATCGTCTCATGGTTAAGCGCATGGACGAGTTGGGTATGGATTATCCCCTGCATTTGGGGGTTACTGAGGCAGGAGATGGGGAATACGGACGAATTAAATCCACTGCCGGGATTGCCACTCTCTTAGCGGACGGTATTGGTGATACGATTCGCGTTTCGCTGACGGAAGCTCCCGAAAAGGAAATTCCCGTCTGTTACAGTATTCTCCAGGCCCTGGGACTGCGGAAAACCATGGTCGAATACGTTGCCTGTCCTTCCTGTGGTCGCACTCTTTTTAATTTAGAAGATGTCCTGCAGCAAGTGCGGGCAGCGACTCAACACCTCACCGGACTCGATATCGCCGTTATGGGTTGTATTGTCAACGGACCGGGAGAAATGGCCGACGCAGACTATGGTTATGTAGGGAAACAGGCCGGTTATATCTCCCTTTATCGCGGTCGCGAGGAAATTAAACGCGTCCCCGAAAATGAAGGTGTCAGCGAGTTGATTAATTTAATTAAAGCCGATGGTCGTTGGGTAGAACCTTAATTAGGGCTTGCGGCCAAAAGTTTTTCCTGCTGGCAGGGTGTGGGGTGTGGGGTGTGGGGTTTTACCCATTTTCGGGGAGTCAATTACCTAATTTTCAGGGAAAAAGTCCAGGGATTTTCCCCCCAATCACTCCAATCGCTGGCACTTTTTGATTTCAAAAAAGCCTCAAGATATTATCCAACAAGGTTTTTAGATTTATTCAGCAAACCCTAATTATACTAAATCCAGTTATTAAAAACTGATTATTTATTCTCCGTTTTGCATGAGTGCCTCTCTTGATATGTAGTCCATACTCAACGGATGGCCGTATTACTTCCGATTTTATCTCTCAATCCAAGCCTTTGGGGGGTAGAACCCCCCAAACCCCCCGTTGGGGGCGTGGCGCCGCCCCCAAACCCCCCGCGCATTAGTTTTTCGGTGGGATGCTTACACGCAGCTGCTAATACATCTGTAATAATTTAGGAGTCACTCCCCTTGCAGGAGTGCCTCTCCTGATATGTAGTCTATACTCAGCGGATTTAGTATTAGTTTTACCATTGGGGGTTGACATCTATTCAACCCCTGATAATCAGCTATAATAAAAAGCTTGCTAGAAATTGCCGCCCTAGAGAGTTCATGCTACCTACACGCGATTGTGTTCGTCAAACCCCCGCCTACACTCCGGGAGAACAGCCCCAAACTGCGGGATTTACCAAACTTAACACCAATGAGAACCCCTATCCCCCACCGGCGGAAATTTTTGCCCACCTGCAAGAACAATTAGAGAAAGTCCGACTCTATCCCGATCCTATCTCCAAAGAGTTACGGCAAACGGCGGCGGAATTATACGGCATAACAGCCGATCAGATAATCGCGGGTAATGGGTCTGATGATATCCTCAATATCGCCCTGCGAACTTTTGTTAACCCTGGCGAAAGTGTCGCTTTTTTAGATTTAACCTATTCCCTTTACGAGACAATTGCCCGGGTACACGGGGCAAATATTATCGAATTTCCCACTAATGATAAATTTGCATTGGAAGGACCGATTATTTGTCCAGAAGCGAAATTAATTTTTCTAGCTTCCCCTAATCCTCCCCTCGGTAAACATCTTGATCGCGACTATTTAGAAGCAACCTGTGCTAATGCGTCGGGAGTGGTATTAATTGATGAAGCTTATGTGGATTTTAGTGATGACAATCATCTCGATTTTCTCTCCCGTTACGATAATGTCATCATTAGTCGCACCATGTCGAAAAGTTATAGTTTAGCGGGGTTAAGAGTCGGTTTCGGTTTTGCTTCCAGGGCAATTATCGAACAGATGGATAAGGTGCGTGATTCCTATAATTTAGATCGCATCGCTCAAACTTTAGCCACAGCAGCTTTAAAACAACATAATTATTTTGAGCAAGTTTGGCAAAAAGTCTGTCAAACCCGCGGCCGTTTAATTACTTCTTTGCGCGAGTTAGGATTTATTGTTTTTGACTCGGAAGCTAATTTTATCCTCGCTTCTCCCCCCCACATTAGTGCCAGTGAGTTATATAATCAACTCAAAGATCGTCAGATATTAGTACGATACTTTAAACATCCTCGCATTCAGAATTATGTGCGGATTTCTATCGGGACTGATGGGGAGATTGATCGCCTTTTATCTGCTATTCAAGAGATTATGGGAACAAATTAATCTCTATTTCCGTCAGGGTTTTATTAGCACTTGAAACCCTAATAACTTCTCGAAAAAAAGGCTAGATCGCTCGGAACAAAGCAGCGACAAACAAGGGTCTAGTGGCCTGTCGTTTCTCCCGATTACTAGCCTTGGCTATCAAGATTATTAGTCCGACAAAAGGACTAAATACTAGCGCACAAATTTTTGAACTTATGCAATTTTATCCCCAAGGAATCACAGTTCAAGAATTGAGTGAGCGCTTAAATCGTCCCGTTTCTATGCTCAATCTTTGTCTAAAATCTTTGGTCGCTTCTAAAAAAGTCGTGGCCAAAAAAAATCATAATCAGTGGGTTTATACTGTTGATAAAAAAGCTTAGTTTGTCCAGATAAGCATACTTAAGATATAGAAAAAGTGTTTATTATTAACCCTATTGCTGAATAACTATTTTAGGCTGTAGGTAGTATTCATCTTCTCTGACAACTATCTCACCAATGCCGAGAAATTGAGCTTCTAAAGACTCCACAGCAACCAGAGAACCGATCATAACATTTGTATCGGTGAGATTAATTTTTCTGCCGTGAAACCAATCGATAACTCTCTCTGACGTCAAAGAAATCCAGTCTAGATGTGCCAAGGCAATGCGAGGCGAAATTAAACCCTCGGAATTAGCCATTAAAGCTTCCAGATTAATACTATCAGCTAATTGAAAACCACAGCTTTCCGTGCGAGTTAAACTAGCTAAAGTGCCACCCACAGCTAACACCTTCCCCAAATCTCTGGCCAGGGAACGAATATAAGTACCCGATCCACAGTGAATATCTAGCTCTATTTGCGGAAATTCGCCCTCTAACCAGCCTAAAATCGTAATTTGGTCAATTTTGACCTGACGAGGCTCCACTGCGATTATTTCCCCTTTGCGAGCCAATTCGTAGAGACGGCGACCATCCTTGTGAATAGCACTATACATCGGCGGAATTTGGGCAATATTGCCAATAAATTCCGCTAAATAAGGCTTAACTGCCTCTAAAGTTAAATCGGCACAGGGACAAGTAGCGATCGCTTTTCCCGTAATATCATCGGTATCGGTGCTGAGTCCTAACTGGATTTTTGCCCGATAAGCCTTATTTTCGGGTAAATAGGCCAGTAATCGGGTGGCGGACCCGACGGCGATCGGTAAAACTCCCCTAGCCATAGGATCTAAAGTTCCGCCATGGCCGACTCGTTTTGTCTTAAGAATTTTGCGGACTTTGGCCACGCAATCGTGAGAAGTCCAATCGGGGGGTTTATTGAGATTTAAAAAGCCAAACATTATAAATTATGAATTATGAATTATGAATTATGAAGTGGGGTGGTGGGGTGATGGGGAGAATAGATAAAAGCAATCTCCTCAATTCTGAATACTGACGGCTGATAGCTAAAAATCTGACGTATTATATAATTGCATAACTTCGCTTAAAGGTAAACGGGAACGAACACCGATAGAAAGGTCAGAAAAATGACCAAGATCATAATGATCAACAGCAGCGCAAGCAATCATAGCGGCGTTATCGGTACAGAGTTTAAGCGGCGGAAAATAGACGGTTAAATGATGATTTTTGGCGGCAGTTTCCAGATGATTTCTCAAGGCACTATTGGCCGCCACTCCTCCCCCGATCGCGATAGTTTTTAAGCCATAATCTAAGGCACAATTGATTGTCCGACGGGTTAAACTTCTGGCTACCGTATCTTGAAAACTAGCGGCTATGTCAGCTACAGGTAAATTATCTGGCTCGAATTTCTCTACTAAGCGCAAAACAGCCGTTTTTAAACCACTAAAACTGGAATCGTAGGCATGAAAACCGCCGGTTGGTAAAGATATTTTACCCTCAGGCAAGGGAAAAGCTTGGGGATTACCATCTTTAGCCATGCGATCAATTATCGGACCACCCGGATAACTTAAGTTTAATAATCGTGCCACTTTATCAAAAGCTTCTCCGGCTGCATCATCTCTAGTGGTTCCTAATTGTTGATATTTGCCGCAGGCCTGCACATGAATTAAACTGGTATGACCCCCAGAGACTAAAAGAGATAAAAAAGGAGGTTTAAGATCAGATTCAGCGAGATAGGAAGCATAGATATGACCTTCGAGATGATGAATGCCGATAAAGGGTTTATCGTGGACAATAGCGAGGGTTTTGGCTGCTGTCATTCCCACCATTAAAGCACCTACTAAACCGGGAGCAACTGTGGCGGCTATTCCATCAATTTCTGACCAAGTTAAACCCGTTTCTTGCCAAGCTTTTTCTAGACAAAAATTAATGGTTTCCAGGTGTTGTCGGGAGGCCATTTCCGGCACAACACCGCCATAGAGACGATGGAGATCAATTTGAGAGGAAACCACACTACTCAACACCTGGTTATTGTTAACAATAGCCACAGCCGTTTCATCGCAACTGGTTTCGATCGCTAAGATAATTGTCATAAATTAATCAGTAATAGGTAATAGGCAAAAGGTAGTTAGATATGTGTAATTAATTGTGTCTAGCTACTTATTAATTAATTAAAGTTATACCAAATTTCTAAATCCATGACAGACATCCACGCTCGAATGCTTGCCTAGCCGGTATTCGTTGTGACGCGAATAAAGAAAAATGGTATTATCGTTCAACAATTTCCATAGCCACCACCGCCGGGAGTTTCAATAATAAAAACATCACCGGGGTTCATTTCTACAGTCGCTGTACCTGGCAATTCTTCGATAGTTCCATCGTTTCTTTCCACGGCATTACGTCCTATTCTACCGGCTTTTCCTCCCGCTAGTCCAAAGGGGGGAATCCGGCGATTACCCGACAGAATATTAGCAGTCATCGCCTCTTGAAATTTAATCCTTCTCATCACACCATCACCTCCAGAATATTGTCCCTTACCACCACTATCGGGGCGAATGCTAAAACTTTCTACTAACACAGGATAGCGCATTTCTAATACTTCTGGATCGGTGAGACGGGAATTAGTCATCTGGGTTTGTACGGCAGCGGTTCCCGCAAAATTTGCCCCCGCACCGGAACCGCCACAAATAGTCTCATAATATTGATATTCTTGATTGCCAAAAGTGAAATTATTCATCGTCCCTTGGCTGGCTGCTTGAATACCTAAAGCACCGTATAAAGCATTAACTATGGCCTGGGAAGTTTCCACATTTCCAGCTACCACGGCCGCCGGATAAACGGGATTAAGAAAACAGCCAGATGGGATAATTAAATGGAGGGGTTTGAAACAGCCAGCATTTAAGGGAATTGGCTCCTCCACAAGGGTACGAAAAACGTATAAAACCGCCGCTCTTGTCACTGCCAGTGGTGCATTAAAATTATTATTTAACTGGTCAGATGTGCCAGTAAAATCAATGGTCGCTTGACAATTATCAATATCTATGGTGATTCTGACCTTGATGACAGCACCGTTATCCAGATAATAGGTAAATTCACCATTTTTCAGGACAGATATAGCTTTTCTAACCGCTAATTCCGCATTATCTTGAACGAACTGCTGATAGGCTTTAACCATAGCTAATCCGTAGCGATCAACCATATTATGTAATTCTTTTTCCCCCTTGGCATTAGCGGCTATTTGTGCCTGAAAATCGGCAATATTTTGGGCGATATTGCGTGCGGGAAAAGGACTATTAGTTAAGTGATTAATTAATTCTTGTTCCCGAAACTTGCCCGCCGCTACCAGCAAAAAATTATCGAATAAAATTCCTTCTTCGCTAATATGGACAGAATGGGGAGGCATAGAACCGGGGGTAATTCCACCGATATCGGCTTGATGTCCCCGGGAGGCAAGATAAAATAATATTTCCTGATTTTGGCGGTCAAAAATAGGACTAATTACTGTGACATCCGGCAGGTGAGTACCGCCATTATAAGGATTATTAGCCAGATAAACATTCCCTGGACGAATCGTCTCCCTTTTATCCTGAATTAAGCTTTTAACACTATCGGCCATAGAGCCTAAATGGACAGGAATATGAGGGGCATTAGCGATTAAATTTCCCACCTCATCAAAGATAGCACAGGAGAAGTCTAGGCGCTCTTTAATATTGACACTTGCTGCCGTATTTTGGAGAGTAATCCCCATTTCTTCGGCAATAAATTGATAGAGATTTTTAAAGATTTCCAGATAAATAGGATCGGCAACGGTAGTTATTTCTGTGCGGTGAGAATTGAGAGGGTACATAGGAAAGTCAGTTATCAGTTATCAGTTATCAGTGATTACGGCGGATTCTTTGACATACTCCCACCGTCAAGCTGCGCTGTGACGGGGGATTCTTTCCACATTGCTGTTAGAAATTCCTTGTTCAACGAGACAGCTTAGATTCTCAATGTCTCCATTAAGAATCCAGAGGCCGGACTCTGCCAAGGCGTTTGGGTCGGTTTCTGTTTGCCCAACGGAACGGCTATGCTTTTTGAACCGAGGAAAACCCTTTTTCCCCGGTATTTTGGCATGACAATTCTGATAAAATCTACTAATTAATTGCCAGGCTCTATCAGCAGCCGATTGACGAGCTTGAGAGTTTAATTTATTAACCCAAGGTGTCTCTTTATTGTTAGCTAGTACCGCACAAAGTTTTTGGAGATCATTGCGGGTTGTCCCTTGATTTTCTCTCCAATGACGAACACAAGAGTTACGCACAAACTGATAAGTTCTGATAGCTTCATCGAGTTTCTGATATTGCTCTGGTGTTCCGTTTTTTAGCTTCGCTTCTACGACTAGCATCTAACAATCCTCGACCCTTGCCTAAGTTAATTATAACACAGTTTACCCACAGATGGTAGAATTAAACCGATGCTCTGGGGTTGATATTCTGGTCGGATTTCATCCCCCGCAAAGGTGAGTATCTTGTCGAAAAATCTAGCGGGGGCATTCATCCAACATTTTAGGTAATTCCAGGTTAGCAAGACCACTGTTAAAACGAGTCACTGGGCAAATTGCCCCTAAACCCCCTAATGCCGGCAAACCTAGCCGTCTTTTGGGCTTCGGCCGTGAGACTTCGGCCAGAGATCAGTAGTTCGACAAGACTATGGATAGCTTAATAAGGGGGGAACTGACAATTTTTGACACCTACCTACTCAACTTAAACGATCGAGAGTGCGATACTGAATTGCCTCGGCAACGTGGGAACTTTTCAGCATTTCACTATCTCCTAAATCGGCAATGGTGCGGGCAACTTTGAGAATGCGATCCATTGCTCGGGCCGATAAACCCAATTTTCGGATTGCCCCTTCTAAAATATGGCGACTGCTATGATCAAGAGCGCAAAAACGCCGCAAATGCTCGGAATTCATCTCCGCATTAGAGCGAATCCCAGTATCTTGAAAGCGATCGCTGGCCTTTTGTCTGGCCCTTTCTACCCGTTGCCGCACTTGCTCAGAAGCTTCTCCCCGACTCTCTTGGGTCATTTCTTCCGGTTTCAGGCGATTTACCGTCACTTGTAGGTCAATACGGTCTAAAAGCGGCCCCGATAATTTCGCCCAATATTGTTCCCGTTGTCGCGGTGAACAGCTGCAGGGTTGCACCGAATCGCCGTAATAACCGCAGGGACAGGGATTGGTACTGGCCACTAGAGTAAAACGGGCCGGAAAAGCGACGGAAAGACGAGTGCGAGAAATGCTCACATAACCATCCTCTAGGGGTTGCCGGAGATATTCCAAGACACTGCGCTTAAATTCCGTTAATTCGTCCAAAAATAAAATACCACGGTGGGAAAGGGAGATTTCTCCCGGTCGGGGATAAGTGCCACCTCCCACCAGCGCTGCCCCGGAAGCGGAGTGATGGGGACTGCGAAAAGGACGCTCGCGCACCAGGGAACCTCGATCCTTCAGTAATCCAGCGACGGAATGAATCTGGGAGACTTCTAGGGATTCGGCAAAGGTCAGCTGGGGCAGAATACCGGGTAAACGTCGCGCTAACATGGTTTTACCGCTGCCCGGTGGCCCGACAAAAATTAGGTTATGACCTCCAGCTGCGGCAATTTCCAGGGCCCGACGGCCAATGGCTTGGCCTTTGACATCCTTGAGATCGGGGAGATTTACCTGCGATCGCCCGAACTCCTCGGCAGCGTTAAAAGTCATCGGTGAATGGCGATCGGGTTCATTTAAGAAATTTACCACTTCCGATAGATGACGAAACCCATACACTTGTACGCCTTTGACCACGGCCGCTTCTTTGGCATTATCGGCGGGAACCACTAAACCCTTGATCCCCATTTTTTCGGCGGCGGCAGCAATGGGTAAAACCCCCGCCACGGGACGCAAACTACCATCGAGGGATAATTCGCCTAAAAAGAGAAAATCCCCCAATAAATCGGCTTCTACCTGTTCGGAGGCTCCTAAAATGCCGATACTAATCGGTAAATCATAAATTGGCCCCTCTTTGCGGATATCGGCGGGACTTAAATTGATGACAATTTTGCGGATGGGAAAGGCAAATCCGGCATTTTTTAGAGAAGCTTTTACCCTTTCTTTCGACTCCTGCACGGCGGTATCGGGTAAACCCACCACGGCAATTCCGGGTAATCCCCCCGATACATCCACCTCTACCCCGATTTTAATGGCATCGATGCCGATAATTGCCGCACTCCAAACCCTTGCTAACATTTTGGCTCAAGTAAAAATAAAGTGAGTTCTTAGGAAAATGAAACAGGATGTTCGGCTAGTTTTCCGCATAAAAATGATTTTATCTGGAAATTTACCCTGAAAATCAGCCTATTTCTCGGGATAACCTAGCCAGAAAAGCTGAGAGCTTAATGGTATAGTTGAAAAAAAAGTAATCTGTCTATGAGTGAGACTATTTTTAGCAAAATTATCCGCAAAGAAATTCCCGCCTCGATCGTTTATGAAGATGATCTGGTTCTCGCTTTTCGAGATGTTAATCCCCAAGCACCCACCCATATCCTCATTATCCCCAAAAAACCGATTCCGAAACTAGAGGAAGCCAGCGAAAGCGATCGAGATTTATTGGGACATTTGTTACTAACTGTTAAAAAGGTGGCCGCCGAGGCTAAATTAAGTCAAGGTTATCGAGTGGTGATCAATAATGGGGAACATGGGGGTCAAACCGTCGATCATCTTCATGTCCATCTCTTAGGCGATCGCCCAATGGCTTGGCCTCCGGGTTAAATCCCCCTTATTTTCCCGCATTTTTGGGGAATTATAAAACTAGAAGCGTTCTTTTCCGAGTCAGTCTTCTCGATGTTGAACCCTTGACATCCTCGCCGCCGTAAAACGGACGGCGATTCCCAAACCTCACGATTTAGGTTTCTGCTTCTTTCCCGAAGGATTTTTCGCACCTGCCTTAACAGATTTACTCTGTTCTGGTCTT
>SFCA01000213.1:0-10640 GCA_007095475.1 Microcystis aeruginosa Ma_QC_C_20070703_M131 | reverse complement strand
TTAGGGTCTCAAAGCCCCCCTAGCGGCCACCGAGAAAACCTTCACCAGCTAAGTATTTTTACTCAAGTCTCTGGCGGGGGACAGCTTATGTGACAGTTGAGGGTGCGGAATGTGGGTTTGAGTACATAAACTGGTACAAAAAAAAGAGGACAACAAAGCCTGAAACGACCGGCTACTGACGACCGACTCCTAACCCCACCAACAAACTTTTTCAGCAAACCCTAACTTAAAGATGGTGCGTTCCCCATGCTCAAACGTTCGACCCTACCAGCGACAGAGCGATCGCTCTTGAAGCAATTGTCAAAACGCCCACACCATCGGTCAAAGCAAGAGAGGTACCGCGGACGAGGTTGTCTGTTTCATTGCTAATCTCTCAACAACAAGTGCCGACTCTGTAGCGATCATAATCGATTTGATCTTTATTGAGCGTTTAAGTCCCAATAACTGCTCTGTAGTGGATATTTCTACAAATTTGAGCTGCAACCCAGCCAATCGAGGTTAAAGATTGCCCGATAGATGGGATTATGGACCTGCAGCCGGCCCTGGTGTTTGATCACTAACCCCGATAAAAGTAACTCTTTTTCTGGGGGGCTATCCTCGGCAATCACCTCTTTTTCCCTTAAAATCCGTTCATAGAGTCTCAGGAGCAACTGGGAGCGATGACTGTTCAGGAGCCGATCGCGAATAGTCCGCAGATGTTCCGGTTCATCCTGAGCCTCCCAATTGTCAATGATCTTCTTCTGTACTAAGTCCTCAATCCAGGAGGCCTCACTATTGGGGGGAATCGGCGAGGTGGCGGTGCGAATTAACTGACAGAGTTTTTGGGTCAGAAAAGGTTGACCGTTTGTCCAAGCAAAGACTTCTTTTAAGACAGTTTGCGGGTTACTAAATTTCTCGGCCAATCCGCGCAGTAAAGGCTGGGCTTCGTGTTCCTTAAAACCCTCCAATTGAATTGAATGACCGATATTAAAAGGGGTGATTTGGTGGTCGGTAATTAAATCGGAGGGGGTGACAACACCGAAGAAAGCGAAGGTCAAACGTCGATAGAGCGGGTTAAAACCACGCTGGTTATAGCAGGAACGAATCAGGGCAAAAAAGTCATTAACTGCGAAATTTAAGCCCAAAACGCTATCAATTTCATCGATAAAAATCGCTATCGGTTTCGGGGGAGAACCTTCCACGATCCCCACTTCCAACAATAACACCTCTTCAATAAATTCGCCCAAGCGCTGCACTGCCGAGACATCTTCCCGTTCTTGCCACCAAGCTTTCAGATTGACCCTTTTGAGCAGGCCAAAACGTCGCCCTAACTCGAAGGCTATCCCCTTGTACCATTGGTCGGAAGTAACGTTTTCGCTGCCGATGCGGGTTAAATCAATGGGAGCGCAACAGACCCCCTCGTGTTGGAGGTGGTCGATCATGCGTACCATTAAACTAGACTTACCCATTTGACGGGGATTGAGAACATAGCAAAAATCGCCGCGTTTGAGGGCTTTATAGAGATAACGGTCGGCGGCGCGGACCACGTAGGTGGGGGCATCCATGGGCAAACTGCCCCCCACTTGGTAGTCAAAGGTGCTAGATTCTTCGCTACTTCTGAGCAGTTCATTTTCAAACAGTAATTCTGCTTGGGTGGCCTTGAGAATTTCTAGGGTTTGGCTGAGTTCCAGGGTGCGCTCCTGGACTTTCTGTTCTAGGGTGCGGCTATACTCGGCTAATTCCTCGGTAAAGCGAATCCGTTCCGCTTCCGCCTGTTTTCGTTCGGTAATATCGGTAAAAGCGGTGATCGCATAGATAATTTCTCCTTTTTCGTCAAAAACGGGCGTGGCATACACTTCTAGGGGAATAATCTTCTCTCCTTGGTGAATTTCTAGATCATCCATCGTGTTTTTTTCCCCCCTTAAAGCTCGCACAATCGGCTGGTCTTCGGTGGGATACAATCGATCGGTTCCTGCTTGATATAACTGATAGGTTTTCCCCAACTGATTAGCCGTGGTGATATTAACTATCCCTTTTCCTAAAATCTCTTGGGCGGTTTGATTGGCATAATAGGGTTGACTGTCGGCATCGAGGACAAATACCCCCACTGGCATGGCTTCTAAAAATTGCGCTAGTTGTCTCTGTTTGGCTTTGATTTCGGCGTAGAGTTTGGCGTTAGTAATTGCGATCGCCGCTTGGCTGGAGAGCAGTTGCAGCACTTCCAATCTTTCTTGGGTAAAAGCCCCGACGGTGAGATTATTTTCTAGATAGACAATTCCCCGCAGTTGTCCTTGGTCGAGGAGGGGCGAACAGAGCAGCGATTTGGTTTGATGGGTTTTAATATAGGGATCGTTGCTAAAATTGCCCTGATGGGCGGCATCGTTATTAAGAACGGTTTGACCGCTCCGGGCTACATAGTTAATAATTGAGACGGGAAGATGTTCTTCGATCGCATTAGATTTAAAGACTGTCACCCTATCTTCCTGCACTGAACCGGAGGCTTCGATCAATAGTTGTCCGCCGCTTTCTAGGATAAGATAGCCCAGCTGCGCCCCAGCATTTTCGATGAGAATTTTCATCAGGGTGGCGAGTAACTTATCTAAAACTATCTCGCTAGAAATGGCTTGGGATGCCTTCATGATCGTGGCTAAATCTAACAGATCTCCCGAATGACTGGCTGAATTTTTTCTGGTGGTAGTTCTCGTGGTTTCGGTCGGGGAATTGGAACCATAATTATTGACCATTAACTGAGAATAGCGGCTTTCTATATCTTTGACTTTAGCTGTTGCTCCCCAAAGGGAATAGAGATAAGCAGCTTCATTGATGTAGGTTTTGGCAATTTTTACTTTACCCCAATCGAGATAAAATTTCGCCGCTAGTTCGTTAGCTAGTGCCTCTTCATTAATGTATTCATTTTCCTTGGCTTTAGCGATGGCTAGATCGTAGTTTTCTATGGCTTCTAGATAGGATTGCTGCACCCGCTCCTTTTCCGCTTGCACTAAATAAAATTTATGGAGATAGTTCTGGGGTGCTTGATTAGCCCATTCCTGTTGCTTTTTCTGATTATTCTTCACCCGTTCTAATACTTGCTGTTTTTGGTCATTGTCCAGATGATTATAAATAGCTAAATGGGCGAGGGAATCATAGAAATTATGTAGAGAAATCAAGAAAGTGGCGGTGGCTCCCTCTAGATATTTTCGGGCTTGATTAGCATTTTCAATGGCTTGTTCGTGCTGTCCAAATAGATAACAAAGGTATAATTTATTAACAAATAAAGCACAGAGACCGTAGAGATCATTAGCCTCTAGATGGTACGGTAACATAACAGTTTCTTGATAGTATTGTCCTTCTAAATGACTAGGAGTTTCCGAGCGCCCCAGCAGATTTAAAACTGTTTGACCATAGATTTTTAGATAGTTGCGAGGGTTTTCTTGTTTGAGCTTAACAAAAGCCAGATCATAGTTAGCTATTTCTTGGGCTAATTCTGTTAATTCCTGCCCGATAAAGGCGGAATGAAAACAGTAAAGATAGGCGCAGGTTGTTCCGTAGTAGAGATCCCCCATTTCTAAACCAGTTTGATAGGAAGATTTTAACAAGGACAGGGAATTTTTAATCGGTTCTTTCCAGATACTAATAGTGGTGGAAAAAACGGCAATTATTTTCGGCATCAGGGCTTTGGCATGAAATTTATCGGCAATGTTTAAAGCCAATTTTCCCAATTGATAACCCGTTTCCCAATCTTCTAAAAGACCACAAAGAATTAAGCCATAATTAACATAAGTAAAAGCCGCTAGATAGCTATTGCCGTACTGAATTGATAAGTTAACCTGTTTTGATACTAGGATGGGTAAGAGATGGGGGGCGGCAATAAAAACAGGAGAAAATATGGCACTCGCTATCTTCATTATTGCTAATTTTTCTTCTTCATTTATCGGCGGTAAATTAATTAAATCTTCGATATTTTTAACCGCTAATTTTTGCCGAGTTTTAGTGAGTTCTTCCTGGATATCTGATGATTGTAAGGATTCAGGAATCTCGAAATCTAAGCTTTTGAGGACAGATAAGCCAATTTGTACCGCTTTTAGTTCTTGATTTTGGGCGTGATAAGATTCGATGATGACTTCATAAACTTTGATTTTATCTAGGGTGGTTTTTGCCTGTTTTAATACGAGATTAGCCCAACACTGCATCTGCTCAAAATCCCCACTTAAATAGGCGATTTCTGTGGCTTCAGAATAAATATTTAAAGTCAGTTGATAGTTATTTTTCCAGCTTGATTTTTTGAGAAGTTTTTGAGCGATTTTAATGTATTTTAAGGCTCCAGTTTGGGCATTAGCAGCTTTTGCCTTTTGGGCCGCTAGTAAATTCAAGTTAGCCACTAACTCTCGTTCTTTTTCCTCGCTAATTAGTTGATAACCAAGATTGAGATGATCGACTATTTTAAAAATCTTTTCCGATAATTCGTTGACAGAACTATGCGGCCAAAGTAGGCGACCAATTTTTAGATGAATTAAAGATTTTTGGCTGTCTTCGATGAGAGCGTAAGCTCCTTGTTGAATGCGATCATGAGCAAATTTATATTCTTGAATCAGTAATTGTTCATCTAATTCTGAGAGGGGAATAATTAAACCAGCTTCGCTACTAGAAGTTAGAATTGGTAAAAGTTCTAAAGGTAATTTTTCAGAGATTACTGCTAGAATATTTAAATTAAACTCTGCCCCAAGACAAGCTGCTAAGCTTAAAACTTCCTGGGTTTCGGGAGGCAATTTCTGCATTTTACCCATCATAAATTGAATCAGATTATCGGTACTGCCAATCCTTTGAATTTGGCCGAGATGCCATTGCCAATAGCCCCTATTATTATCGGTTTTAGTGGTTGTTTCCTGCCCTGGTTGGAAAAATAGCAAATTTTCCCAGTAGATAGTTTTGAGAAATTCATTGACAAAAAAAGGATTACCGTGGGTTTTTTGCCAGACTAAAGCGGACAAAGATTGCACATATTCTGGTGAATGATTTAAGGTGTCGGCAATTAACTGATTGACCTGTTCAGGCCCCAGAGGTCTTAAAATAACTTGATTGATAATTATGCCCCCCTGCTCTAATTTATCGAGAGTAGCGGTTAGGGGATGGGTGGAATTAATTTCATTACTGCGATAGGAGCCAATTAAAAACAAATAGTCCATATCGCCATCGAGCATAATTAATTCTATTAACTGGAGACTAGCCAAGTCTGCCCATTGCAAATCATCGAGAAAGATGACTAAGGGGTGTTCCGGGGAACAAAAGACCCGAATAAAATTTTTAAAGACTAAATTAAAGCGATTTTGAGTAGCGATCGCTCCTAATTGTAACACCTCTGGTTGCGAACCGATAATTAATTCTAGTTCAGGAATCACATCAATAATAACCCGTGCATTCGCCCCCAAAGACTTGAGGAGTTTTTGTCGCCATAGTTCCAGTTGTGGTTGACTTTCCCCCAAAAGTTGCTTGACGAGATGAGTCAAAGCGCTAACCACGGCAGCGTAGGGAGTATCGCGCTGAAATTGGTCAAATTTACCGGAGATAAAAAAGCCGCGTTTTTCAGTAATTGGCTGATAAATTTCCCCAACCAGAGTGGTTTTACCCATGCCAGAATAACCCGTAACTAGCATCAGTTCGGTGTGAGAGGAGTTTTTATCCACCGTGGCTACCCTTTGAAAAGCAGTGAGGAGAGTGGCGATTTCTGCCTCCCTACCGTAGAGTTTTTGGGGAATTTGGAACTGATTGGCTAGATCTTGCCTAGCGATGACAAAATCCTCAATTTTACCCGTTGTTTCCAGTTGTCTTAAACATTCTTCTAAATCTGCCCGAATACCGTAGGCACTTTGGTATCGTTCCTCGGGGGTTTTAGCCATCAGTTTCCTGATGATTGCCTCCACCACCGGGGGAATTTTCTCCCTGACGAGACTATTAATCTCCAAAGGTTGTTTTGCCAGATGACAGTGAACTAATTCCAAAGCATCGTTAGCCCGAAAAGGTAATTGTCCGGTGAGAAGTTCGTAGAAGCTAACGCCCAAAGAATAAAAATCCGTGCGGTAATCGAGACTGCGATTCATCCGTCCGGTTTGTTCCGGAGAAATATAGGCTAAAGTCCCCTCAAGGACGTTGGGATTTTTTAGCCCCGGATTTTCCCGCCGCAGGACGCTGGCAATGCCAAAATCGATGATTTTAATTTGTCCGGTTTCGGGGTTAAGAACTATATTGGCAGGATTAATATCTTTGTGAATAACCTTGGCGTTGTGAATTTTCTCTAAATTAGCCACTATTCGGGGTGCAAGGCTTAAAAAGTCCCTTAAGGCCAGGGGTTTGCCCCCTAGCCATTTTTTTAAGGATATACCCCCGAAATCTTCCAAAATAATCACGGGAGTTCTGCGGTAGGTTTCTAAACCATAGGCTTTAATCGCCCCCTCGAAGTTCAGGCCGCAGATGGTTTTATACTCCTGTTTGTAGTGGGTTAGTTGTTGTGCGGTGGGATATTCTTGCTTGAGGATTTTGAGCATAACCGGTTGATTATCGGCGATGCGAATGGCCCGATAGACTTCTGAGTTAACACTTTCGTAAACTTGGGCAAGAATGTCGTATCCGTTGAGAACAATCATTTTTTTACTTGGCGATTGTAAATGGCTGCGGGTCTCCCCAAGAAAAATTCTACGGGAACTAAAACAAGACTCCGCAAGGCTGACAGAACTCGATTTACCTGTGAGACGGAAGGACGGGGAGAAGGGACCACCTGCTCGAAATACTCGGAATGCAAGGTCAAACCAAAGTGAACATCTTCAGGTAAGCTCAGTTTAGCAATCGGTCCGTCCTTGAGATTGTCAGGGTTAAATAACCAAGCTTCTAATACTTTGGTCGGGGTTAAAACCGTCGTCAATAGATAGGCCTGTTCTTGGGGAATAAACTGAATGCTATCTAAAATATAGCCATCAGGACAAACATAAAAATCCAGTAGTTCCCGACCTAAATGTGATACATGAGTATCACTGGCATTTTTTTCTTGCCTAATCTGTTGACTTAACTGATTCCAATCCTTATCGAAGGGAATCTTGGCTAATACCGAGGGCAAGTCATGACAGGGAAGTTCGGCATCCCTGAGGATGCGATTACTTTGGTCGCGACAATCCATATACTGACGACGACAGATTAATTCGCGCACATAACCGAGATAGATTTGATAAACGGCACTGTATCCCTGTTCCGATTCCCGCGGGTCGGCGGTGTAGAGACTGGTACAGAACCAACCCGGATGGATGAAAGCTTGTTCGCTCATCACCCTGGCATCTTCGATAACCACTTTGCGCAGCACTCCGACATCAAAGGAAAACATCCAGGGGATGCCGTGGTATTCGGGGGGATAACTCTGACCGGTAAAATGTTGGATATCGTCTTTTTCGATCGCTTCGGTTAAACTAATAGTGGCATTTTGGATGGCCACAATCTGAATTTGACCGTTGGTACTATGGTAACTACAAAGGAAGTGATAACTGTCGCCATTGAAGGTAATTAATCGCGAGGGAACGGTGGTTTCTTCTTCCTTGAGGTCTTGACGTTTAACCAGATAAATTTGAGTTTTCGGATAGGTTTCTTCGGGTCTGATTCTGATACCTAATAGTTTGGCTACTCCCATCTGAAAGGGCATATCGGGAATCATGATATAATCCTCGGTGACGATGACCGAATGGGGACTACCATCGAGGATAGTTCCCTGTAGTTTCCAGGGTTTAAGTTGTTTTTGTTGATCCCAAAGCACAATATACACCGATTTATCTAAATCTTTTAACATACCTCCCGATACAAGTTTTAGCTTTAATTCACAGGTGATAAATTCTTTGGTCTTTTTGTCGTAGAAGGGGTGAGCGGTATTTTCTAGGACTGGGAAAAAAGATAAAGGTACGGAAACAAGATGTTGGTCAAAATAACCAATCGGAGTGATAGTATCAAGGGAAACGGGGTCCACTTCCCAGTAACGTCCCGCATCGGCAGTGAGAATTAATCTGGTTTCTTCTAGTTGTTTATCTTCGGAAACTTTTTCTAGTTTAACCATAGCAGTATTCGCTATTTCCGAAGAACCTAAAATGCTGACCACGGCGGGAAAAGTTGCTTGACTAATATTAAATATCGGTAAAACTTTTCGCCAAAAACTATCCCAAGTTTTCAGTTTTTTACTGTAAACGTTAACTTGATTATTTTCACCTTGCAAGTCCCATCTAATAATTACACCTTCGCCAGAGAACAAATGACGGTCATTTTTTCTATGAAAAGGACAGACGATAAAAACGTATCCCGACAGATTTTCCGGCCAATGTCCCTCAGTAATTGTGGCGACTGCCTGATATAAATTGTTCTCATCCGGCCGACCGAGTTGCGAGCGACTAAAATTACTAACGTTGACAGTATTTTGGACAGTATCTTTGATTGACATATTCATAAGTAGTTGTACAAAATTGATTTACTAGGTTCAAAAGGCACTCATGCAAAAGGCAGCTTTGTTCTCCCCACTTCCCACACCCTACACCCTCACTGATAACTGATTACTGTTTACTGATAACTGATAGAGGATTTCACCTCTAAAAAATAGCGTCGATACAATTCATAGCCCGGTACCACTTTATCTCCTGATTGTTTGAGTAGCCCCATACTGCTGAGTTTGTAAGCGAGAATTGGGTCTAATTGTACCGGTTCCACCGCGCTCATCACCCGAGCGAGGGCTTTCGCTAGTTCAGGCTGTTGTTCTAATACCGCCCAATGGCGCCGCAGGTGATGGGCATAAATCCCCGTGAGGGAGGTGGCACTGGTTAATATTTGCGTCATGGTTATTTCCTCCCGACTGAGATAGTAGAGGGCAGTTTGTACCAAAGCTGGATGTCCTCCTACTAGCTCCATCAGTTGTTGGACTTTTTCCTGATTTTCCCAGGTGAGTTGATAACGTTGGGCTAATTGCAATACCTCCTCAAGACTAAAATGACTTAGCTGTGCGGGGAATCCCACGTTAAAGGGGGATTGATTGAGCTGCAGGGGGACATAAATTTCCGTGGAATGGACGACGATAAGACGGAGTTTTTGCCAGATAGGTAGGGTTTTGGCTTCCTCGTACCAAGAACGCAGCAGCGGTAAAAAATCCTTGGCCACTTGGGGATGTTCAAACATCTGATTAAGTTCATCGAGAGCGAGGACAATGGGGGCGGTAATCGATTCCAGGAGATAGTCTTGAATGTAAACCGTACAGCTAATCTTGCTGCCTAAATCCTCATCCCAATACTCATCTAATTGTGGTTTTAACTGTAGTTGACGGGCGGCATTGGCACACAACCAGCGCAAAAATTGGTTTAAATCACTCAAAATGGCCTGGTCCACCTGTTCTAAGTTCAAACTCACCGTGCGGTAGCCTTGCTGTTTAGCAAAATCGAGCATTCTCAAAAGTAGGGAAGTTTTGCCCATTTCTTTCGGGGCTTTTATCCGCACTAAAGCCCCCGGTTTCTTGATTTCCTGCCTTATCTGTTCTTCGAGGGGAAGACGTTCTAAATAAAATGGGGAACCAAGGGGAACTGCCCCATTGGGATAGGGGGGTAATGTGTCCAATTTTTCGCTCTTGGCTGCCGAATTAACCGGAATTTTGTCTTGAGGGGGTGCTGTTAGCTGAAAATTCAGGGCGGCTATTTCTTGCCAGTCGAGGCATAATCGACGACAAATTTGTTCAAAAGTGGCTTGTTCTACGGGTTTACCAGTCAGGAAGTTGCTGACAATAGCCAGACTAAATTCAGCTTCTTTGGCTAAGGAGCGTTGACTGCTAAACCCCTGCTTTTTCACGGCTAATTTAACTTGATTGAGGCAGTGTTGTTGTACTCTTAGATGGCTCGATAGGGAATCTCTCATAAGAATCGGGGTGTGGGGTGTGGGGTGTGGGGTGTGGGGAGTTTTCTCAGTGAACTGATAACTGATAACTGATAACTGATAACTGACTTCTAACCCAATGGTAGATGTTGGATTTTTGCAGGAGTTCTATTTTTCAACAAAGATAAGCAAAAATTATCTACTAACTCCAAAAACTTGAGAATATTTAAATTAACATTTCGCAATATTTACAAATTCTTAAGAATTAATTGAGAAAGATTTTTATTTAACAACGATGTTACAATGGTTACAGCGATTTGATGGAATTTCAGAGTGGGTCATTTTGTGCTTTTTTGGTCAGCAATGGCTGAAACCCTTGCCACATCTACAAGGTGATCCTAATTAAGACGGGTAAATGAGTCTATTTCACCCACAACGATGATCTTTTTTTTGTGTAGTTTTATTGCAAAAAAAAAGTTTTTTTGACAAAAAGCACAAAGTATGATGGGAACCCAACCTATTTCTGGCTGCCAGTAGTTATTGCAGAGTGGGAGTTGAGGAGTATTTTCAGTAATCAGTGGACTGAAAACGCAAATCTGATAACTGATGACCCCTGGTTTGACATCCTCACCGCCGTCAAATGAACGGCGATTCCCAAACCTCACGATTTGAGTTTCTGCTTCTTTCCCGAAGGATTTTTCGCACCTGCCTTAACAGATTTACTCTGTTCTGGTCTTATGGTCGCTCTACAGACTGACACCGCAAGCCCTGCGGCCAAAATATTTTTACTA
>SFCA01000212.1:0-24733 GCA_007095475.1 Microcystis aeruginosa Ma_QC_C_20070703_M131 | reverse complement strand
TAGCAAAATTATAGATGATTTCCTGACCTAAGATCACATTTTATTCTTTTTTCCACTTCAATCTAAGAATTGAGAAAAAAGCAAAACCCTCCATTATACCATAAAAAAATTATGCAAGAAGTCTTCTGAATCGCTGAAGGCAAAGGCAAATCCGACATACCGCACCAAAATCCCTCACGGAAGCGGATAGTTCACCTGAGAAGGGGTAAAACAGGGGAAAACACCCTTCCCTGTCAATCCCTAAGCGAGGGAGAGAAATGTAAATATTTATTAAATTGTAGCGTAGGATACTTTGACCCCACTAAACAGTATTGGCTATTCTGCTAGATTGAATTGCACGGAGTTTTTCAACGCAAACCATCTTGATCCAATCCTGACGATTCATGTTCTGCAATTGACACTCTACATCTATGCTTCCTAGTAACTCCGGGGGAAAATCAAGATTAATTTGTTGCTTAACCTGAAAATTACCTGTGAAATGCTCAGAGACATCTTTCCCTAGATGTGCTTGTTGAGCAATTTCCTCAATATCTTTAATTTCAGTTGACTGTTTCCTCATAGCTTTTGCGCTCCTGTTTAGTTGATTTCCAAGCGGTGACAACCCAAATGTAATCACCGACTTCATCGACTCTGTATTCTACGATGAATGTTGTTAACGTTCCGCCCGCAAAGCCAACAATCCGATATTGTTCTGGCTGCTCAGAGCGTTAGTCTTCGATGTAAGGTTTGTAAAGCAGATCGTTTAACCGGGTGAAGTCAATGTCACGTTCTGTTAAAACTTGCTGTCGTTTGGCTTCATCCCATTGAATACGCATGAGATACCCGAAATCAATGGAGAAAAATTATTTTCACCCATTCTATACTAATCTATCGCTCCCGAAGGCGAGGGACTAAGGGGAGAGGAATGTAAAGATTTATTAAATTGTAGCTTTTAATACAGTTGTGGGGGGGGGAGTGTGTATTGTCTTACTATCCGCCTTCTGTACTGGGTTAGGTTGTTGCTTCATCTAGCTGCGAGAGGGCGATCGCACTTAAAATATTTAGCAAAAAAGAGAAGTTAGAATGCTCAAAAACTTAGCCTCCGTTTCTACTCTAGTCATTCCTTTTTTATTTTTTCCGACTCAAGCTCAAGCGAGCGTTGCTTTACAAAGCTTTACGGGTGGTTCTCTGTTCACAGATGTTAATGGAACGAACATGACGGTGGGATGGTCATTTACCGCTAATGACAATCTCTCGGTAACTTCTTTAGGGTTATGGGATGAAACTCCGGCAGACCCTTTAGCCCAAACTCATCAGGTTGGTTTATGGAGTTCAACTGGAACTCTGCTCGGTTCCGCTACTATTCAAACCAATAGTCCATTAACCGGTAGCTTTCGCTATGCGGCGATCGCACCAGTTGCTTTAACCAGCGGGTTAACCTACTTTCTGGGTTCAGAAATTTCTAACCCTTTTTCAGATCAATATACAAGTTCTGCTAGTTCGATCGTCACAGCCCCAGAAATTACCTTTTTAGGAGCGGCACGTAACAATTCGGCTGGTGGTTTCTCTTTCCCTTCTATCACTACCTCTGTCAATGGCCGTTTCGGTCCTAATTTTCAGTTTCAAGTTGTCTCTGCATCTGTTCCAGAACCCACCTCAACTCTCGGTCTCCTGGCCCTCGGCACTCTCGGCGCAGCTTCAACCCTCAAACGCAAACTCAAACCATAAAAGTAGGCTAAATTGCTGACAAAAATACCATAAATGCCCCTTCATTCAGTCAGTTGAGGGGGTTTTATGTTTTGCCTGTGCTTCTACTTATTAAATTTTATTAATTAGGGCTTGCTGAATAATGGTAAAACCCTTTTAAAATAAGGCTTTTGACCTGTTAAAATCCGATGTTCATGCTGCGAAAATCGGATTGAGACCCTCAAAAACCTTGCATTATCCTTCTTGTAGTACATAAACTGGTACAAAAAGAGAGGGCAACAAAGCCTGAAACGACCGGCTACTGACTCGGAGACTCCTGACGACCGACTCCTAACCCCACCAACAAACTTTTTCAGCAAACCCTAAATACCTTAAGAATCGAGGGCGATTGCACTATAGCAAAATGACAAAACCTTCCTGAGTAAAATGTTTATCATGGGTCAATATCTCGATAATTTCCAGTTCTCGCATCGTCTGCATAGAGATACAATCAATGAGACTATATTCTTTGTCAGGACGATTTTGGTAAAGAGTTAGACCCGCTAAAAATGATTCATGAGTTTGGTGGATTACCTGAATATTGGGGTTTTTTATTATTCCTTGAACAAGTTGACAAGCACGCTGTCTCATCTGACTCCCGTAAGCTGAAAAAAAAGTCAAAGTCTCTGCTAAAACTTCTTCAGTTGTCACAAGACAAAATTGTTCTAATGTGCGAGTAATAGCAATTACTTGACCGTGCCAATTATCTCTAGGATTGATGGATGCTGTCCAATAAAATGTATCAGCAAAGATAGTTCTCATGAATCGCTTTTAGGAATACCATAGATATAGTGGTCATGTTCTTGTGCGCCGTCCCTCGGCAAATTGTTGATTTCTGTTTCGGTCATGCCGGCTGTAATATTTTCAAAAAGTTCGAGAAGCGATTGGGCCGTTGTCTTGCTGGATTCTTCTTCTTGTTGATGCCAATGGGATTGGATGGCTTGTTTTATCGCATCAATGACTGAATCTAAAGAATTTCCTTCTGCTATATATCCTTTAATTTCAGGACTGTAAGCAGAATATCTTCCTTCTCTCTTTTCTATTTCAATACTGACTTTTGATTTCATCGCTCACCTGTTTAAATTAAATGAATATCTTAACTCAATTGTAATTTGTAGGAATGGAGATTAGCCAACTGCGTGAATCGCCAGTCGAGTAATGTAAATATTTATTAAATTGTAGCTTTTGATACAACGGGGCGGGAGAAGTGTGTATGTTTGACGGCGTTTATCTTATAATCATTTCAGATAAGTCTGATACACTCTAGACCAGTTAAACCCTTATGGACTCTGGCATTGATATTCTCAATCTTAATTGAAATGACTATATTGTAATTCTATGCCATAAAGGGAGTTAATTACAGCAGTTACCTTAATGGTGAAATAACTTCTTTATTTGAGTTGTAGTTTTCTAGCTGTTAACTAGGTTAAAGATGGCATAGCCAACGCATAATTGAAACCAGTGGATTATCATTGGTTAAGTTAGGGGCATTGGTGAGTTTTTTCGTCTCTAATTGCTGATAAATTTCCCTAGCCATTTTAAGGTTCTTGCTTCTGCAATTAAAGGAGTAGCTCTCTGATTTTTTTCTAAGGCTAGAGCAATAAATCCTGAACGGATAGCTTCATAGGTAGTCTCCAAATCACAACTTTGGTTTAAATGCAAGAGATAGGGTTTTTCCATTAAGGCTTTCTCCACACATAAATACATTTTCTTAAAGATTCTCTACCATGACATCCCATTTGCTGACTACTATTACCTTTTCCCTGAGGAACTACTAAAATATTTTCTACTTTAAATCCAATTTCTTCAGCAATTTTTGACAAAATTAAATCTACAGAAATACTAGCTCCCCCATAGCGAACGTTATCATTAATCATACAGAAAATACCAGAGGATTTCATAACCCGAAAACATTGATAAATTAGACAAGATATTTCCAGAAAATACCCCCTGATCATCCGAGGAATACCATGATTATTTAAGGCCTTGCTTGATTTTAATTCCTCTAAATAATCCAGGACACTTTCTAATAATTTTTGACGATCAGTTATGGCAATGGCTGGCGACCAATGTTCATTTATTTTTAGTAACTCTTTGGGTTTATTTTCAACAGTGCAACTAAGCATTTGTTGACGTAATTGTTTTAATTGTAGTTGATCTATTCCCAATAGAGCCAATTCCAAAGCGTAGATACGAGTATAATCATAGCGATTACAATAAGGAGGAGAAGTAATAATAGAATCGTATTTTTCTGAGGAAATCTCTGGCAAAATCTCAAGACAAGAACCTTGATATAGTTGAATTTTTCCCCGAGGATAATCTCTAGAAAAAAGTTCCAATTGTTGCTGACTAGGCTCTAAATCTGCGAGAATTTCTCGTAACTTGCTATGTAGGGCAATTTTAAAGTCTAAAATTTCCCCTTTGTCAAATATATTTTTGCCCTGTTGTTTACCAGAACGATAATCCCAACGGAGGTATTGACCATCTTTTCTAGTATAGCTAATTGATTCGAGAATAGAAAGTAAGGCAAATTTTAAGATCGCTTGCACTCGCTCATTCTCTTGGGCAATCAACCCTAAGTAACTTTCTGTACAAGCCTGGTTTTCTTGGGGATATGCTCCTTGAGTAATTGGTAATTCTAATAACTTAACTTTGTGATCTACCTGTTGCCAAAGGCTATGGTTAGACCAGTACTCTAGACGATGTATATCATCACTATTTAAGCCATTTTCTAAAATTTGTCTAGTCATAATTAATTCTTGTCCAATCGGCAATAGTTCTATTCCATCTGCTGATAAACCCCTGGCCGCCGCCGCAAATAAAGTTGTTCCGCTGCCAGCAAAAGGGTCTAGTATTTTTCCTTGTTTGATACCATATTTTTCTAGAAGATAAACTATCAGATCAACGGAAAAACCCTCTTTATATTTATACCAGCGATAAACCGGTTGGTTCTTATTACCTTGAAAACTCACTAGGGTACGAGATAATTGCTCAGAATCAAGTAATTTGTCTTGAAAATAATTAAATAATTCTCGATCGAGATTGTTGATTTCTAACAATCTTTCTGCTACATTAACTGAACTATTAATCATTTAGGTTTACTGGCGAAATTGCCGAAAAATAATTATCAGAGTTTATCTTTATTTGATTGGTAATTTTAATCAGTGGGGAAAGGGCGATACTTAAGGGTTAATTCTCGCACCGATTCCCCTAGATTTAATCTCAATCCCCTAGACAAATACCCAAACCCCTGGCGGTTTTGACTAAAGTTTCTTCGGGATCGACGACGCGATAGGTTTTAATCGCCTCCTCAATGGGAACACTGACCACTTGCCGATTTTGCCAGGCCACCATGCGATCGAATTCCCTCCTGGCGATCAGATCCACGGCCGCCACGCCAAAAGCCGCCCCCAGTAAGCGATCGATCGGAGAAGGAATGCCCCCCCGTTGAATGTGGCCCAGGAAAGTCACTCTCGTTTCGGCCCCGGTTTCCCTAGCAACTTCTTCGGCTAAATAGCGACCGATACCCCCGAGACGATCTTCCCCTAGGGCTTCCTTTTGCACTAGGCGATTGCCAGTTTCGGTACGCACAGCCTCGGAGACAATGATCAGAGAAAACTGTTTATCCATACGCTGCCGTTGCCGGATCTTCTCGCAGACCTTCTCTAATCGGTAGGGAATTTCGGGAATGAGAATGATATCGGCCCCCCCCGCAATACCGGCAGCCAGGGCGATATGGCCGGCATCTCTACCCATAACTTCTAGAATCATCACCCGGTTATGACTAGCGGCGGTAAAATGGAGGCGATCGAGGGCTTCTGTGGCGATATTAGTAGCTGTATCGAAGCCAATGGAGACTTCTGTAGCTCCCACATCATTATCGATGGTTTTGGGGATACCAATCAGATTAATGCCTCCCTGTTGGGCAATACGGCGCAAAATCGCCAGACTACCATCGCCACCGATGCCGATCAGGGCATCCAGTCCCAGACTATGATAGCCGTCGATGATGTCCTGAGAGCGATCGATCAAGGTTCCATCCGGCATCGGGAAAGCGAAGGGATCCCCCTTATTGGTAGTACCGAGAATTGTTCCTCCCATCACCAACAGGCGATCGACTCCTTCAATGTCAAAGATAGTGGTTTTTGGGGGACGGTTAATTAATCCGTTAGTTGCTTCTCGAATACCCACCACTTCCCAGCCGTAATTGCCACTGGCATGGTGGACAACGGCACGAATGGCGGCATTTAAACCCGCACAGTCACCACCACTGGTGAGAATTCCAATTCGTTTTTTTTCACCCATAGGTTTTTGTCAGGAGATCAACAAATCTATATTTAGGGAAAAGTTGCGGATAATGCCTAAAAATTAAGAAAGTTTCTAGATCGTCCCTGACAGCTAGGGGAAAAATCGGGATATTCTGGTTTCTGTGTGGAAACGAGTTTTATACTGATAGTTTCTTCCGCAAAATAGTCCTAATACTAAATCCGTTGAATATAGGCTACATATCAGGAGAGTCACTCCACTTGCGGGAGTGACTCTTAAATGATTACAGATGTGTCAGCAGCTGCGTGTAAGCATCTCACCGAAAAACTAATGCGCGGGGGGTTTGGGGGCGGCGCCACGCCCCCAACGGGGGGTTTGGGGGGTAGAACCCCCCAAAAGCTTGGATTGAGTGATCAAGTCGGAAGTAATACTAAATCCGTTGGGTATAGGCTAAATATCAGGAGAGGCACTCATGCAAAACGGAGAATAAATAATCAGTTTTTAATAACCAGATTTAGTATAAAAGTTCTGCCCGATAAGCACTTCAGGATTCCATAAGCAAAAATTATCACACAAAGTCGAGAAGAGCCAAAACCGAAAACTCCGCCCCATCCCCTCAGTAATCGATCACGAGCAGGGTATGCAGGGTGACACGGATTCCCATTATACTAGAAATTATATAGCAATTCTAGGGAATTTGTCAACCCTAATATACAAGAAATTTTCTGATAACTGATAGCCGATCAATTTAACTATTTACTGCTTGCTGAAGACGGGATAGATCCCAACCTTTTTGATTGAGAAGTAGCCAAGACTGCATTAAATCCGGACCGTGTAACTCCCCCATCAAAGCGGCGCGCAGAGACTTCATTACTAGACCTTTTTTAACCCGATGGGTTTTAGTTGTTGTCTCCACAATTCCCTTGGCAACTTCTCCAGTCAAATTGGGAGTAATAGCGGCGAGAATATCCTTGATAATATCCTTAACTCCCTCTAATTGTAATTGACTTAAAGCCTCCTGATTATAATTAGCCAGAGGGGTTAAAAGTAAACGACTTTCGGCGACAGCATCGCTTAAACGAGTTAAACTCGGACCGATGAGAGTAGCCAAACCGATCAACCAAGCTCGATCGGTTTCAGCAGCAAAATCATGCCCCGCTTCTTGCCAGTAGGGGAGAAGTAAAGGCACTAATTCCTCACCGGTTAAACGATGGAGATATTGACTATTAATCCAATCCAATTTAGTCCAGTCAAATTTTGCCCCCGCTTTATTTACCCGTTCTAAACTAAACACTTCAGCGGCCGCTTCAAGGGTAAAAATTTCTTCAGTGGAATCGGGAGGAGTCCAACCGAGGAGAGTCATGTAATTAACCAAAGCTTGCGGCAAAAAACCCAGTTTTCGGAAATCATCGATCGAAGTGACTCCATCCCGTTTAGATAACTTGCGACCCTCCTGATTTAAGATCAAAGGAGTGTGGGCAAACTCTGGCACTTTTGCCCCCAAAGCTTCGTATAAAAGAATTTGTTTAGCCGTATTAGCGATGTGATCTTCCCCACGAATAACATGGGTAATTTCCATATCAATATCATCAACAACTACCGCTAAATTATAGAGAGGCTGACCGAAGTTTTCTTCCCCATTTTCCGAGGTACGAGCGATCACCATATCGCCACCTAAATCACTACCTTTCCAGATAACTTTTTCCCGGATTAAATCCTGCCAAATAATTTCTCGATCATCGTCAATAATAAAACGAATTACTGCTTTTCTCCCCCCTTGCTCGAATTGCGCTTGTTGTTCGGGGGTGAGATAACGGTGACGATTATCGTAACGGGGGGCAAGATTGCGGGCTTTTTGTTCTTCCCGCATTTTTTCCAATTCTTCCGGGGTACAATAACAACGATAGGCTAAACCTCGATCGAGCAGGGTTTGAATAGCTTGACGATAATAATTAAGGCGTTGAGTTTGAAAAAAAGGACCTTCATCCCAATTCAGTCCTAACCATTGTAGGCCCGCTTGAATATTTTCCGTATATTCTGGTCGAGAACGTTCTAAATCTGTATCTTCCACGCGCAAGATAAATTTACCCCGGTAATGATGGGCAAAAAGCCAGTTAAACACGGCTGTGCGCGCTGTTCCAATGTGTAAATTTCCCGTGGGACTGGGGGCAATACGAACTCTCACTGTCACGATCTAACTCCTAGGTTTTTTGCGGCAACGATATCCCATATTATTGCAAATTCACCTAGGCCAACTGGCGAAATTAAGAAAATTAAATGAATAGCTACCAAAAGGTGAGAAAGGAACAACAAACTCTCAAGAATTGAAGTTTCCCTCTCTGGGGAGAGGGGTTGAGGGGGATATCTTTCAGTACCCGTGTTGTTTCGATAATTCTAGGCAGCGATTAAAGATTTGCTCAAAGGTTGCCAACGGAAATATCTTTCCCCACCCAATTCGAGGACAAATTTTAACCGGGGTTCCTGTTGACTAAGACTAATTAAGTATTGTTTTTCTTCCGAGGATAAAACAAAACTTTCAATAATCCAAATCACTAAACCTTTAGATTTGGGGGGTAAATTTTCCAATTGATAGGTAGCAATGGGAGGAATAAAATAAACTGGTCCCACGGCTGCTTCCCGACCGATATTTTTTTTACCTAAATGGGGGGGACGGACTCCATGAATGCCGGTAAGATAGGCACTTAAATCCCCTAGACCTCTAGCGGTGATATGCAGGACATTGTAACCAGTGGCCCGTAAACGTCTTTGATAGCGTCCCTCGTAACCCCCTTCTAAGGGTGCGTAAACCCCTAAAGCGCCGTATTGTTCCAGATCGCGAATAAATGGTTTTCCTGTGGTCAGTAGTGCCATAGCTAGTAAAAAAATCTTTTTCCCTATAATCGCACGTTTTGTTAAGTTGTGCGTCAAGTGAACAGAAAAAGACTTAGGATCAAAGATAGAGAGAGACAATCGCTACTCTCCCGAGGAGGCAATATGTTTCACGATCTCCTTTATCCCAACGGACTGCTTTATATCCTGATTAAACTAACTGTTTTAGCTTTAGCAGTCTTGCTCTGGTTTATGGTCGTTTCGGCCCCAGCTGTTTGAAAAAACACTGCTCTTGTACAATTAGCGTTCTATGCAATGGCTAAATTTTGTCGATGACTCCTGTTAAATTGCCGATCGATCCTTTTCTGAAACCCAACCTAACCACTAAGCTCCTAGGGGTTGGGTTGGTATTGACAATTATTTTTATCCTGATTGCCCTGTTTTCGCCCCTTCTGCAAGCGATCGGCCTGATTCAGGATCCAACCGACATTTTAAGCAATTATCCCCTACAAGCCCCCAGTTCTGCCCATTGGTTCGGGACGAATGTGCGCGGTTATGATGTCTTTTCCCGCACCCTATTCGGGGCCCGGGCGGCCTTGTCCGTGGTATTTTTGGCCACAGGATTATCTTTAGTCATCGGGGTTCCTTTAGGACTAATTAGCGGTTATTTGGGGGGTAAAATCGATCGCGTTCTCCTCTTTATCATGGATACCCTCTACACCTTGCCGGGGTTATTATTATCGGTGGCTCTCGCTTTCGTCTTGGGTCGTGGTATCCTCAATGTAGCGATCGCTGTTAGCATTGCCTATATTCCCCAATATTTTCGCGTGGTCAGAAATCAAACCGCCAGCGTTAAAAATGAGTTATTTATCGAAGCGGCGCGAGCGATCGGGGCTACACCGGGTCGTATATTATCAAAATATCTTTTCTTTAATGTCGTCCAGAGTGTCCCAGTTCTGTTTACCCTCAACGCAGCAGATGCGATTCTGGTTTTAGGCGGTTTAGGCTTTTTAGGCTTAGGATTACCAGAAGAAGTGCCGGAATGGGGTCATGATCTCAAGGAAGCTTTGGCGGATTTATCTACAGGCATCTGGTGGACCACTTTATTCCCCGGATTAGCAATGACCACGATGGTGGTGGGTTTATCCCTCTTGGGGGAGGGGTTAAGTGAAATTTTTAACCCCCTGAGTCGTAAACGCTAAAAGCAAGGGCCAGAGTTCGAGGGAAATCATCTGAGGAGCCTCCATACCCTCAGCCTCTCTGTCCGGTAACGATGTAAGATACCCTTTGGGCGATATTGGTGGCGTGATCGGCCATGCGTTCCAGATGACGGATTAGTAAAGCCATCAGCAGGATTGGTTCCACCACACCCTTAATATCTCTTTGATGGGCGAGAGTGTGGTAAAGATAGTCATAGGCTCGATCGACCGTATTATCTAGTTCTTTGACCTTTGAACCCGCTTCTTGATCGAGGTCAGCCAGGGCGACAAGGCTCGTGGCTAACATATACTGGGCATGGTGGGACATAGCCTCGATCTCACCCATACAATCGTGGGGAGTATAGGCGAATAATTTGAGAGCTATTTCAGCCAAATCCTTGGCATAATCGCCGATCCGTTCCAAATCGCGCACTAATTGCATAAAAGCACTTAAAAGCCGCAAATCTTGGGCTACGGGAGCCTGTAGAGTCATGAGAGTGGCACAATCTAACTCGATTTGACGGTAGTAGCGATCGATTTCCTTGTCAAGAAGGGGGATTTTTTTCGCCATTTCTAAATCCCTAGCAAAAAGGGATTGATGGCTAAGACGAAAGGATTCTTCGACCAAGGTTCCCATTCTCAGCACATCCTGTTCCAATCGCTGGAGAGAACGAGCGAAATAGGTGCGATCGGGATGATTGGTTTCTTTGGATAGGCTCACGGTCAGATTCGCTTAACATAAAACTACTCTTTCTCTACAGTGATAACAAGAAAATTTTCGATTTTGTGCAGTTGTCTAGAGAACTTGACAGATTTTTTTCTCCCCACACCCCACACCCATCACCCCACTGCCTTTTTTTGACGGGGGAGAGTGACTTGTAGGCGAGCGCCGCCGGTGTTAGGATCATTTTGAGCGATGATCGAACCGCCATGGGCTTGAATAATCTCTTTAGCAATCGATAAACCTAAACCGGTACTATAATCCTTATTGCCTTGTTTTTGACGGGTGCGGGAAGGATCACCGCGAAAGAGGCGATCAAAAACGTAGGGTAGATCCGCTTCGTTAAATCCCTTCCCGTTGTCGATAACGTCAATTTTTAGCCATTTTTCCCCGATAGTATCGGATATTTCCCGAATTTCTAGGCGAATTTTCCCCTGATCGGGACTATACTTAATGGCATTATCAAAGAGATTCAGGAAAACTTGCAGCAGACGAGAGTAATCGACTTCTACCGTCCAATCCACCGGAGAGGAATAATCTAAGCTAATCTGTTTTTGGGCGGCTATTGGGGTGACAGTCTGCCAAGCAGCGGTGATTAAGTCCTCTAGATTAATCATCTGGTATTGTAAAGATCGCCCCGCATCCGCTTGTAATTCACTAATTTCTAGCCAATCGCAGACTAATTGACTCAAACGCTCCACTTCTTTCCCCATTTGTTCTAACCAGCGTCTTTCGGGAGCTTGGAGGCGTTTTTGTAAAGCTTCGGTAAGGAGAGAAATGGAGGTTAGGGGAGTGCGTAACTCGTGAGTTAAGTCAGAGAAAGCTCGCTCGCGATTTTGGGATAATTCTACTAAAGGCTGTCTATTTTCGATAAATACAGCGATTTCACCTTCTGGCAAGGGATAACCGTAACCTTTCAAGGCAATCGATTTAGGAGCAATTACTTGGCGATCGCTAATGGGGTTGACAGGATAATTAGTCGGGTAAAAAGTCCAAGTTTGCACCCGTGGACTCTGTTTTTGGCGAGTTTCTTGAATTAATTGATCTAATTCGTAGGAGCGCACCAATTCCAGCAGCAGACGCACTTGATCTGGCTGCCAGCGATCGAGTTTTAAGAGGGTAATTGCCTGTTGATTACACCAGAGTAGTTGATTATCGGCATCTATATGAAGATAGGCGATCGGCGCTAGTTCTAGCAAGGATTTCTGAATTTCTAAGCTCTTTTCTCGCTCTTGCAGACTTTGGGAGAGAAACTGTAATTCTCGACGCACCAGGGAGGTAACGGGAAAAGAGGCCGATAAATCCACCGAATCCGAGAGAGCGCTTAGGTTTCGCTTTAACTCTCCATTTAAGCGTGAGACTTGCCAATAACAAATACTCAAACCTAAAACTACTCCGAAAATAAAAGCGAAAATAGTCATTGTCTGCGCAAGCGGCGATCGCTAAACTTGAAAATATAATCGCTCACCTAGCCAAAACGATAACCGAAACCGCGTACAGTAATCAGGTATTCCGGTTGACTGGGATCGATTTCCAGTTTTTCCCGTAACCAGCGAATGTGAACATCGACAGTTTTGGTGTCTCCTAAAAAATCTGGTCCCCAAATTTGTTCAATTAACTGCTCTCTTGACCAAACTCGGCGCGGATAACTCATAAATAGGTCGAGGAGACGGAATTCTTTAGGAGAAAGGTTAATTTCTTCATCTCGCACTATCACCCGACATTCCTGAGTATAGAGAAAAACATCGCGGAATTTCCGCACGGGAGCGGCAGCTAGGGAAGTAAATCCTTGACGACGAATCAGAGCGCGACAACGAGCGACTAATTCTCGCATACTAAAGGGTTTAGTCAGATAATCATCGGCACCTACTTCTAAACCCAAAACTCGATCGGTTTCGCTGGCCTTAGCACTTAAGATTAAAATCGGGATAATATTGCCGTGATAGCGCAACAGACGGCAGATATCAAGACCACTGATTTGGGGTAGCATTAAATCCAAAACGACCAAATCAAACCGAGATTCACTGTGATTAGATTCTTGACTTTGCAGTAATTCTAGGCCAGCGCGACCATCACTAACACCGAGCGCCTCGTAACCTTCTTCTTCCAAAGCCAAAATAATCATATCCCGAATCACTTCTTCATCTTCAACGATTAAAATCCGATGATTGGGAACGAAATTCGTACTCGCCGACAAGGGGGGGGTGTCAAGGGTTAACATAAAAATACTTGATTATTCGTCCTAATTTTATCTCAATTTGTCAACCCGCATTCGTTTTGGAAGGCTAGAGCCGAATGTTATTACAGTTATCTACCTGGTTAGAGGTGGAATCCTATCTAGAACAATCTCAGGGAATTATTATTCCTATTGGTTCCACGGAACAACACGGGCCGACGGGACTTATTGGTACAGATGCTCTCTGTGCTGAGGCGATCGCTAAAGGAGTAGGGACACAGGTACAAGCAATGGTAGCACCGACCTTAAATGTCGGTATGGCCCTACATCACACGGCTTTTCCAGGTACAATTAGTCTTCGTCCTAGCACTTTGATTCAAGTCATCCTCGACTATGTGACTTGTTTAGCTAGAGCCGGTTTCCGTCAATTTTTCTTTATCAATGGTCACGGGGGCAATATTGCCACCCTAAAAGCCGCTTTTGCGGAAACCTATTATCATTTGGATGCCCTCAATTTGCCTAACACAAACGAGGTTAAATGTCAAGTGGCCAATTGGTTTATGGTGCGAGAAGTTTATCTTTTAGCCAAAGAATTGTATGGAGAGCAGGAGGGTTCCCACGCTACACCGAGCGAAGTGGCGTTAACTCAGTATCTTTACCCTGAAAGCCTTAAAAATGCCTTTTTATCCGAAAAAGTGGCTTCTGGTCATGGTATTTACGGTGCGGCTAATTTTCGCCAAAATTACCCCGATGGTCGTATGGGTTCCAATCCTGCTTTAGCGACTCCCGAACACGGTCAGAGATTCTATGAATTAGCGGTGAAAGAATTGAGTAATACTTATCTGGAATGGCTCTCTTGTTCTTTGTCCGAGTGATAGTGACTAAGCCACCGAGACCAGGAATAATTTAACTGTCACCCTAGAGACAAAACTTAAATATCCAAGGAGAAAATTGATGATTACCACCACTGACAATAACTCCAATCAACCTCTGGTTAGTTTGCGGGAAATACAAGAACTTTCCATCGCAATTACAGCCAAAAGCCTCAATCCCGCCATGCTAACGGTTGATTTCCTCAAATATTCGGGAATAGTTCCCCCCGACTGGGAATTAAATAGCCAGCCGGTACTCAATCCCAATTACGCTCAAGTTAATTTTCAAAATGGCATCAGCATCGTCGCCCAACCCCGGAAAATTACCTTTGTGGAGATAATTAACTCTCCCGATAGCCTGAACCTGAAACTGCCAGAAATTGTTGGTTTATATCTAGATAAACTCCCTTTAGCCGAATATCAAGCCCTGAATATCGCCCCGAAAAGTATTGTTCCTCTCCCCAGTAGCCCCGATGCCGCTAACAAATATATCACCGAAACTCTTCTCGCCCCCGGTCCTTGGCACAATTTCGGTATAGCCCCCCTACAAGCCAGCATCAATCTACTTTATCAGTTAGAAACCTCTCAGCTATCCCTGGCGATTAACGAGGCAAAATTGCAATTACCCGATGGCAAAACCTTAGCGGCGCTATTATTTGCCGGCAACTTTAACTATAATCTGGCCGAGGGCCGCGATCGATTAAATCTGCTTAAGCAATCTCTGGGACAATGGCAAAAAGACCTAGAGATTTTCCGAGAATTAGTCACTCAACGCTTTCTGGAAAGACAACTCCCAGTTTTCGCCTCTAATATCAATCTGCCCCTAAACAAACGATAGAAACAATAATGGGAGGGACTTTCAGTTAATTATTTATTAGTAGTTGATAATCTTCAAAAATGTTGCTGTACAAGGATCGACTTAAGACTTTTGCAAGAGGTCTAGTAATCAGTCAATACTTGCCGATAACCTAAAACACATCCACCCCCGCAAACCCTTGTATTTTGGCATTAGCGGCTTCCCCACAGCTGCGCGGGGTGGGGAATAATTTCCCCGGGTTAGCTAAACCTTTGGGATTAAAGCAATCCCGCACATAGCCCATAGTTTCTAAGTCAATCTCGTTGAACATGGCGGGCATATAACAATTTTTATCGATGCCGATACCATGTTCGCCCGATAAACTGCCCCCAACCCGCACACAAAGTTTGAGAATTTCACCGCCTAATTCCTCCACTTCTGCCCAGGCCCCCTCTACCCTGTTATCGTAGAGAATCAACGGGTGTAAATTGCCATCCCCAGCGTGGAAAACATTGGCGATTTTATAACCGTATTTTTCACTTAAAGCCTTAATTTCCTGAAGAACAGACACCAATTGAGTGCGGGGTATCACCCCATCTTGCACAAAATAATTAGGGCTAATTTTCCCCGCCGCCGCAAAAGCCGCTTTTCTGCCCTTCCAGAGTTTCAAGCGGGTTTCGGCATCATTAGCCGTGGTGATATTTCTCGCCCCATTTTGACGGCAAATCTCGGCAACCCGATGTTTATTACTGGCGACTTCCACCCCTAAACCATCCAATTCCACTAATAAAACTGACTCGGCATCCCGGGGATAACAGCCGGTAGCCACCACGTCTTCCACGGCGTTGATACTGAGATTATCCATAATCTCCATCCCCGCCGGAATCATTCCCGATTTAATAATATCCGCCACCGCTTGGCCCGCCGCCTCGATACTGGTAAAATCGGCCAGTAAAACACAGATAGATTCCGGAGTTTTCAGGATTCTTAAGGTGATTTCCGTGGCAATGCCTAAAGTTCCCTCGGAACCCACAAATAAACCGGTTAAATCATAGCCCGGTTGTTCCGGTACCGCACCCCCCACATCGATAATTGAACCATCGGGAAGGACGATTTTTAAGCCCATAACGTGATTGGTAGTCACGCCGTATTTTAAACAGTGAACCCCGCCGGAATTTTCCGCCACATTACCGCCGATCGAGCAGATAATTTGACTAGAGGGATCCGGTGCATAATAAAATCCCGCCCCGCTTACCGCTTGCGTCACCCAATTATTAATCACCCCGGGCTGTACCACCACCCTTTGATTATCTAAATCAACCCTGAGAATCTGATTCATCCGCGCCGTGACGATGAGAATCCCCTCTTCTAAGGGTAACGCCCCTCCCGATAAGCCCGTTCCTGCCCCCCTCGCTACCCAGGCAATCTCGTTATCGTGACAGAGTTTCACCACCGCCGCAATTTCTGCGGTGCTGCGAGGCAGTACCACAAGAGCGGGTCTTTGTCTGTATCCTGTGATACCATCGCACTCGTAGGTTAATAATTCATCTTTGCGACGGATGACTCCATCTTTACCAAGGATCGCTTCTAGCTGTTTGATCAGATTGGGGGAGATTTTCGGGGGATTTTTGAGTAACATAGGTTTCAGGGCGGCGGAGTCGCAGTAAAATGGCTCTCTGGGTTAAAATATCGGAAAAAAGCCAGAAATGAAGCTTTAAAAGCTGCTCTCTCCTATTTTAGCACTAGAACCCCTTCCTCTGTAGATAGAAACCTGCAAGGGTCTAGATTCATAGAGAAAATTGCCGATAAATTTCCCAGTGCTTACCGTTATGAATTAGGAGGGTAATTTGATCGATTATCACCTCAAAAAATAGCTCTTGATTAGCATATTTTGACCAAGCTTTCCAGAAATTATCTTTAGTTAAATCTCGGAAGCCAACGGTTAAATGGGGCGAAAAAGCTCGGCTTTTTGAGACATTATCAATGATATTCAGGGAAGATTCTAGCTGCTGTAAAAGCCGTTTTTGCAGGGTTAATAATTCTGGCGTTTTCTGGACATTAATATAAATGACTCGCGGTTTAAAGGCGGCAAAATTCTGAAGAATTAGGGGAATAGGAGCGTGCAAGCGGGCAAATTCCTCTAAACATCTTTCTAAATCCGGTAATTGTCCTAAATTCCAGCGGAAAGGGGGTTGGAGAGTGACGTGGGGAGGCGATTTCAGGGCGGCGCGACTATTGTAAATTTCTGCAAACTCTAACTTGATTTTTGTGGCAATTTCCTGTACTTCTGGCGGCGGCAAAAGCGCGATAAAAAATAGAGATCCCTGGGGTTGATTCATGGAAACAAGCAAAGCTACAGAAATGAAGCTGTCACCTCGATTCTATCACTCTTCCACAACTCTAGCTAATTGTATATCTCTGTTACATTGCACCCTCGACGGCCAAGATTAATCGATATAATTATAGGGTTGTTAATCCGTCCTAGCCTACTGAGAATTTATGCCCTGGTTTGTCAAGATAGAAAAAGGCATTGTTGATAAAGCTACCTTCGATCGCTATGTCAGCGCTCATAAGGACTATGTGCGTGATTTAATTAGCCAAGGACGAGAAGCAAAAACCGGTTATTGGGCAGAAAGAGGCGGCGGAATGTTATTATTTAAGGCCGATTCTCTTGAGGAAGCCCAAGCAATTATAGTTCGCGATCCTTTAATCGAGAATGGTTGTGTGGAATACGAACTCCATGAATGGCGAATTGTCGTCGAGTAATCTAGCTTTTCAGGGAACAGTGAACAGTAATCAGTAATCAGTGAAAAGACGGCAAGGTTAAGCTGTTGATTATCTAAATATTACTCGTTAATACTGCCTGGGAGTGGGGAGATGGGGAGCTTTTTGGCTGTGAACTGAAAACTCGCATCCGATCGCTGATCACTGATCACTGATCACTGATAAGCTATACTGGGGGAGTTGTGCTAACAGCACGGTTGCTGCTGCCGATCATTAAATTGTCCCCAGTAAATTTGAGGAATTAACTTTGTCTAAACAAGATCTCATCGAAATGGAAGGAACCGTCACCGAATCTTTGCCTAACGCCATGTTTAGGGTGGATTTAGATAACGGTTTCAACGTCTTAGCCCATATATCCGGCAAAATCCGCCGTAATTATATCAAAATCCTCCCCGGCGATCGAGTCAAAGTGGAACTCACCCCCTACGACCTAACCAAAGGCAGAATTACCTATCGCCTGAAAAATCAGAAAAAATAGCGATAAAGAGGGGCAGAGAAGCCAAAAAGCCTAATAAGCAGCCAAATTTATTTTAAAAAAATAGGTGACACGGGTAAAAGAAATCTGATATAATAATAAGCTTGCAGTGTTGCCAGAATAGTTAGGCATGAAAGTTAGAGCGTCTGTCAAAAAAATGTGCGAAAAGTGCCGCGTCATCCGTCGGCGCGGTCGGGTCATGGTAATTTGTTCTAACCCCAAACACAAGCAGAGACAAGGTTAAACCACCGAAGTCACTGTCTTGGGGCAGAGAATCGTTACCGTTAATTGTAGTCGTTTTTGGAAAAAAAATCGTTCATAGGGAGAAAGAAAAAGCGTGGCAAGGATAGCTGGTGTAGACCTACCTCGCGATAAGCGTGTGGAAATCGCCCTGACCTACCTCTACGGAGTGGGTCTAGCGCGTTCCCAAGAAGTCTTATCCGCGACGGGTGTTAACCCTGACACTCGGGTCAAGGATCTCAGCGATGAAGACGTGGCGGCGCTACGGACTTATATCGAGACAAATTATCAAATCGAGGGGGATTTGAGACGCTGGGAGGCGATGAACATCAAACGCCTCGCCGATATCGGCACCTATCGAGGTCGTCGGCATCGGCTAGGATTACCCGTGCGCGGGCAACGGACGCGAACCAATGCGCGGACCCGTCGCGGTCGTCGGGTGACAGTGGCAGGGAAGAAAAAAGCCCCCTCCAAGAAATAATTTTTTATTCATTGCGATATCCCCCAATCAAGAAAAACTATGGCGCGACCAACCAAAAAAACCGGACCGAAAAAACAGAAGAAAAATATTCCTACCGGAGTCGCTCACATTCAATCGACCTTCAACAATACCATTGTCACGATCGCCGATACCAAAGGCGATGTGATCTCTTGGGCATCGGCGGGATCGAGTGGTTTTAAAGGAGCCAAAAAAGGAACCCCCTTCGCCGCCCAAACCGCCGCCGATAACGCCGCCCGCCGAGCGATCGAACAGGGAATGCGTCAACTAGAAGTGATGGTTAGTGGCCCTGGGGCAGGACGGGAAACCGCAATCCGGGCCCTGCAAGGAGCAGGATTAGAAATCACCCTGATCCGGGACGTGACTCCCATCCCCCACAATGGTTGTCGTCCTCCCAAACGCCGGAGAGTGTAAACAGTGAACAGCTTTTTCAGGTGACAGGGATCTTGAGGCTGGCAGCCGTTAGCTTTGCGCACATCAGCAGCAGAATCCGGTCGTCAAAGACCATCTGCTCAAAAAGCCGAACGCCGAACGCTAAAGGCTGAACGCTAAAGAAAACTGATAACTGATAACTGATAACTGATAACTGAACAAGGGAGGTCAATCGGTGGCGCAATTTCAAATCGAGTGTGTAGAAGCAAAAACTTACAAGAATCAGAGTCAGTACAGTAAATTCGTACTAGAGCCTCTGGAAAGAGGCCAGGGTACGACCGTAGGTAATGCCCTGAGACGGATTCTCATTTCCAATCTGGAAGGGGCGGCCGTGACGGCCCTGCGGATCGCGGGAGTCAATCACGAATTTGCCACCGTCGAGGGAGTACGCGAGGACGTGATGGAACTCATGCTCAACATGAAAGAAATCATCCTGAAAAGCTACACCAATCAAACCCAGATCGGGCGTTTAGTGGCAACTGGACCGGCGACAGTAGTGGCGGCACAATTCGATTTACCCTCAGAAATCGAGATAGTTGATCGCAATCAGTACGTCGCTACCCTGGCCGAAGGGGCCAAGCTAGAGATGGAATTTCGCGTGGAAAAAGGCAAAGGCTACCGGGCGATCGATCGCAGTAAAGAAGAAGCCACTTCGCTGGACTTTCTGCAAATCGACTCGATTTTTATGCCCGTAACCAAAGTCAACTACAGCGTCGAAGATATCCGTTCCGAAAGCGGTCAAGCTAGAGATCGTCTGCTCTTAGAAATTTGGACAAACGGGAGCATTAACCCCAAAGAAGCCCTTTCCCAAGCGGCCGATATGCTGGTTAATCTCTTTAACCCGCTCAAGGATCTCAACGCCCTCGAATCCTCCGGTAACTTTGACGACCAAGAGATCAACCAAGAAAACCAAATTCCGATCGAGGAACTACAATTATCCGTGCGCGCCTACAATTGCCTGAAGCGAGCGCAGATCAACACCGTAGCCGACCTCCTCGATTACAGCCAAGAAGATCTCTTAGAAATCAAAAACTTTGGTCAGAAATCGGCTGAAGAAGTCATTGAAGCCCTACAAAAACGCTTAGGCATCACCCTACCCCAAGAAAAAAGCAAGTAAACTCAATTCCAGGAAAATACCATGAGACATCGATGTAAAGTGCCTCAATTGGGTCTACCGGCTGACCAAAGAAAGGCACTGCTGCGCAGCTTGGCCACCCAGCTAATTCGCCACGGTCAGATCACCACCACCCTAGCGAAAGCGAAAGCGGTGCGAGCAGAGGTAGACCACATTATCACCCTAGCTAAAGACGGTTCCCTGAGCGCCCGTCGCCAGGCTATGGGCTACATCTACGATAAACAACTGGTTCACGCCCTCTTTGAAGGCGCACAAGCCCGTTATGGCGGTCGTAACGGCGGTTATACCAGGGTGGTGCGTACCCTGCGCCGTCGCGGGGATAATGCCCCCATGGCGATTATCGAACTGATGTAACGATGACAGCTTGCCACCAGTCGCGGATCGCCCTAGTTATCCAGTATGTGGGAACTAATTTCCACGGCTGGCAACGGCAACCCGATCACAGGAGCGTGCAGGAGGAAATCGAGAAGGCTCTGGCCGATATTCTCGGTCATGACGTCACTCTGCACGGGGCCGGACGTACCGATAGCGGTGTTCACGCCGCCGCCCAAGTTGCCCATTTCGAGCAGCAGAGTCCGATCCCACCCTCCCATTGGGCCAAGGTTCTCAATGCTCGGCTAGATGACGATATCGTCATTCGGGCCTCGGCCCAGGTTCCCGATCGCTGGCACGCCCGTTTCTCAGCCCTCTGGCGACGTTATCGTTACACCCTCTATACCGACCCCATCCCCAATCTCTTTGTTAGCCCCTTTAGTTGGCACTACTACCATCGTCCCCTCGATGCCGATTTGATGGCTAGGGCTCTGGCTCCCTTATTGGGAAAGCACCATCTGGCCGCCTTTCACCGTGCCAACTCTAGCCGTGACCATTCCTGGGTAGAAGTACAGGGGGTGGAATGCTACCGTCAAGGGCCGTTTATACAGATGGAAATTCAAGCCAATGGCTTTTTGTACGGGATGGTGCGGCTATTGGTGGGAATGTTGGTAGAGGTGGGAACTGGTGAGCGATCGCTAGAAAACTTTACCGACATCTGGGTCAATCAGCGCCGAGAATTGGTCAAATACGCCGCACCAGCTAAAGGACTATGTTTACTGCGGGTGGGTTACGCCGATTTTCCCCTGGCCGATAGCGTCTGGTTCGAAACTCAGCCTCTTTATTATTTCCGAGCAGAGGGGATAGGGGAATAGGGAGATAGGGAAATAGGGAGATAGGGAAATAGGGGAATTTCAACTAAAACCCTAAAACCCTAAAACCCTAAACCCCCAACACCCAGGTGGGCAATAAAAAAAATTAATTTTTGTAAAGCAAGGCAAACTGACCATGAACAAAACACCCCTACCAAATTTAGAGACTCTAGAGCAGAAATGGTACGTCATTGATGCGGCCGATCAGCGTCTAGGTCGTCTGGCCACCGAAATCGCTATGATTCTACGGGGCAAAAATAAAGCCACCTTCACCCCCCATCTGGATACGGGGGATTTTGTCATTGTTATTAACGCCGAAAAAGTGACGGTGACAGGCAAAAAACGCCAACAGAAAGTTTATCGCCGCGACTCCGGCAGACCGGGTGGTATGAAGGTAGAAAGCTTCGATAAACTGCAAAAACGCATTCCCGAACGGATTATCGAACACGCTGTTAAGGGAATGCTCCCGAAAAATAGCTTAGGTCGGAAATTGTTCACGAAACTGAAAGTTTATGCCGGTGCGGAACATCCCCATCAGGCACAACAACCGGAAGTTTTAGCGATTAATACGATTCCCGCAGGAGGAAATTAAGTCAATGCAAGCCACGGACAGTAAAAATAAGGTAGTTTATTGGGGAACGGGACGACGCAAATCGGCGGTCGCTTCCGTGCGTCTCGTGCCGGGGACGGGGACAATTACCGTTAACGGTCGCGATGGAGAAACCCATTTTAACCGCATTCCCACCTATATCCAGACGATCAAGGCTCCTCTGGAGACTTTGGGACTGGAAAATGAGTACGATATCATCGTTAAGGCCGAGGGCGGTGGTTTGACCGGTCAAGCGGACGCGGTGAAATTAGGTGTCGCTAGAGCTTTATGTCAATTAGCGCCGGAAAATCGTCCTCCCCTCAAGAGTGAAGGTTATCTGACTCGGGATCCCCGGGCAAAGGAACGGAAAAAATACGGTCTTCACAAGGCGCGCAAAGCGCCTCAATACTCGAAACGTTAGGTTAATAGAGAGGTTTATTATGCCGAAAAAAATTCATCCTACTTGGTATCCGGAAGCCAAGGTGATCTGTAATGGTGAACTGGTGATGACGGTGGGTTCGACAAAACCAGAAATTCATGTGGAGGTTTGGTCGGGTAATCATCCTTTTTATACGGGAACCCAGAAGATGATCGATACGGAGGGCCGGGTTGATCGCTTCTTGCGTAAGTACAAAATGGGCGATAAGTCAAGCAAAAAGGCCGATCAGAAATAATTCTTTACCTTTGCCTTTTTGACCCGGTGGGGAGATTTTGCCACTGGGTTTTTTGCTATCTTTGGGCTGGTAATACTCCCCAACCCCCACTCTCCTAGATTTTATTAAAGAAATCGGTAAAGTTGCGGGGATCGATGGAACTGTGGAGGAAGATGGGGGATAAACGACAGAGATAAAAAAGACTATGGGCAAACCGACTGGCTTTATCGAATTCCTGCGTGAACTTCCTTCCGAACTTACCCCCCTCGATCGCCTTCATAATTGGGATGAGTTTCATCTTCCCATGGCCGAAGATAAACTCCGCAATCAGGCCGCCCGTTGTATGGATTGTGGTACACCATTTTGTCACACGGGAACCCTAATTAGTGGCATGGCCAGTGGTTGCCCGATTAATAACCTGATTCCCGAATGGAATGATTTAATCTATCGAGGATTGTGGCGAGAAGCCCTCGATCGCCTCCATAAAACCAATAATTTCCCCGAATTTACCGGTAGAGTCTGCCCCGCTCCCTGTGAGGGTTCCTGTGTTCTCGGTATTCATAATCCCCCCGTTACGATTAAAAATATTGAATGTTCGATTATCGACAAAGGTTGGGAATCCGGTTGGATTACTGCCAATCCCCCCGCCATCCGTACCGGCAAAAAAGTGGCGGTGATCGGTTCCGGACCTGCTGGATTAGCGGCCGCCGACCAGTTAAATAAAGCTGGTCACTGGGTGACAGTTTACGAGCGGGCCGACCGTCCCGGGGGTCTATTAATGTATGGTATCCCCAACATGAAGTTAGATAAAGAAGAAGTGGTTCTGCGTCGTCTCCAGATGCTCGAACAGGAAGGAGTAAAAATGGTCTGTAACACGGAAGTGGGCAAGGATATCAGCAGCCAAGACCTATTAAACGAATATGATGCCGTGGTTATCTGTACTGGAGCCACCAAACCCCGGGATTTAAACATCGAAGGTCGCCAATTAAAGGGTATTCACTTCGCCATGGAGTTTCTCACCGCTAATACAAAAGCAGTATTAGACGGACAACCGGGGGAGGATTTTATCTCGGCCGCGGCTAAAGACGTAGTAATTATCGGCGGTGGTGACACGGGAACCGACTGTGTGGGGACTTCTCTGCGTCATAACTGCCGTAGCGTCACCCAATTAGAGATTATGCCGCAACCGCCCCGAGAACGGGCCGCCGATAATCCCTGGCCCGAATGGCCGAAAATCTACCGTATGGACTATGGACAAGAGGAAGCGGCCGCGCGTTTTGGCGATGACCCCCGGGTTTATACCACCACGGCGACTAAATTCGAGGGGGATAGCGCGGGTAACGTCACAGGGATCCACACGGTACAAGTGGAATGGCAACGCAACGAAAAAGGACAGTTTATCCCCCAACCGGTGGCAGGAACAGAAAAAGTCATCCCGACGCAGTTAGTTCTATTGGCCATGGGATTCTTGGGACCAGAACAGCCTTTACTCGATGATTTAGGCTTAGAAAAGGATGCCCGCAGCAATATCAAAGCCGAACACGGTCAATTTACCACTAGCTTACCGAAAGTCTTTGCGGCGGGGGATTGTCGTCGTGGCCAAAGTTTGGTGGTTTGGGCGATTAATGAAGGTCGCGGGGCCGCCAGGGAATGCGATCGCTTTTTGATGGGGGCGACGGATTTACCGTGAACCAGTAATTACTCCCACCATTGTCCTGACTGGAAAATAGAAGCTGAAATAACGCAAATTCGTTGCTCATACTAAATCCCTTGAGTATAGACTACATATCAGGAGAGGCACTCCCCTTGGGGGAGTGACGCTTAAATTATTACAGATGTGTCAGCGGCCGCGTGTAAGCATCTCACCGAGAAACTAATGCGCTCCGGGTTTTGGGGGCGGCGCCACGCCCCCAACGGGGGGTTTGGGGGGTAGAACCCCCCAAAAGCTTGGATTGAATGATCAAGTGGGAAGTAATACGGCCATCCGTTGAGTATAGGCTACATATCAGGCGAGGCGCTCCTGCAAAAGGGGGAATAAATAATAGACCTCTTGCATAATTTTTTTATGGTATGATGGAGGGTTTTGCTTTTTTCTCAATTCTTAGATTGAAGTGGAAAAAAGAATAAAATGTGATCTTAGGTCAGGAAATCATCTATA
>SFCA01000211.1:0-5147 GCA_007095475.1 Microcystis aeruginosa Ma_QC_C_20070703_M131 | reverse complement strand
CATGGATATGATTGGAAGGGTTATGTTAAAGTAACAAACGCTCCCTTTGCTGTCATCAAACGTCCTCCTGTTAGTCGTCGTCAACTTCACCTGATGGTTTTTTCTAAGGGTGGTAAACGACGTAAATATGGTGGCTCTACCACAAGACATGGGTTCCGTAAAGGAGATTTAGTTTCTTCTCCCAAAGGAATTGGTTATGTTAGTGGAGATACCGAAAAACAGCTTGGGACAAATAGCTGTTAGCAAGATTCAGTTAATTCGTCGTTCTAACGGTTTAATTGTTTCTCACTAACTTGTATAAAGCCGCCCTCCGCTATCGCTAAAGGGCGGGGTTTCAGACCCATTTTTTCGATGACAGAGGTATAAAAGTAGATTTTCGTTCCTTTGTCTGTCTTCCCCCTAGCAACGCAGAGAATGCCATTTCCTAGACTGGGTGCTTCGGCTAAAACAGGGCTAATGGGCAAGCTGGGCAAGGAAAGCAAGGCTGCAGTCGCTAAGAGTGCGGCTTTATTAGGAATTTTTAACATTTTTCCGCAAGGGGTAAATTAACTTTTGGTTATTGTACTAAAAAAAGTGAAATTTTGCCAGATTTTTGAGGCGGATCGGTTTTTTCCTCACCGGGTAGTGAGACCAAATCCTGTTATTAAAGACTGATTATTTATTACCCCTTTTGCCTCTTGACTGTCCTGATATGTAGCCGCCTATACTCAAAGGATGGTTCTTCGTTACTTGGTATGGTTCGATCGGGGGGCATAAATCGACTAAATCGTTATTTGGCAAGAGATTTAATTGATTAGTTCGTTTTAGAGCGAAAACAATTGACAAAAATCGCCAAATGTCTTTCTACTTATGGTGATAAGCAAACCTGATCGATCAGAGGGCGCAGGTTCCTTGCGCCCCTACAGTAACGGATTTTGTCCACAATGTAGGGGCGCACTGCGTTCGCCCAAAAGGTACATTATCAAAGCGCAAGTCCCTAAGTGCAAGAGTGTCTATCCTAACTGAGAAATTAATTTTGTCCTATTACCTACATTAATCTCATTCCGAGGTTTCGATCGAATTAAACGATCTTTGCCAACGTTTTTTCCAGTGGCTAGTCGGTTCCAAGTCACTGCGATCCTGTTCGCTGCGACGACGTTGTATGATAACTTCGGCTGGGTCGGTTAAAGTCGCATCTCGATAGGGAATAGCGGCCTTAGTTTGCAGATGTTCCCGTTCCTGTGCCGATAGAGATGGGGGTAAGGAAAAAAAACTGGCTATTGTCCCTGGCGATCGCCGCCCGACGCTATCGGTGGCCCCAATCTGCAATCCTGCTAATTGTAAAGCCCTTCGCACCGAGGCAGCACAGGAATAGGTGACTAAATAACCCGTCGGACTCAGGCATTTGGCCACTAAAGCTAAAAACTCCACCGTCCACAGTTGCGGACATTTACCCGGGGAAAAGGGATCGAGAAAAATTGCCTCCGCTTGAAAACCCGCCTCAATCACCTTGGTTATCGTCTGTCGCGCATCCCCGATTAACAGTTTAGCCGTGAGATTAGGCAGGTCTAGCCGGTGATTATGGGCAAAATCACTTAAATATTCGGGAATTGGTTGACTCCAACTATTTAAGAGATTTTCTCTAATAGCTGCTAGGGGAACCATTCGATCGCTTTCCAAAGCTAATAATTCTACCCGACAATCCCCCCTAACTCGCCAAATGGCCGCTAAGGCCGCGGCGGCATTATACCCTAAGCCGTAACAAATGTCAAGAATTTTCAGATTATTGCTCTGGTCTGCTTTTGCTGCCAGACGACTGGAGAGGATAAATTTTTTCTCGGCCTCTTCCCTTGCCCCGGAGGTAGAATGATAACATTCGCCGAATTCGGTCGAAAAAAAGGTATAAGAACCATCCTCAGTGACTTTTTGCGGGTAGGCTTCGGGGGAGACAAGCATGGTGATGGAGAATGTCTTTGAGGTGAATATCGGTTTCCAGTAGGCAAACATGACCACTATTGGGCAGAATCGTTAATTTTGCGGCAGGTAACTGCTGAATTAGGCGTTTAGCCTCCGCTACCGATGGTAACAGTCGATCGCCTTGACTGGCTATCACTAACACCTCCAATTGCAGAGCTTTTAACTCGCTGGCACTAACCTGAAACCGTTGTAACTGGGATAAACGCCAGCTAATCGTCTTCGGTGGGATGTATTGCATGGCTGTGAGGAGAGAGCGGCGATCTTCCCGGGATATTCGACCGAGAGCGGCGAGAAAGGGTAAAATAGTTAGTGCCGAGCTGCCGTGGATGAAATCGGGCATTATCTGGGTGATAGCGATTCCCAAGCTTAAAAGAGGTCTTTGATTAAAAGAAGAAGCAGGGTTAACTAAAATCAGTTTTTTAAGCAATTTTGGTGATTTTGTCGCTATTTTCAAGGCTAAACAGCCGCCAAAAGACTCACCGCAGAGATAGACTTTTCTCGATTGTCCCTTTAATTCCTCTGCCAATAAAGCAATCACGAGGGTGCTTAACTCCTCCCAATCACCGAGATATTGCGGGGAAATCGCCAAACAACGCAGATCGAAGTAAGGGGCAAGGTTTTTAATCTGACGATCGTATAGTTGGCCGCTGCCATCCATTCCGGGTAAAAATACAAACAGGGGATAATCGGGACGGGGATGACGGGGAATAATCCAACTGACAGGTTGTTCCATTGTGCGAGAAGTGCGATCGATGTTAAAAAAGTTTTTTCTGTTCAGGAGCCTTCCGGGTTTAGAATATCAGGGTTTACCCCTAGTTTCTCTTTTTCTTTAGCTGATAACTGAATACTGAAATTACTCGTCTTCAGCGAAAATAAAGCGAGTTAGTTCACTAGGATCGGGTTCGGGGCTAGATTCGGCAAATTTAACCGCTTCATCGATTTCAGCTGCAATTTTCTGCTCGATTTCTTTTAATTCCTCTCTCGTGGCCAGATCTCGCTCGTAGAGGTAGGCGGCAAAGCGAGTGATCGGATCTCTTTCGCCCCAGAATTGTTTCTCGTCAGCGCTGCGTAACTCGTCAGGATCTGCCAGAGAGTGACCCCGGAAACGATAGGTTAACGCCTCAATTAAAGTCGGCCCCTCACCGGCGCGGGCGCGGGCCACGGCTTCTCTGGCGGCGGCATGAACGGCGACCACATCCATACCGTCCACTTCCACACCGACCATACTAAAAACACTGGCTTTTTTATAGATTTCTGGTTGAGAGGTAGCCCGATCGTGGGCCATACCGATCGCCCACTTATTATTTTCCACCACATAGATAATCGGCAACTTCCAGAGGGCGGCCATATTCAGACACTCAAAAAACTGGCCATTATTACTCGCCCCATCCCCAAAGAAACAGACCGTTACCTGATCGGCACTGGCATCACCCATGGCTTCGCGACGGTATTTACTCTGAAAAGCCGCTCCAGTAGCGACGGGAATCCCCTCAGCCACAAAAGCGTAACCCCCTAAAAGCTTATGTTCGGCGGAAAACATATGCATGGAGCCGCCCCGTCCTTTACTACAGCCGGTAGCTTTGCCGAATAACTCCGCCATTACCTCTTGAGCGGGAACTCCGGCGCTGAGGGCGTGGACGTGATCGCGATAGGTGCTAGAAACGTAATCTTCTCCCTGACGCAAGGCTTTAATAATACCGCTAGATATCGCTTCTTGACCGTTGTAGAGGTGAACAAAACCGAACATTTTGCCCCGATAATACATTTCGGCACATTTATCTTCAAACATCCGCCCCAAAACCATATCCTCGTATAGGCGAAGACCTTCAGCTTTGGTGATAATGATGGAAGCAGGATTAAAGGTTGGTAAAGTACGTTCGGAAATCATAGGGTCTGTAGTATCATTTAGACAACGAAAAAACAAGGGGAGAGGAAGCGGTAGATTTTTCGAGAATTCTGGCAGTGAATTTTTTAGGCTTAAACCCAGGGGTTCTTGGTATTTTCTCTCTCAAATCTAATCTTAGTCAGTCAGAGATTGGCTAGGATAAGATGGTATCTTGTTATTTTACTCGCTCCGCTCTCACTTATATCACTTAATTCACCTTAGATGTCGGCAGGATGCCCCCGTTACACCCTACGGGTTGGCGGCGGAGGAATGCCGACCAGTATAAAACGCGCGTAGCGCATCGACTCTAAATATGTTATGCTTCCTGTTGGTGAGTTTTTTGAGGCCGTGGAACAAGTCCTGACGCTAGTGATCAAGCTTCAAGTATGTAGCGAACAACAACAAGCGCTGTCCGATACCTGTACGGCTTTTGCGTCGGCTTGTAGCTGGATTAACGAGAACGTCAATCCCCGGCTGACTAACCGGAACTCGATTCAAGCCGTCTGTTATCAGGACGTTAAGGATCGGTTCGGATTGACGGCTAACCACGTTGTCAGAGCTTGCGGTCGGGTGGCGGCTAATCGTTTGACAGCAAAACTTCAAGGGAAGAAGGTCAAGAACTTTGCTCCAACAAGTTTCGACTGTGACGCTCGAACCTTCCGTTTCGTCGAGAAAGATTGGGCGATTACTGTTAGCACCACGGGGAAACGGTTAACCATTCCCCTGAGAGCGAGCAATTACCATCGGGGGAAACTTACCTGGCAAAATCCGACCTCCGCTCAAATCTGCCTACATCGTGACGGCGGTTGGTATGTCCACATCCAACTAAAATCGGAACCGCCGAAACCTATCAACGCGGATAACATTATCGGGGTCGATTTCGGCCGTCGTGACATCGCGGTAACATCAACCGATCAATCGTGGTCGGGGGAGGGGATCAAGGAAACGAGGGATAAATACAGTCGCGTTCGAGCTTCTCTGCAAAGGAAAGCGTCTCAAGGCACTAGATCCACCAGGCGTAGGTGTCGGGAGATCTTGAAACGGCTATCGGGGCGGGAGAGAAGATACCAAGCGCACTTAAATCATCGAAAATTTGGGTTGAAAACCTCGCCCTTTAGGGCGACTCTATGTTAGCATTGAATTGAGTCGTTGACTTTGGGAACGCAGGAAACAAGCGACACTCCGTAATCCCTAAATCTCTAACCATCACTGGTACAAAAGCTTTCATCGTAAGTCCACATGGTAAGAGCGAAAAACAATTAAATACTGTGGGACACACAGAAATTTACGCTTGGGGAGTAGTCTT
>SFCA01000210.1:0-22765 GCA_007095475.1 Microcystis aeruginosa Ma_QC_C_20070703_M131 | reverse complement strand
CATAATTCCGGCACTCCCAAACGGGCATAAAGTGCTAATTTATTAATATCCGTGTGGGTTATATCCACTTCCACCACTAAATCTGGGGGCGGATCTTCAGTTAAATTAATCCTTTTTCCCAGCACTTTGGCTTGATTTTGAATGTAGTAGGCATTATCCGGTTCTGCTCCTCGCTCTAAATCTTCCCTAGCTAGAGTTGTGGAACCCAGACTTTTAATTTTTAAACCCAATTCGGACACCAAAAAATAGATAAAACGTCCGATTAATTCTCGATAAAACTCGTGTTCTTCTAGGGGCATAGTAATCTCTAAAGTGCCACGATCATAAAATAAATGGGCGCGATTATTTTCCCCTAGGGCCTGTAAAATTTGCCGATAGGATAACCAACTGAGATGATTAAAAACTACCCGTTTTTCGCCCCTAATTTGCTCAGTATTTAACTCCAGAGGAACTGTCACCATAACTGCCCCGAAAAGCGAAATTTATGCCCAAAAAAGGGGGTTGACTCACCCCCTTTTTATCTTATTAAACCAGTGCCGGAACCTGGGGCCAACGCCCGATCGTCTTACCAATGACCGCTAACTCCCGAGTTAATCGATCGAACCGGTCGGGAGTCAAGGATTGCGGCCCATCAGATAGGGCCTTGGCTGGGTTAGGATGTACTTCGATCATTAAGGAATCGGCCCCGGCTGCCAGGGAAGCCATGGCCATGGTCGGGACATATTCCCATTTACCCGTACCGTGGCTAGGATCGATCATGATCGGCAGGTGAGTTAAAGTTCTTAAAACGGGAATACAGGATAAATCTAGGGTATTGCGAGTATATTTACTGTCAAAGGTGCGGATACCGCGTTCGCAGAGAATGACATTGCTATTTCCTGCTGCGAGGATATATTCTGCCGCCATCAACCAATCTTCAATAGTGGCTGCCATGCCGCGCTTGAGTAGGACCGGTTTCGGTTGCGCCCCAACTTTTTTTAGGAGGGAAAAATTCTGCATATTGCGCGCCCCCACCTGCACCACGTCGGCTATTTCGACAATCTTATCGAGATCCGCTGCGTCCATTACTTCCGTGATAATACCCAAACCACTGGCATCTCTAGCCGCCGCTAGTAATTCCAAAGCGCTTTCCCCGTGACCTTGGAAAGCATAGGGAGAAGTGCGGGGTTTGTAGGCACCACCGCGGAGGAATTGCGCTCCAGCTGCCGCCACTCGTTTGGCAGTTTCCACGATCATCGCTTCATTTTCCACCGAACAGGGGCCGGCGACAATGCTAACGGTATGATTTCTGCCGATGGGGATAACACCGTTAGGAGTGGGGACTAAAACCTCGCTGTATTCGCCGTGACGGTATTCTAAAGAGGCGCGTTTGAAGGGTTGTTCGACTCGCAGGACGGTTTCGATCCAAGGGCTTAATTCTTGGATTTGTAGGGGGTCTAATTCCCTGGTTTCTCCGACTAAACCGATGACAACTTTATGCTTACCGACGATTTTTTCGGGACTTAATCCCCATGCCTCGAATTCGGCACTGACGCGCTCGATTTCAATTTCCGGGGAACCAACTTTCATGACAATAATCATGGCATTAACCCTTTATTTTTTCCTTTAATCTCTATTGTTGACGATTTCTAGAGGTTATCTATTTTTCTTCCACTTCTTTTTTGCCGGACCGCCAAGCAGCGATCGTTCTGCCAAAATTAGCTTGAAATTCTTGCCATCCTAGCCAATCCCCCACCCGATCCTCGTCCCAAGAAGCGGAGAAGATGCCATAACTCAGACCGATAAAACCTAGACCAAATAGGCTTAAACTGACGAGCATGGCGACGTAGGAAGGGATTTCGAGAAGACCGTGGCTAATAATCCAGTAGAAGCCAAAAAAGGAAGTTATCCCCAATACTGTCGGAATGCCACAAAATACCGCCATCCGTTTGGCCATCCGTTGACTGACCGCTTGCGGAATTGCCTTTAAGCTGGTTTCCTCGGAGCGATTTTTTATCGGCGGTGGCACGGGACTAGGGGCAATTTTCGGGGTTTTTCGCTTATTTTGGCGCGGCTCAAAGGGAAGACGCTCTTTTTTCTCCGTCGATTTCGATTCAGAGGCCATGGTAGGGATGCAAGGGGGGTAAGCTTAACGACGAATTCCGAGACGACCGATCAGGGTTTGATAACGTTGTTGATCTTTCTTCTGAATATAGGTTAACAGTCCCCGACGACGACCGATCATCTGGAGTAATCCCCGACGGGAAGCGTGGTCTTTCGGGTTAGCTTTCAGGTGTTCGGTCAGTTGGTTGATTCTCTCGGTTAAGAAAGCTACTTGTAACTCCGATGATCCTGTATCGGTTTCGTGGGCCTGATATTGGCTGATTAGTTCTTGTTTCTTGGTCTGGGTTAAGGCCATAGGACTCGTGATCTTTGCTTAAACACTGCAACCTATCATAGTATCACGTTTCCAGTCAATCCGTAAACATTGTTCGGGAGACAGCCATCTCAGTTACCAGTTACCAGTTACCAGTTATCAGTGGGGGTGTTAAGTGAGCAGTATATTAGGTGACAGTAACAGTGCTGTCTTTTCACTGATTACTGATTACTGTTTACTGATCACTGAAAAAAACTTCCCATTTCCCCATTTCCGCAAATCATGGCAAAATCTTAGACATAGCGTCTAACTTACCTTGAAGATTCCATGCTGTTAAAATCCACGACCCGTCATATTCGCATTTATACGGCTGAAGTAAAAAATAATCAATTAATCGAGAGTAACAATGTCTTGACTCTTGATGTGGATCCCGATAATGAATTTAATTGGGAAGAAGTGGCTCTCAATAAGGTTTATAGTAAGTTCGATGAATTGGTAGAATCCTACAATGGCGAAGAACTGAGCGAATATAATCTCCGTCGCATCGGTTCAGATCTAGAACATTTTATCCGTTCTCTCCTGCAAAAAGGCGAAATTAGCTATAATCTCAACGCCAGAGTGCAGAACTATAGTATGGGTTTACCGAAATTAGGGTGAACGACCCCGCGTCAGTCCCCACCCTGACTCCTAGCGGGGTGGAGAGGGAAAGCATGGCAAGGAGGAGTTTCACCCCTTGGGGTGAGCGACGAATTGCCTGTTACTCTTGTAAAATTTGAGCCATAGTAACATCTTTAGATTTCTTGCATAATATCATTTTTCAAAAGTGATGACAGACTTAGTTGATTATTCCAAAGCGCAATTCCGCTCTCGGACAGGAATTGCACTTTTAGATGTTAGTCACGACTATTGAAAATTGGTATAAATCAAAAAATTTTCGGCGTTGCTGATTTGAAACATGAATTGGCGTATTAACAAAGAAAAGCATCAAAACGCTGAATTGATATCTGATACCAAATCCGTTTTTAATAGTGTGATTAACTGCCCAGCTATGGATTGTTTCTCCCTCCTCCCTGCTCCACTGCTCCACTGCTCCCCTATACCTTTTAAACAGGATTTAGTATGATTTCATCCTCCTAAGTAGGGAGGCACAATTATTTGTAGGATGGGTTAGCGGTAGCGTAACATGAGCAGGCGTTGGGTTTCATGCTTCAACCGTTCGGACCTCGGCGTGAGACTTCGGCGTGAGCTCACGGCCGAAGCCCAACCTACGTTCATCTTATATTTAATTCCACCCACCCACTTAAGAGTAAATTTAATACTTTCTTAACCCCCTAGGATGTTGCTTTTAGCATACTGAACTCAGATGAGCCTTATTATTGGAGTAATGGGGTCAAATTCAGGACAAGACTTTAGCTAAAAAGGCGGGTAAATCGGCCAATTTTTCTACCACTGTCACCCCAGCTTCTTGAAAATGACGTAAGCTATCTTTTCTGGTATTCTTAGCGGCAACGGAGTAGGAAAGTTGGTTAGAAATAATTGTTTCTGTATCGCCGAAATTGGTTTCAATCGCTGCATTTAATCCCACAAGATAGGCAATCACCGGTTTTTTGATCGCCGAGGCAATATATTTGGCCGCCTCGATTTCGGCCTTTCCTCCCACCTGACTGACGAGAAGAATTGCCTCGGTATTGTCATCTTCCTCAAAAACCTGCAACCATTGGGACAAATTGGAGCCAATAATGCCGTCAGTACCCAAATTTACCGCCATAGATTCACCATACCCAGCTGCTGTTAAAGTTTTCGCCACTTCATCCCCTATGCGATCGCCGCGGGTGATCAGACCGATTGTCCCCGATTGATAAAAACTGGGTTCACAAATACCCAACCAAAGATAATTGGGAATAATCACACCCTGGCTGCCGGGGCCGAGAATTAATGTTCCGGTGGTACTAGCTATCTTTAATAATTCCACCAGATCCAAGGGGGGAACTCCGGGGGTAACGATAATTAATTGGGGAATGGCTGCTGCGATCGCTTCTAAGGCCGCATCTAAGACTTGATTGGGGGGGACTAAAATTAAACTGGTTTGGATTTCTCCGGCTTCAGCAACGGCCTCGGCCACTAGATCAAACACTGGTATCTCTGCGATTATCTCACCACTGCAGCCACTAGCCACCCCCGCTACGACACAGGTTCCCTGGGTTTTTAATCTTGCCGCATAATATTTGCCTAGGGGTCGAGCGATCCCTTGCATAATTATCTGATCTTTATCTGTCCATTTCATATATTAAGTGTTGGGAGTTGTGGCTCTTCGGTAGATACTATACTGGAGACGGTTTGTGAATCTTACAAGTCTTATCCATCAAGAGTTTCAGAATCATAATCACCCCGTCTGCATAAGTCTGCATAATAAGTGCCGAAGAACCAACCATTATTAATTATTCCACAGATTTAGAACACTAGCGGAAATTAGATATTGGCAACGATCTCGCCGAAAGGAGCGAGAACCTGAACGGGTTGGGGTCGGATCGGCGCGCTCTCTACTGGTAAACGGGGAAACAACAGTTCGGCGGCCCGGTAGGCCTCCTCTAGATGGGGATAACCGGAGAGAATAAACGTCTCGATACCGAGATCTCGGTATTCGAGCAGACGGCGCGCTACCGTGTCCGCATCCCCCACGAGAGCGGTTCCCGCTCCCCCGCGTACCAAACCCACCCCGGCCCAGAGATTTGGGCTAATTTCCAAGGCGGCGCGACTGCCGTTGTGCAATTGACTCATCCGCCGTTGCCCTTCCGAGTCCATGCGCGCGTAGGCGTTTTGGGCGGTAGCGATCGCTTCCTCGTCCACATAGCGGATCAATGTCTCCGCCGCCTCCCACGCTTCGCTGGCCGTTTCCCGGACGATAACGTGTAAACGAATGCCGAATCGGAGCGTCCGACCGCGGGCTTCGGCTAAACGGCGCACGGTGATGATTTTTTCGGCCACCGCGGACGGGGGTTCGCCCCAGGTCAGATAGACATCGACGTGTTTAGCGGCAATCTCGTGGGCGATGGGCGAGGAGCCACCGAACCAAAGGGGTGGGTGGGGCTTCTGTACGGGGGGAAACAGGACTTTTCCCCCCTCGATCCGCAGGTAATCGCCTTGAAAGTCCGTGTTCGGTTTCGATAATAGTTGTCGCCACACCGTTAGAAATTCATCGGTTAGACGGTAGCGATCATCATGATTTAAATATACGCCATCTCCCGCCAATTCCACTGGATCGCCTCCCGTGACGACGTTAATTAGTAAGCGCCCCTCGGAAAGGCGATCAAAAGTGGCCGCCATTCTCGCCGCCACCCCAGGAGAAACTAACCCCGGCCGCACCGCCACGAGAAAGCGCATCTGTCGCGTGTGCGTGACGAGGGTGGAAGCGACGATCCACGCGTCCTCGCAGGAACGCCCGGTCGGTAAAAGCGCACCCGTGTAGCCTAAATCGTCTACGGCACGGGCAATCTGCAACATGTATGCGAAAGTAACGCTTCTCCCGCCGATCGCCGTTCCCAGATAACGTCCGTCGCCGTGGGTCGGGATAAACCAGAGTAATTGCATGGTCGGTATCCTTCGTGTAGAAATAATAACACATTAATTCTAGCGAAATATTGTGTTTTAAAAAGTATCATCTGGACGAAAATTTCTGTTACCATTCGCTCGGAATTTGACAGGTATAAACGGGTATCAAAGTATATCAAAAATTTTTATAGAACTTGAGCGTACCGATTAAATTTTTCCTCTGGAAAATAACCATTAGAGAGTTGGCTCGAAAAAGAAACCTGATGGAAATGGTAATCTAGTTCGAGTAAATTATAGACTAGCCGTAAAAAATAATCGTCCATCCAAAAATCTACGTCAAATAATGAGATACCGTATTGTCCATCTAACCTACGATTGAGGGTTTTTAATAGCCAAGACCATTGGGGTTTTAGGGTGGGATCGGTGTGGTTTCCAGAGGCAGGAGCGAAGAACTGAAATACCCGATCAGGACAAACCCATGTTACATCGTTTAACAACTTGATCGCTCTTGCGGAATCTGAATGAAACCAATGATTGGCGATTACCAAGTCGTGTAGGTAAGCGATAACAAGTTTGGGGTTTTCTTTGAGAAACCGCGATCGACAAACAATGCCTCTAAGGGAAGGAATTCTTAAACCGAAATTTTGATCTAGGGGTAATTTTTTGGCCGAAACGTATTCTTGAAAAATAGAAGTAAAAGTATCACAACATACATAGGCATCTATTTGCTTTTTTCTAAAGCTCATACTTGCCGTATGTGGATCTTCATTAACCAAGTGACAATCTCGACTGATCTCCAGTCCGTACAGGTTAAAAAGAGTGATAATAAATCGATGCGCGTTGGAACCAAATAAGGTGGAAATACGCTTGCCTCTTAGTTCTGGGACGGTGGCGATTGGAGAGTCTTTAGGAAGCAGAATACTCAGATCTTCACCGAAAATATTATAAGAGGCAATCCCGATTAGTTTAGAACCGAAACTGAGATTGTTAAAAAACATAGTACCATTGTTTAAAAGAGAAATATCGTCTAAAATACAAATATCTAAATCTCCTCTTTTCATTTGTTGATTCATTTGTTCACCACAAGCGAATTCAACGATCTGTAAGGTAAAATTTCGATCGATCTCGATATTTTTCTGAAAAATTGGTTGTTCGTTGGACTCTCGCTGTAGATCGAAAACATATTTAACTCCATAGCTGGCGATAAACTGTCCGATCGAATCCCGTTGAATTCCAACTCTGAGTATATTTTTGGTTGGCAAAGTATCGCTGGCAAAAATAAGATTCGGTTGCGGGGAAATTGCTAAATCATCCTGATCGAGGCGAAAACTTCTAACCAAACTTTCTCCTAATATTAATAGCTCGCTAAAATGAGGGACGTGCAGATAGACTCCATATTCGTTGACATCCTGTATAGGTATTATCGATGCTGGATAATTAAAGAGGGAATTAAATTGGCAAAAATCAGGCAGGATAGTTGATTTATGGCTTTTTTGCACAGAATCGAGAAGTTCTTGATAACTTTCAATGATTCGTACATCCCTTAGATAGTTTAAGACAACTTGATTTTTACAAAGCTCTTGATAAATTTCATCTAAAAGAACCAAGTCGGTTGGGTTTATATCTGAGATTTTAATCAATTTTTTGCTAGGAAATAGATCATTCTTACCGAAAGAAATCAGTTGGAAGCGGTGGGTAGTTAGTCTAGTACAATGATGTTTATCTTTATAAGCGGAGAAACTGTTGAGCAGAATATCAAGGTTTTTGGGCGAGGATTCGGCCAATAAACCTTGAGCGGATAGGGAAATCTCTTGAATATTTCGACTTGGAAAGCAAAGCCGAAATCGTCGCCAGTAATGTTTTAACCAGACTTCTAAAATTAAAGGGGTAGCACCGAGAATTAAGTCTTCTCCGTCGGCACTTAAGGTCAGCTGAAACTCTCGTTGAAGGGTTTCCACGGTTTCTATCACCTGAAAGGTTTCAGAAATTAGCTTTCTCCCCTGATTGGTTAGTTTGATCGAGCCAGGGGAGCGATTAACCAGCAATACTCCAAAATAATCCTCTAATTGCTTGACTTTTTTGCTAATTAATGATTGACTATAGCCCAATTGATAGGCCGCTTTAGAAAAGCTACCAGAATCATCGACCGTCTTGAGAATTTTCAGGTGATTGAGGGTAATGTCTTCCGAGGTAATTCGACTCATAATTCACCGAGAAATTAAAGGATAGGGGTGTGAGTATCGATCGATCACCTGTTGATGAAAATAGAGAGCATCTTCCCGGGTGGATTCAAACTTGAAGATAATCAGGTCAACCCCGATAGATTCGTAGTCTCTCAAGCGACGGATCACCGTCTGTGGATCGCCGACAAATCGAGCCGAGAGGCCAAGATTTGCCTCGATCGTTTGACCGATATCTAGTTTATTGTGGGCTACTGCATTGGCATCGATTTGTTGTTGGAAATAACGAATTTTTCGAGTGTCGGCAGCGCGATAAATCTTGTCTAGTCTGGACTCGGCTTCGACCGTGGTAGGGCGGACAATGGCGAAAGCGCTCATCGCTACTTGAATCTGCCGTTGATAGCGATCGCTCGCCCAGCGTTTTACCTTCTCCACCAGCGCGGCCGTTTTTTCCACATCATCCGCATTAATAAAAAGATAATCCCCCAAACGAGCCGCTAGATCGATCGCTCGTTCCGATTCTCCCGCAATAAAAACGAGAGGAAGCGGTGTCGGTCGCTCGGCTAAAATGCCCTGGGTGATCGTGTAATATTTGCCCCGATAATTAAAATCGGCAGTCGTCCATAATCCCCGAATAATCTGAAGATATTCTTCTAATCTAGCGTAGCGATCGCCGTGGGCGAGCCAAACATCACCGTAGCTTTCCACTTCTAGTTGCCACCACCCCGCGATCCCGCTCAAACCGAACCGGCCTCCACCGGGTTGATTCTGGAGAGCGGCACTTAGCTTGGCCACCACGGCGGGCAATTTAAACCCCGGTTGTACGGCCGTGACGATTTTAATCTCTTGGGTCGCTAAACTCACCGCGCCAGCCGTGAGCCAAGCGTCAGTTACGTCATGATCCGGCCCGTGTACCGCATTGAGATAGTGTTCGGGAATGTAATAGAAATCATAGCCCACTCGATCGGCTTGAACGGCCAACTCGACCAGATCGGAAATCGACCAATTTCTCTCCGGGTTAATCACTCGCAACCATCCACCACAAACGGGTGCCCAAATTCCAAACTGAAGCGGCATAGGTGTTTTCCAATACCCACGAGGGAGACGTGTTTTTTAGGAGCCATCACTCTATCATGTTCCTTCCCCAGAAGCGTTATTTTTCCTTATACCGAAATTCCTCTTGTCTATCACGATTTGGAATATCAGGTATTGAGGTTCGATTGGAGTACCCCTGGAAGACGCACCGTATTCCAAAATGGCATAGAAAAAGTCAATCGGGGTGTATCAAACTACGACGTCATCCTTGAGTAGTGATTACACTGAAAGGCAATCAACTATATTTCGGTCGAATTACAGTAGTCCTCGGCTCCAGGCTTGAGAGAGAGCGAGTTTTGACCCCAATATAGGTAACTCGAATCTTGCTAGAAACAGCATTCTAAAGACTTGAGTTAGGGTAATTGGTGATCGCTAAAAACGGTATCGCTCCTCCAGACGAACACGAAAGACACCGGATTCTCGCGAACGGTGAAGCGATCGAACCAATAGTTTCCATCACGGAGTAACCGAATCATGGTAGATATTAAGTTCGCTTACTGGGTTCCCAATGTTAGTGGCGGGTTAGTGGTGAGTAAAATCCCGCAAAACACCGATTGGATTTACGATTACAACGCTTGGCTGGCACAGACTGCCGAAGAAGTCGGGTTCGAGTACGCGTTAGCCCAAGCCCGATTCATCGCCAGCTACGGCGCGGAGTATCAACTAGAGGCCTTTGCCACCGTCGCCGCCCTAGCCCCCGTAACCAAGAAAATCACCCTAATCGCCGCCGTCCATCCCGGTTTATGGCATCCCGGGGTCGTCGCCAAAATCGGCTCGACGATCGATGTCATTTCCAAAGGTCGTTTCGCCCTCAACATCGTCAGTGGCTGGTTCAAGGGTGAATTCACCATCTATGGTGAACCTTGGCTCGATCACGATGAACGCTATCGACGCTCCGAGGAATTCATTCGCATCCTCAAGGGACTGTGGACAGAAGACGAATTCCACTTCAAAGGGGATTTTTATCGCATCAACGGCGGTTGGGTCAAACCCCGCCCCGTTAATAATCATCCCCATCCCGAAATCTTTCAGGGGGGTAACTCCAAAGCCGCCCGACAGATGGCCGGTCGGGTATCGGACTGGTATTTCATGAACGGCAACTCGATCGAGGGAGTCCGCGAACAGATCGAGGAAGTTTCCGCCCTTGCCCGTCAAGCCGGCCGTAGTATCAAGTTCGGTCTCAACGCCTTTATCCTTGTCCGTGATACCGAAAAAGAAGCCCACGAGGTACTGCGGGAGATTATCGCCAAAGCCGACAAAGAGGCCGTGCAAGGATTTGGCGAAGCAGTCAAACAAGCGGGCTCCGCCACCAGTGAAAAAGTGGGAATGTGGGCCAACTCTAACTTTGAAGATCTAGTACAGTACAACGATGGATTCCGTACCGGACTGATCGGCACAAAAGAACAGGTAGCGGAAAAAATCCAGCAGTTTCACGCCGTGGGGGTCGATTTGATTCTCGGTGGTTTCCTGCACTATACGGACGATTTACCCGCCTTCGGTCGCGAGGTGATCCCGCTCGTGCGGCAACTGGAATCCCGTCGTTCCCCCAGAGAAGAGTTCGCCCTGGTTTAAGCGAAAGAAAGAAATACACAAGGAAAAAATCAAATCGTAATGGAAGGGATTAGTTTCGCTCAGGCAGCTCTACTTGGACCGATCGAGGGAATTGTCACCCTGATCGCGTTAGGTCTGGCTATGTTGATTGTTTCCTACTACGCTAAGTGGAAACTGGTAAAAAACACCCACGATTTTGTGATTGCCGGTCGCAAGCTGGGTTTAGGATTCGGGATTGCCGGCTTGCTTTCCGTCTGGACTTGGGTGATCGGGATTTTACTGCCGATCGGAGTCACCTTTAAGTACGGATTATCGGGCTTATTTTGGTTTACCGTCCCCAATGGTGCGGCGGTCATTGCCGTGATTCCCTTTGCCAAAAAGTTACGGCGATTGATGCCCCACGGTTATACCATCAGCGAGTTTATCTCCGCTCGTTACGCGGGAGCAAAATTGGCTCGCGTGGTCGTAGTCGCTGGTATCCTCTTCGGGGCGATCCAAATTGTCACAGTGAATCTCAAGGGAGCATCCCTGATGGTGGCCACGATCTTCGGTCTTCCGGAGGGGGTAGTCGCAACCATCTCCTCGATCGTCATTCTCCTGTACATCAGTTTAGGGGGACTTTGGGCATCCATGGCTACTTCTACCTTGATGTGTTTGCTGATTATGGTTCCCTCTGTCCTGGTCACCACGGCGGTCTTAGGCCAGGTGGGAGGGGCGGAAGCCGTGTGGCACACCGTACAGAGTCAGGGCGGCGAACTTCTTTCGGTGACGCGACCGGATGCCTTCCAGAATTTCGGCTTAACCTTCGCCCTTGCGCTGATTACCGCCACGATCGCCGGACAGGAATTCTGGCAGGTGGCTTGGGGGATCAAAGAACGGGAATTAGGCAAAACCTTTTTCTGGGGTGGGGGACTCTACTATGTGGTCGCCCTCTGTCTAGGGGTAGTAGGGCTGGTGGGCATCGCGCTCAAGGTGGATCTGGCCCGGGATCTTGGTGGTGATCCCGCCGCCTTGGGTCCTTTTTTGATTTCCCATTTAGGCTTGCCCGATTGGGTGATCTACCTGTTCGTGATCATTGTGCTGTCCGCCTGCTATTCCACCTGTGACGGCACATTGGCGGCGGTTAGTTCGGTTTCTGCGGTGGATGTGATCAAGCCCCTGTTCCCCGCTATTTCCGATCGCTCCCTCTTCGCTTGGACGCGGTTTTCGATGGTCTTAGCGGCGGGAATTTCGGTGGCGGTGGTGCTATCGGGAATCGATCTGGTGACGCTGGTACTGGGGACTTCCATCATCCGCGCCGCCGTTCTCGTACCCCTGATACTGTCGATCATCTGGTCGCGAATGAATGCCACGGCCTTTACCGCCGGGACGATTATCGGTCTAATTGCCGGGGTTTTCGCCCTCGCCAAGTTCGGCGAGGAGATCGGTACCTATACGGTAGTCGCAGTCAGCACGATCGTCCCAATTGTGATTGCCTTGACCAATTCCCGACGCTTCGATTACACCCAACTACGTCAGGCACAGGATCTATCCGAGATACCGGACACTTCTTCTGTCGCGCTGCGATAAGTTTTCACAGAATCACGATCATGAATAGTCTCTTGCAGATGATACCGCCCTCCTTGCGGACTTGGGCGAAGCGGCTCGGCTATTTCCTGGGCGGCACGATGCTCACGGTTTTCTATGCCGGAGCGGTTCCCGCCCAAAGTCTCCCTAGTCGTCCCCTAACTCAAAATCCCTATTCCCCGACCACCATTATCGCCGGTGTTATTGCCGCTATCATCACGATTTTCTTTCTGCGGGGAATGTATCTCGTGTTGACCTACGCTTCGGCAACCTATGGACTCGAAGAGGAGGAAGAAGAGGGGAATCTAGAAGGGAGCCAGGAAAACCATGCCTTACTCTATGGAGCCTTCGGTTGGATTATCGGTTCGGCTCTGATCATTACTTCCTACGGATTCGGCTGGAGGTTCTTGTATATCGGCCCGATCGTCTGTTTGCTCGGCCCTCTCGTTCCCATTTTCGCCATGAACCGCGATATCCAGAAATACCGGCAAGTTTTGGCCCGTAGGGCGAGATATCAGTCCTCGCGCTCTCTGTATTAAAAGCTAGGCCACTCTATCTCACAGTCTAGGAGTAGTAACCATGACCACGTTAGTAAATGTTGAAACGGAACCGACCGCCCATCTGATTCAAGACGATCGAGAAGCGATCGCTGTGGCCAAAGAACTGGCCGCAGAATTTCTCCAAGAGGATTCCCTCCGCGATCGCGAACGCCGTCTACCGGTGGAAGAGGTAAAAAAATTCTCGCGCAGCGGGCTATGGGGGATCATCGTTCCCAAGGAATACGGGGGTGCGGGCGTATCCTACGCCACCCTAGCGCAAGTGATCGCCATTATTGCCGAAGCGGATTCTAGTTTGGGACAGATTCCCCAGAATCACCTCTATATGGTGGAAGCGATCCGGCTCGACGGTACGGAGGAACAGAAGCGATTTTTCTTTGACTTGGTACTGCAAGGCAAACGGTTTGGGAACGCCTTCTCGGAGATCGGCACCAAGTCAGTGACGGACGTGCAAACCAAATTAACTCGCTCGGGCGATGGCTACGTTCTCAACGGACGCAAGTATTACTCCGCCGGCGCCCTGCTGGCCGATTGGATTCCCACGATCGCCGCCGATGAGAACGGCAATACGATCGTCGCCTTTGTGGAACGGGACGCGGAAGGCTTGACTCTGCTCGATGATTGGACGAGTTTCGGTCAACGCACCACCGCGAGCGGCACGACGATTCTCGAAAATGTCCTGGTGAAACCGGAACACGTCATCCCTCACTATCTAGCTTTTGAACGGGCGACCCCGATGGGTGCGGTGGCACAGATTATCCAAGCGGCGGTAGACGTGGGCATCGCCAAGGCCGCCCTGCGCGATACCCTGTATTTCGTCCGCAACCATACCCGTCCCTGGGTGGATAGTAACCAGGAGAAGGGTTTTGAAGATCCCCTGACCCTCTACAATCTGGGCAACGTGATCCTACAAATCCACGCGGCGGAAGCCCTACTACGGCGGGCCGGGGAATTTATCGACGCGGCCTATGAATCCGGGTTAGAGGAGGCGAAAGTAGTGGAATCGTCGATCGCCGTCGCCGAGGCCAAAGCGATCGCCACGGAAGCCTCCCTACTGGCCACCAATAAACTCTTTGAACTGGCCGGCACGAAGTCCACCCTAGAGGAATTTAACTACGATCGCCACTGGCGCAACGCCCGCGCCCACACCCTCCACGATCCGGTGCGCTGGAAATACTATGCGATCGGCAATTACTTCCTCAACGGTGCCAACCCGCCCCGCCATCCTTGGCTATAAGTCTGCGGGAGGAAGGGGAGCGCCCTCCCTCTCCTCCTGATTTCTACCTTCGATCGGTCACACTACTGTAGAGGAAATATGAGTGTTGCCCATCCGCTCCAGAAACGGAATATCTGGAAAAATCAACCCTTTAAGGGACTCTTGTTCATCGGCATTATCGCTGTGGTCAGTCTGGTTTTTGAACTGATCTTCACGGGCCTATTCGCTCTAGATGTCAACGAAAAATTAGTTTATATCACCCTCTGTTTTGTCTGGTGGTGGCATCTGGGTTTTTCCCTCAATGGCTATCCGGGTTCTCGATTTTTTTCCCATCGCTTCGGACGGGGAACCGTTAATTTAGCGATCTTGCTGCTGTTGGTCTATCTGACTGGAGAAGCGTGGAAATTTATCTTCACCCCCGCCCGTCTCACCGATACCCCCGTAGGTTTGTGGGGACAAACCGCGATTGTTGCCGCCTGTGCCAGTCTGTTCTTTTTCGATAACACGATCGTGGCTTCGGCAGAACTCCAAGACCGACATCCCAGCAGTGGATTTCTCAACATCTTTTTTGCCGTTTTTATGGTCGCTCCCGCCCTCACTTTTCTACCGCAGCTCTGGGGATTAAAACCGTTCTATATTCCTTGGTACTGGTATCCCCTCTCCACGGTATTCGGTAGTTTTTTCGATCGCTGGCCCCTCGCTCAACTGGGCCTAACCATGCCGCGTCTGGGCTTTCGACCTACCGGGGCGGTATTATTTCTCACCCTCCTGATGGCGTTTTTTCTCCGGCTGGCGGGGATGGATTTATTCACCACGGCGACCGGGCCGACCTTCGCCGCCATCTGGACAACGGTGGGTTTGGGTTTACTCTGGCAATTCAATCTCTGGCCCTTTCAAGGACTTGCCCAACCGGCCAAGGGAATCATTACATCGGTGATTAGTTTGGTCATCTCGCTGATTCTTTACGCCGCAACGGAAGTCCTCTTCGGTCGGGCCAATATCCGACCGGGACTGTACTGGTGGTTCGATATTCTCTGGGTGCAGGTGTTTCTCATGGCCCCGGGATTGTACGACGGGATCGGACTCTGGCAAAGTCGCGCTGAGATAACCGCTGATCGCCCTGCCGAAGCCGTATCTCGTTCCTGATCCGCGAGACCGTTATTACCCATTATTACCAATCTAGGAGATTTACCATGGCGAATATTCTCTCGATCGCTGGCAATCCCACCGCTCCTTCTAAAACCTACGGATTCGTTCAATACCTCAACGAACTCCTAGAAAAAGAGGGATTTCATACCGATACGATCGCCGTCCGGGACTTCTCGCCGGAAGACCTCATCTACGGACGCTACGATAGTCCGGCCCTAGAACCGATAAAAGCTCTACTAGGACAGGCCGACGGGATTATCGTAGCCACCCCGATCTACAAGGCCGCCTACACCGGACTGCTGAAAGCTTTCTTGGATTTACTGCCGCAGGGGGCGTTCGCCAACAAAGTGGTACTGCCGATCGCCACTGGCGGCACGATCGCTCATCTACTGGCGATCGATTATGCCCTCAAGCCGGTTCTCTCGGAACTGAAGGCGCGTCACATTCTCGGCGGTATTTATGCGATCGATAAACAATTGCAATTCCAGGCCTCTGGCCAACTCCAACCCGATGAGGAGATCGGGCAAAGAACCCAAGAGGCGGTACGGGATTTCGTCGTTGCGGTGAACCTACATCGAGCGGCCACGAAGGAAAAAACCCCTACCCCCCTGCCCGTACATACATAAAAGTGTCAGCTTGTCAAGATTCCTCTGAACTATTTTTATGAGCGAGCCTACCCTATCGATTGCCTCTTCCTCTCGAATCATCACCCTGGCGCGACGGAACCCGGTCGAACCGAGGTTTACCCTGGTCGATCGGGCCCTCGATGCCCTACGATCTGGGCAAGCCATCGTCGTCGTGGACGATGAAAAACGAGAGAACGAGGGGGATTTAATCTGCGCCGCCGAGTTTGCCACACCGACGATGATTAATTTCATGGCTACCCGGGCCCGGGGGTTGATCTGTCTGGCCATGACTGGCGATCGCCTAGACGAATTGCAATTACCGCCGATGGTGGAGAAAAATGGCGATCACCATCAAACCGCTTTCACCGTCAGTATCGATGCGGCGCCCCACCACGGCGTTACTACGGGGATATCGGCGAGCGATCGCTCCCGCACCATCCAAGTGGCGCTTTCCCCCACCACTACCCCCGATGATCTCAGCCGTCCGGGGCATATTTTCCCGCTCCGAGCGCGAGCGGGTGGGGTTTTCGAGCGGGCAGGACATACCGAGGCCGCGGTGGATCTGGCTCGTTTAGCTGGACTCTACCCCGCCGGAATAATCTGCGAGATCCAGAACCCCAACGGCTCGATGGCGCGTTTACCGGAGTTGATGAGCTACGCGGACGAGTACGGTCTAGCGATTATCCGAATCACCGATCTGATCCGCTATCGCGAACGGGTAGAATCCTCGGTATCGCGGGAAGCGATCGCCCGTCTGCCTACGGAATTCGGCGAATTTAATATCTACGCCTATCGCGACCTCCTCGATGGTTCGGAAGCGACGGCGATCATCAAAGGCGATCCGGACAAATTCGCAGATCGGACGACTCTGGTCCGAATTCATTCCCAGTGTTTTACCGGGGATGTTCTCGGTTCCTCCCGTTGTGATTGTCATCAACAACTGCATATCGCCCTGAAATCGATCGAAACCGCCGGACAAGGGGTTGTGGTCTATCTCCCACAGGAGGGACGAGGTGTCGGTCTGATCAATAAGCTCAAGGCCTACTCCCTACAGGATCTCGGTCTAGATACGGTAGATGCCAACAGGAGGCTAGGATTCGAGGCGGACGGGCGTACCTATCGGCTGGGAGCGCATATTCTCCAGGATTTGGGGGTAGCCGATATCCGTTTACTAACTAATAATCCCCAAAAAGTTCAGGGTCTCCGAGATTGGGGGATCAACATTGTCGAGCGAATCCCTCTCGTCATGCCTCCAAACTACCACAATCAACAGTATTTGCTGACAAAGCGGGAAAAACTAGGGCATCTGTTGCCGTTTAGCTAATCACTCCCCTTTTCTAGCGTAGGGGGAGGAAAAAGAGGAATGCCTGTTGGCAAAGCGGTGGAAGTTCTGCCCGTGTTCTCAAGATAGGACTCCTATTCCCCAGGCCTTAGGATTCTGCGGTTTTACCCTGGAATGCTGCTACAGCACCGGCTGGGGATAACGAGACTTTCTCAATTGCTGCCGGAGATATGGGAATCGAGCGAGCGCGATTCCGAGGATTCGTCTGGCCAAAAAACACCGACTATCTCTATTTTTTGGATGTGAGGATTTCGATGGTTTCTCTCTCTTGTAATTCGTTATGGCGACCTTCTCTCCTACTGGGAAGCGTTTTCTTTGCCGTACCCGCATTCGCTCAAATCGACCCTTCGGGTTTACCGCTAACCGATATGTCGAAAAACCATCCCGATCCGGCGATGGCGCAACTCACTTCTGTTTCCCAACTTGCCGATGTTCCGCCGACGGGCTGGGCGTTCGAGGCACTGCGATCGTTAGTGGAACGCTATGGCTGTATTGTCGGCTATCCCGACCGCACCTATCGGGGCGACCGCGCCTTAACCCGTTGGGAATTTGCCGCCGGTTTGAATGCTTGTTTAAACTCGATCGAGCGATCGCTGCAAGCAGGGGTTTCGATCGCCCAACGAGACCTCGATACACTCAAGCGCCTTGCCCAGGAATTTCAGGCCGAGTTAGGGGCTTTAGGGGCGAGAGTGGATAACCTAGAAAACCGGGCTGCTTTCCTAGAAGACCATTCCTTTTCGACGACCACGAAACTACTGGGTGAGGCGATTTTCGTGGTCGCCAACGCCTTTCAAGGTGCGAGGGAGGGGAGCAATACCGTGTTCCAAGATCGCGTGCGTCTTCGGTTCGTTAGCAGTTTTACGGGCAAAGACCAGTTAAACGTACGGTTAGATGCCGGTAATGCCCGACGATTTAATCTGGGGGATGGGACTCCGGAAGCTACTCAATCCTTTAACCTAGTTCCCTCTCTAGACAATCATGTCAATATCGGTTGGCTCGCCTATTATTTTCCCATTGGCGAGCGCATTTCCGCCTATATTGCAGCGGTCAATGGTGTCACCTACGATTTTATCCCGACGCTGAACCCCTATCTCGATAGCGGTACGGGCGGCGGAAAAGCGCTAACCGTATTTGCGTCCGCCAACCCCATTTACCAGATCGGTGGGGGTGCGGGAGGTGGCTTTAACTATCAACTGAGCGATCGCTGGATCGCCAGCTTGGGTTATCTGGCCGGGGATCATGCCGATCCCAATCCGGGTAGTGGTCTTTTTAATGGTCAATACGCTGCGATCGCCCAAATCGCTTGGCTCGATTCTCGATCGGGTTTCGGGATCACCTACGTCCACGCCTACCAAAATCGGGGAGATTTATTTGACATCGGCAGTAGTTTTGGTATTGTCGGCACTAGGCAGGCTAATAATCCTTTTGGCACCCCATTGATCAGTGATTCCTTCGGTGCGTCGGGGTTCTTTACCATCACGCCGAACTTGGCGATTAATGGTTTCCTGGGCTATACCAACTCTAGAAATCTCCAAGGCCACGGAAATGCTGACATTTGGTACTATGGTCTAGGTTTCGCCTTTCCCGATGTGGGCAAAGATGGCAATCTGGGCGGTCTCGTGGTTGGCGTTCAGCCCTATCAAGCCAATAATCCCACGGATGCCAAGGATTTACCGATCCATGTCGAGGCTTTTTACAAATATCAAATCAATGACAATATCGCCATCACTCCTGGCTTATTTTGGCTGATCAACCCCGGTCAAAATAGTAATAATACCAGTGTTATTATCGGTACACTGAGAACCACATTTACCTTCTAGCAATCAACAAAATTTCCCCCTATACCTTCCTGTTTAGGGGGATTCGATATATCTAAGGAATCTTGCTCATGTCAGTATCCCCTAGTCAGTCTGCTGATTATTATCTATCTCTCGCGGTTTCTCTGGCATCGGAATTCGCCATCGATGCAGTGGAGCGAGACCATCAGGGTGGAACCCCGAAACTGGCGCGCGATCGCCTCCGCCAAAGTGGTCTTTTGACCTTAATTATTCCCCGGGAATACGGTGGTTCTGGCGAGAGTTGGATTACCTTATTCCGCATCGTTCGAGAGTTCGCCCAAGTCGATAGCTCGATCGCTCATATTTTCTCCTACCATCATCTTGGGGTGATCGTTCCCCATCTTTTCGGGACGATCGAACAGAAGGAATACTACTACAAGGAAACCATCCGACAGAATTGGTTTTGGGCGAATGCGTTAAATCCCTTGGACCGTCGGACAGCGATCGCTGCCGAGGGCGATATTTTCCGACTAGAAGGCAAGAAAAGCTTCTGTTCCGGTTCGTGGGATTCTGACATTTTACCTGTTACGGCGATCGATCAGGAGACGGGGAAAATATCGGTTCTTGTGGTTCCTACCCAGCGTGAGGGAGTAGAACTGCACGCCGATTGGGATAATATGGGTCAACGGCAAACCGATAGTGGTAGTGTTTCGTTTCATAATGTGGCGATTTACCCCCTGGAGTTTTTCGGTTCGCAAGCCTTTCCTGCGCCACCTTTCGCCACTTTCCGCGCCTGTTTAACCCAGTTGAATCTAGCCAATATCTACTTGGGGATTGCCCTGGGGGCTTTTGAGGCCGCAGGACGGTACACGAGAGAGCAAACCCGTCCTTGGCTAACTGCCGGGGTCGAGCGAGCGACGGAAGATCCCTATCTGCTCCATCGTTACGGCAGTCTGTGGGTCGATTTAGAGGCGGCCAGGGGTTTGGTTGATCGAGCAACGGAAATTCTACAGGACGCGTGGGAGGAACAATGGCATCTCACCGCAGAAAAGCGCGGTCGCTGTGCCGTAGCGATCGCAGTGGCTAAGGTGGCGGCGACACGGGTGGGATTAGAGGTGGTGAATCAAATGTTCGAGGTCATGGGGGCGAGGGCGACATCGAGTTCCTACGGGTTTGATCGCTACTGGCGGAATCTACGAACTTTTACCCTTCATGATCCTGTGGATTACAAAATTCGCGATCTGGGCAATTGGATTGTCAATGAAAAATTCCCGGAACCGAATTTTTATTCTTAATATAGTTATTTCAAATAAGAACGAGACACTAGGCGACACAATAAGTACGAATAATTTCATCAAGGGGTGTACCCACAGGAGCATACATTCTTGTTCTCTTTGATGCACTAACATCATGTTCTATATCATTTAAATCAGGAGACTATTTTGGCAAAAACACTAGCTGATGACCTGCTTCTTCTACCAGTTGTTTAATGACTGTCTTCCGATGAATTGATGCATTATCCATAATTAATATTGATACCATGGTTAAAGAAGCCAATAAATATAAAGATAACTATCCTTCAAAGCCTTCCGCAGTCAGGCTTCTTGTCAATATCATTGGTGCAATAAAGTCTTTTTTTTCCTTTCTTCTCCCAGGGAAAAGGTTCTCTCTTTTTCCTCGTTTTCCTTGTCTATCTCCCAATACTTTCTTCCCTTTTTGTGCATCGGGCATAAAGACAGGTTTGAAATTCTTCAAACCCTGACTCATCAATAAATACAAGGCTTTTACCACCATAGATTTTAATCAATTCTCTCAGGTTTCTATAATATTTTATTCTTTCTTCTCGGTTTCTTTCTCTATAACGAAGTTCCTTCTTTTTTCTGGTGATTTCCATTTTTTTTAAGGCATAGCAAATGGCACTTGGTCTCACTCCAAACTTCTCGGCTCTATCTCTTAATCTTGCCTCGGGATTTTCTTGGACATCTCTTTCTAGTGCTTTCCAGTCCAGCTTTCTCTGACGGTGTTTTACCTTTGTTGCTTCCAGTTTTTCCCTACCTAGCCATCTATATATCGTGGCTCTTCCTATCTTAAATAGAGCGGCGGCTTTAGTTATGCTTCCCCCATTCTCTACATAATCGATTACTTTTTTTCTCAAGTCTAGGCTATAAGACATTTTTCTGTATGGGTTGCTCGTTTCTCCTTATTTTACCCTATTTTTTACTTGTATCACACTTATTTGAAATGACTATATATTCTCCCACATTCCGCACCCTAGTAGTTGAAATCAAAAGTTGCTCTAGCCCTTGTCTAGTAAGACTTTTAGCGATTACTAAGAATTATGAAGTGTCACACTCTAGTTAGCGATCGCCAGCTTAATGAGAGTTTATCTCAATAATTTAGTATCAGAACTATCAGATCAGTGGCGGGTACAAGCCACCACTGATTGTTCCCTCCGACCTACTCCCTTTCAACTTCTGCCTCCTTTTTAGGATTGCTATCCTTTAACTCTATTGATCGAGAGAAAACGGGCTTGCGAGTTTTCAAGTTAAAGCGGAATCCTTGAGGTAAGATGTGCAACCTGACTCCACACACTGCCATCGCTTCATCTTTGAGCAGTTCGTCTAAATTATCATAAGTTGCTTCTGATTCATCGACAATTGTTACAGCCCCACGCCCCACCACTTTAAATTCGTCACCGTCCACAATTACTGCTGTATCTTCGTCAATGCCAAAGCCTAAGTTAGCTGGCTGCTGTAAGAGAGCGGAAATCAGGCGACCTAGCCGTCCGCGCTGGGCAAAATGCTGATCGATCACCACTGAGTGCAGAAATCCCATTCCCGGACCCATCTCTATCGCGTCCATGCGTGGGTTGGTTTCCGAGTCTCCTTCAATAATCATCAGATCGGGCATTATGGCAGCACCGGCACTTGTCCCACCTACCACCATTCCCTCCCGATTGCGTTGGTGAAGTAAGGTATCTAGCTGAGTTCCCTTGATGTGTTCAATGATTAGGGCTTGATCTCCCCCGGTAAAAAACGCTCCTGTGGCCTCCTCAATGATTTTCAGGTTTTCTGGATCGTCCGCATCTTCCCTGTGAATGGTATTGAGGACACGCACATCCTCGACACCGAGTCGCTCAAACACTCGGGTATAGGTTTCTCCAGCCGAACGAGGCTCACTTGTTGCCGCCGTTAACACGGCAATTTTAGCTTTAGTCCCGCCAGCACAGCGAACAAACTCTCGCAAGATTTGACAATCTCCTTCTTTGTCTTCTGCTCCACCAATGATGATTAATTGCCCGCGCTCTTTTGTGGATTCCATACAAAAACTCCTTGAATAACTAAACAGCACAACAACATAAAATTAAATTATAATTGTTCACACCTCCCCTACCCAATACCGTTCGGTTGAGCAAGCCAGCCCCCACCCCCCTCAGTCCCCACTCCTCTCTTATCTCCCCTTTCAGGGGAGACGATAGAATTACCCCTTAAGGGGGATTTAGGGGGTGGGATTGACATCCTCACCGCCCTAAAAGGGACGGTGATTCCTAGACCTCACGATCTAGGTTTCTGCTTCTTAGCAGTTGCCTTCACAGACTTACTCTGTTCGGGTCTGACACTCGCGACCCAGACTGATACCGCAAGCCCTGCGGCCAAAATGTTTTTACTGGCGTTAACATCCCTTTCATCGAAAATTTGGGTCTGAAACCCCGCCGTTTTACGGCGGCTTTGCTGTTAAATATGAGCATCGTTTACGAAATATATGCTAAAATATGAGACATGGAAAAAGCCTATTCTTAC
>SFCA01000021.1:0-14142 GCA_007095475.1 Microcystis aeruginosa Ma_QC_C_20070703_M131 | reverse complement strand
CACATTATAGCCGCGACTGCGGGCCAACTCATCCAAATGCTCGATCGCACTGTCCACCTCTACCCCCATCACCCGTTCCCCTAGAAAAACACTATCGGGTTCCATCCCCTTTGAACTAGGCACGAGAGCGAGACTATATTCGCCTCTAACCCAGCTAAAAACGTCTTCAGGCAAATTTAAACCTAAAGGCGATTGGAAGCGGTTTAAGACCTGTGTTATTAATTCCTGTAGGGGACTATCTGCTTCTAACCCCTCCTCTACCTGAGTCCAAAACCGATTTAAATCCCGACTAGCGGCGACTAAAAGGCTATTTTCGCCGATAAAAGATAATGCTCCCACGGGACTAGATAAAATTGGTGCTTGGTCATCCTGTCCTAAGACTCCAATTAAGGCGGTTTGAGCGACTATTCCCCCAGATTTGAGGGAAAAAGCCGTGGCTAATCGTTGTTTTGCTTCGGGACTCTCCGGGACGGGTTGATTCGCGATCCAAGCCGATAAAGGAGGTAAATTGCCGTAAACGATAGCTATACGCGGTTCGGTGATATTTTTGAGAGCTTCTCGGTAATCAGGGCTATTTTTTAGGTTTAAATCCGGTACTTGCACGTTATTAAGTGCCTCGCGCAAAACCTTGATATTATTGGCAAAAAGCACCGTATCACCCACCACGGCACTAGCGAGAAAACGATTATTATCTCCCGGGGTCAAGGGACGTTGATAAATGAGGTTAACTCCCTTGTAGAGTTCAAAAACGAGGTCAAATTTGCCCGAAACCGCCTGTTTTGAGTAGGAAGCTTGCAGAAATTCCTTAGCGCGTTCACCATCTTTACTTTGAATTGCCAAAAGATAACCCGGTTGGATACCATTATCGGTATCGCGATCGAAATCTAGGGAAGTAACAGCGAGGGTAATTTCCTCCCCTAACCAGGGTTTGATTTCCTTTTGATAATTTAATCCCGTTTTACCGAGCAGAGTTTTTTCTAAATCTTTAATTTGTTGGTGGGAACGTCGTCGATTAGCCGGTGTAGCGATTAATTGACCAAAAGACTCTAAACGTTCGGGATTGACCAGCAAGGATACCATAACCGGGGCCTGTTTCGGCACAAAAATCGCCGCCGCCGGTTCCCGCAGCACCCCACCTTTGAGCAAAGACAGAGGACTATCGGCGAGAATCCAAGCAAAACTGGCTGTAGCGACTCCTAGGAGAATGATTACCGTCGCACCTAAAAGATAGAAAAACGATCGCAATTTCACAACCTTGTCCCGAGATGAACCATTAGCTATTTTAAGCCAGCAATTGACCCAAGAATTTCGATCGCTACAATTCTTACCAGACTGACAACGGATAACTCGCCACCGATAACTAATTTTTACCAGCCTTTTTCCGCTTGAGCGAGGACATAATTAGCTACAGCTTCGATGTCTTCAGCGCTGAGACGACCACCGAAAGCCGGCATCGCACCCATACCTTTGGTAACTTGGGTAACGATAGCTTCGACGGAATCTTTGCCGTATTTAGCTAAATCTTCTTTTTTCAGGGTTTTAGCGGCATTAACCACGTTTTTACCGCCCATGTGGCAGGAAGCGCAGTTAGCACTGAAAATCGAAGCCCCATCAGCTAAAGCCGGACGAGCCATACCGAAAGTAACCACAGCCAAGAGCAAGCACAGGGAAATTAATAATCTTTTCACGATAGGTTCTCCTCTATTTCTCAAGAAATTCCCCAACCATCGTCAGAAAAAACCGGTTTTCTTGTCAAAAGACAAGCTGTCAAACTTGGTGTAGAATTAATCAATGGGACAGTTAAAAGCAAACTTTTACTTTTTTGTCAAAAGACAGGCTGTCAAACTTGTCATCTTCCCTCGTGTAAAGGATTAACAAGCATGAAAAAATTAGGTTTATTGGTCGCTACCGTGGCGCTAGTCGTCTCTAGCTTCTTCTTCAACACTGCCTCCGCTGCTGCGGAAACCTTCACGGTTAAGATGGGCGGTGATGCGGGTACACTACAATTTGATCCCCCCGCCCTCACTATTAAAGCAGGAGATACGGTGAAATGGGTCAATAACAAACTTTCTCCCCATAACATAGTTTTCGATAGCACCAAGGTTCCCGAAGCCCAAGCCAGCAAATTATCCCATAAAGGTCTGGCTTTTTCCGCCGGTGAGTCCTTTGAAAGCACTTTCAGCGAACCGGGTACTTACACCTACTACTGCGAACCCCATCGCGGTGCTGGTATGGTCGGAACGATTACCGTTCAGTAATTATCCGATTTTAACCAAAAATAACTCGCGGTTAACTGCCGCGGGTTGTTTTTTTGGGGTGTGGGGTGTGGGGTGTGGGGTGTGGGGAGAACAAAGATGCCTTTTGTCTTTTGTCTTTTGTCTTTTGACTCCTGAAATATAAAGTCTCGGTTACAAAACTGACTTCCGAGCAATTCTAACCCCACCATAGAAACAGAAGCCCCTAGAAAAATCAGCCATGAAAGAACACGATGTCGTTATAGTGGGCGGTGGGTTAGCAGGATGCCGCGCCGCCTTAGAAATCAAACGCCTCAACCCGACTATCGATGTTGCTGTCGTTGCCAAAACCCACCCGATTCGTTCCCACTCCGTCGCTGCCCAGGGAGGTATCGCCGCCGCCCTGCAAAACGTTGACCCCAAAGATAATCCCAAGGCCCACGCCTACGATACCGTCAAAGGTTCCGATTTTCTGGCTGACCAGGATGCAGTGGATATCCTCACCCGAGAAGCCCCCGAAGTTATCATCGAATTGGAACATCTAGGCGTGTTATTCTCCCGTCTCGAAGATGGACGCATTGCCCAAAGAGCCTTTGGCGGTCACAGCCATAACCGGGCCTGTTACGCCGCCGATAAAACCGGTCACGCCATGCTGCACGAATTAGTCAGTAATTTAGGCCGTAATCAGGTAAAAATCTACGATGAATGGTACGTTTTACGCCTTATCCTCGAAGAAGGTACGGCTAAAGGCGTGGTTATGTACCAAATCGCCACCGGACAGTTAGAAATCCTCCGGGCAAAAGCAATTATGTTCGGGACGGGGGGCTATGGTCGCGTTTATAATACCACCTCCAACGATTTCGCCTGTACGGGAGACGGTTTAGCTTTATCGGCAAAAGCGGGTATTCCCCTAGAAGACATGGAATTTGTCCAATTTCACCCCACGGGACTCTATCCCGTCGGTGTTTTAATCTCGGAAGCGGTCCGGGGTGAAGGTGCTTATTTAATCAATAGCGAAGGTCGTCGTTTTATGGAAGACTACGCCCCCTCGCGCATGGAATTAGCCCCCCGGGACATCACTTCCCGGGCCATTACCCTAGAAATTCGCGCCGGCCGGGGGGTAAATCTGGACGGTAGCGCCGGGGGTCCCTTTGTCTATCTGGATTTACGCCATTTAGGCCGGGAAAAAATTATGAGTCGCATTCCCTTCTGTTGGGAGGAGGCCCACCGTCTCGTCGGTGTCGATGCGGTAGAGGAACCGATGCCTGTACGTCCTACAGTTCACTATTGTATGGGCGGCATTCCCGTTAATACCGATGGTCGCGTTCGCTTAAGTGCCGATACCCTCAGCGAGGGCTTTTTCTCCGCCGGGGAATGTTCCTGTGTCTCTGTCCACGGGGCCAATCGTTTGGGCAGTAATTCCCTGTTAGAATGTGTGGTCTATGGGAGAAGAACCGGCAAATCGATCGCTAAATACGTCGAAAAACGCGCTTTTCCCGTCTTTAATCCCGATATTTACCTTCAGGATGCTAAAGAGGAAATCACCGCTTTATTGACCAAAAAAGGCACGATTCGCATCGGTCAACTACGTCAGCAATTCCAAGACTGTATGACCCAACATTGCGGCGTTTTTCGCACCGAAGCGACCATGCGCGAGGGAATTAAACAAATCGGCGAATTAAAGCGCCAATACGAGCAGATTTACCTCGATGATAGGGGGGATTGCTGGAATACGGAACTAATCGAGGCCTGGGAATTACAAAGTCTCATGGTGGTGGGGGAAATTATCCTCACCTCTGCCCTCAATCGTCAAGAAAGCCGAGGGGCCCACTCCCGCGAGGATTTTCCCCAACGGGATGACCAAAATTTCCTTCAGCATACCCTCGCCTATTATTCGCCCTCCGGCATCGATATCGACTATATGCCCGTGGTAATTCAGGATTTCACCCCCGTGGAACGTAAGTATTAACCTCTGGTCGGACGGTAAATGTAAAGGAATATTACAAACTCCTTGGCATTTACCGAGATTTAGTTCTATACTAAATAAAGCAACGCGGGATAGAGCAGTCTGGTAGCTCGTCGGGCTCATAACCCGAAGGTCAGTGGTTCAAATCCGCTTCCCGCCATTACTTATAAAGCCAGTAGTTAACCCCCATTTCCCGTTAGGGAACATCGAACATTACCCTTTCAAGACAGCGATTGGGGTCAATGTAGGATTGGCGAGAATGGAGACAAGTATAATTATCCATGATCAGGATCTGTTCTGCTTTTAAATAGAGCGGAACGTGATAGGCTTCAAACAGTGGCAAAAATTTGCCACATAAAGCCATTAAACGGGAATCTAGACCGGAAGCGATCGGTTTACTAAGATCGGGGCTAAATTCCCCATAAACCAGCACATTATAGCTAAAGCGGATGATTTCGGCATCTCGTTGCCAGATTGGTGCAAAAAAGCTTTCTTTGCCGTCCTTGGACATAAAATATTGAGGTTGAGCCGCCATAAAATGTTGTTCCTCAAGGGTAAAATGACGCAATAAGTCATCAAACTTAACCAAAGTCGTCGCACCCCCACCCCAACGATCCGGAGTTTTACAGCGCAAACAGAGGTATTTAGGAGGGATAGCTTTGTAGGACCATTCTGTATGAGGTAAAAGCCCAATTCCGGGGGATTGTGCATCACTTTTTCCCATAGCGTCAGGATTTGCTTTGATAGGATAGATAATCTCTCCGTTAGTTTGGATAACGGGGGTTGCTTGGGTAATATCCTCTAAACATTGGAACCAGCGATCGCCCCAAGGGTTATCGAAGACAAAAAAACCGTTTTTTTTGAGGTGGTTTTTTAGGGTAGCAGTTGAGAACGTAAGCATTGAAAACATAAGATTTTCCCCACTTCAATAGGTTGATACTTGCTATGAAAAAATCTGGGGTATGTGCCAAGGCAAGAGGTCTAATTAAAAAAAATTGCATAATAAAAAGCTGATTGGCTAAGGCTTTCAGCTTTGGGGGAGGCTTTGGGGGAGTGGGGTACCCCAAACTTTTCGAGGAAAAAATTTGCGATTTTTGGTCGGGATGGTGTCGGATTTATCCTGTCAGCAAGTGATGGGTAAAAGAACGATATACTCTCAACCAGCCGAGTTGCTAGAATAGGATCGGCTTTGCTCAAATAGACAAGAACACGCCATGTCAGAAGCTATTACGATCGCCGATATTTACAAACTGTTTGAAAGAACCGAGGCTCAATTTGCCGAGTTCCAAAAAGAAGCCGAGCGCCGCAATGTTGAAGCCGAACGCCGCAATGTTGAAGCCGAGCGCCGCAATGCCGAGGCTGAACAACGAAATGCCGAAGCGGACCGCCGCAATGCTGAAGCCGAGCGCCGTAGTGCTGAAGCCGATCGCACGATGGAAGAATTGAAAAAACAGGTACGAGCCACCACCGAAGCCGTCAATAACTTAACCACCCGTTGGGGGCGTTTTGTCGAAGAAATGGTAGAGCCGGCGGTTGTGCAGTTATTTCAAGAGCGGGGGATTGATGTCACCCAAACCATGAGTCGCTTAAAAAGTAAACGTCCCGGGGCAGCGATGGAAATTGATATTCTGGCGGTGAATGGCAGTGAGTTAGTGGCGGTGGAGTGTAAATCTCGACTCTCGAAGGATGATGTAGATGACTTTCTTGATCGATTACAGCGATTTAAGTTAGCCTTTCCCCAATTTCGAGACTTTCAGGTTTATGGTGCAGTAGCGGGGATTGAAATCGATCAGGGGATAGATAGTTATGCTTATCGGCGCGGTTTATTTGTGATTAAGCAATCAGGAGAAACGGTTAAAATCATCAACGATGTTCAGTTTCAGCCCCTAGGTTTTCATTAGAAAACAGGTTTCTTAAAAGACCTCTTGCAAAAGTCTTAAGTCGATCCTTGTACAGCAACATTTTTGAAGATTATCAACTACCTTAATTGATTAGTTCGCTCTAGATCGAAAAGAATTGACAAAAATCGCTAAATGCCTTTCTATATAAGGGTTCCATCCCTTATAACCCCCGTCCATTGCATCACACAAACCGAAGAGCCTAAATAATTAACTGAAAGTCCCTCCCATTATTGTTTCTATCGTTTGTTTTCGGATTTATGCAAGAGGTCTAAAGAAACCCGTTTTCTGGGGGTGTTTTTCATCATCCCAAAAAATAGACTAAAATAAGCTATCCCAAACCTCTACCGATCTAATCCCATGCCTAAGAAGAGTTATGGCGAAACTGTTGAAAAAAGGGTCAAACGCTTGTTTGAAGTCTTATTAGATCATGTGGCTCACTGTCAATGTGAGGATAATGATTGGGGAGTCAAGCTGGCTCTAGGGGAAGAGGGGAAACTTTTGCGGGTTGAGACGAATTTAGCGGCTTTAGTACGCTTGGCAGAGCAGAAAGGGGAAAAATTGACCAAAGATCAAGTTAGGGACGCGATTAGCCACTATTTGGCCGATTATCTAGGCATTCTTCGGGATGAGCGTTTCAAACAGCAGGGGTCGGAGGAATGGCGGTTCTCCCTAACTCTGTGGGCGAAATGCGGCGATAAGACAACAAATTTGACTAAATTTTCGGAAGAGTGGCATAAAAGGCGCTCTGAACCCTCTAAAAAAGCGATCGCTAAACCTGAGAAAACCGCCGCGCCTCCTGTTACTGTTACTGCTTTAATGGATACTAAGCCTCAAACCGAAGCAAATCTGCAACTTCTCACATTTGATTTAACTGGAAAAGTCGAACAGCTTACAAGGTCAGAACAGTACTATGCAATTCTCACGGACATTGTCACAAAAAAAGACATCCTGAACGACTTATATGTTTCAATTGGAGAGGGAGACTTTGTTTACGCATGGATTACAAGAATATTTCATGAGGCTAATTTAGATAAAAAGCCTAAAATTAGTAGGCTCATACTGAAAAGATTGAGTGATGAACTTATTGATATATATATCTCAACCAATCGATTATCGATAAACTTTAAAAATAAGATTAATCGAAACCTTGAATTTATACTTGAGGATGAACAACTGAGGCAAAATAATGTAGAAATAGAAATTAAATATTGGCATACTTTTCCAAAGTTTCATGGTTATTTATATGGTGACGATATGTTGCTCGGTGAATGGGCAAATGATGCTAAAGGTTATATTCATGTAAAATCTCCTTTGTATTATACAAACAGGCAGTTTTTCCCTAAACAATATGATTTTATCAAAAATATTTTTGAAGAAAACTCAACATTTTGATATTGAATAAATAGACAACAAAGCGTTGAGGGTTGTCTTACTCGAAGATGGTATCACAGTTCACAATGCTTTTTTTGATAGGAATTTTAAGCCATGAAAATGACCTACTTTCAAGATACGGACACTCTATATTTAGAGTTCAATAACAATCCTATTGTCGAGACTCAAGAAATCAATGAAAATACCTTAGTCGATCTTGATAAAAATGGGAACATTTGTGCAATCACCTTGGAACAGGCCAGAAACTTAACGGATCTGAATGCTTTTTCCCTAGAAACTATTGTCGCACCTCAATTAGCTTCAAGTTTATAAAATTTGTCATAACAAAATTATTCTGCACAAATTCAGGAGAATGTAGTAAAATTAAGTAAATAACCTTTTTGATAAATGAACCTCAGCTTCTGTCAAATTAGGAGAAATTTCATGAGTACCACCATCAATCTTCAAATCACTTTTGAATCTCTAACTGAAGCGATTAAATCCCTTGACTTAACGCAAAAACAACAATTATTAGAAATACTAGAACAACAAATTTTTCAAGCAGAAGAAACTTCCTATCAAGACGACGAGGAAACCTTAGCAGAACTTCAACAAGTTCGCGATGAATATCAATCAGGCGACTATGTGACCCTTGAACAATACTTGAGCAAGGATTAAATCACGATAAATTATATTATTATCTGAGAAATTTAACCCAATAAAACCATGATGCAACTAACCGTAGATGAAGCTAAAAATCAACTTTCTGAACTCCTTAAAGCTGCCTCAAAAGGTGAACAAGTTATTATCCAGAATCATGAAGGTCAAGACTTTCAAATCATTTCTCTTGCTCCCACTGTTAAACATCCCCAATATGGAAGCGCAAAAGGCATCGTTAAAATGCTTGACAATTTTGATGATTCTATCGAAGAATTTGAGGAATATATGCCATGAAAATTTTAATGGATACCCACGCCTTTTTATGGTTTATCGAAGGTGATAATAATCTTAGTGATGCTGCTCGTTCTCTGATCGAAAATAATCAATATCAAAAACGATTAAGTATCGCTAGTCTCTGGGAAATGTCCATCAAAGCCAGCCTTAACAGATTAGAATTAAAGATAACTTTCCCAAATTTAATTCAAAATTATGTTTATAATAACGGCTTTGATATACTATCTATTAACGCCGAACATCTCGAACAACTCAAGAGACTCCCTTACTACCATAAAGATCCTTTTGATCGCCTAATAATCGCTCAAAGCTTAACTGAAAATATTCCGATTCTCACTAAAGATGAGTTATTTAAGCGATATACTGAAAATTTATTGTGGTAAACCTGAAAAGAGGAAACTTGAGCAAATTAATCACAAAAACTAACAGGCAAACTTTAAACCCTATGGATTCCCCATGCAAAACCCAATTAACCTCACCATTGAGCGCTTTCAAGAAAACGGACAAGATTACTATGTCGCCACCAGTCCCGATATACAAGGACTTGTCGCTGAAGCTGATACAATAGATGCTGTCATTGATATTGCCAAAGACTTAATTCCCATCCTATTAGAATTGGAAACAAAGGAGTGTGAATAATGCAAACCGTCCACAAAATGAGGAACAATTAATTATGAACATCAAAGATTATCCCTTTGCTCAAGACTTGATTACGGATAATCAAGGTCAGATACAGCAAGTTATCATTAATTTTGAAGATTATCAAAAAATAATAGAAACCTATGAAGATACTGGACTCTATTGCGCCATGATAGACGTTAAAGATGAAACTCCCTTAACTTTGGAGGAAGCTTTAATTGAATTAGAAAAAGAATGAAAATTAACTATCTTCCTACTTTTATCAAGGATCTTAAAGATTTAAAAAGTACCTCCTCTTACTCAGTCATCAAAAACCTTGTCTTTACTGATATTTTAGCAGTTAAGCAGCTAAGCGAAATTAACAACCTTAAAAAATTAAAAGGATAATATAATGCCTATCGTATCCGAATTGGTGACTATAGAATTGTTTTTTTTGTTGAAGAAGATACAATTACATTTGCTCGTGTTCTTCATCGTCGAGAATTCTATCGTTATTTCCCGTAAAATTTCGGTAGATAAAGAATCATTGAAAAGCCTTTGTCGAAATAGCCCACAAAATGAATCACTGCGATTGCGCTCTCAACTACTGCCAACAAGCGCTTGAATTATGCCAAGAATTGGGGATTACCTTGGTTAAAGAGTGTGAGGAACTGTTAGGGCAAATTCAGGGAAACCTAGGAGAAGCCAACAAATAAAATGAAACTTCCCAATGCCGATCAAGCCAACCTAGGAGACAAACTTGAACGTTACTGCCTCAATCCTGAGCATTCAAAAGGAAAACATAAAGCCTTGCTTTTCAAACAAAGATTAGGGATTACCTTAGCTAATAAAGAAATCCTAGAAAATGCTCTTAAAAAAGCAGTAATGGAAGGAGAAGCCGAACTTTATAAAATCGATCAATATGGCACTCACTATGATCTGAAATTTAACCTCTGTACCGACATCGGAGAATCCTTAATTTTAAGTTGCTGGATTGTCCAAATAACTGAAAATTTTCCTCGTCTTACTAATGTCTATCCCATTAATTAACTAGCCCATGATGAACACCATTCAAGAATACGATCTCGTTGCCCTAACGGAAGATGTTACGGCTACTCACAAAACGACCCATCAGCCCATCCTTCTGCGTCGCGGACAAATGGGAACTGTTTTAATGTCTTTTAATCAGCAAGCTTTTCTGATTGATTTTACCGATCAAAACGGCCAAACCTTTGCGATGGAAACCGTTGATCACTCAAAACTTCTACGGCTGATCAGTGAACCTGAATTAGTCTCAGTCTAAGATAAAACTTTCGCCAACTTTTAGATAGAACTCTTTATCTTGCTATTCGGGAAAAAACTTTCAACAGCTTATTTCATCAAGAAATTGGTCAAATACTCCTTGAAGAAAAAACACTAAAACTAATTATCTTTAACCCTGACAATGAGGTAATCACCCAATGGATAAACTAAACCATTACCGCAAAATTATTCATCAGATTCTTGTCCCCTATAGCCAAATTATTTATAACAATGCGGACATTCAAAATCGTCTAGCTTTTGATCCTCAGAATGATCAATATCTCGTCATTTCAGAAGGTTGGCAACAGAATCAGCGTTATCATGATTGTCTGATTCATTTAGAAATTATTAACGAGAAAATTTGGGTACAATGTGACAACACCGAAGACGGTATCACCAAAGAATTACTAAGCGCAGGCATTGCTAAAGAAGATATTGTTTTGGGATTCCATGAACCTAAAATACGTCAATATACAGGCTTCGCTGTCGCTTAACTTTCAAATATGATGGACAATTCTCAAAACCGCAATCGCCGCCAAATGAATCACTATTAGAAGAAGATTAGAAACTCTTGATAACCCAAGTCAGCCATGAAAATCACCTACTTTCAGGATACGGACACTCTATACCTAGAGTTCAATAACAATCCTATTGTCGAGACTCAAGAAATCAATGAAAATACAAAATACAAAATACAAAATACCTTGGTCGATCTTGATCAGCAGTGGAATATTTGTGCAATCACCTTGGAACAGGCCAGAAGCTTAACGGATCTGAATGCTTTTTCCCTCGAAACTATTGTCGCACCTCAATTAGCTTCAAGTTTATAAGAGTTGTCATAATAAAATTATTCTATAAACCTTGACGTGATATAATATATATGACATTTGGGCGCAGATTCCTTGTGACCCTATAATCGGACAAATTCGTTATTATCAATGACAACAACTTTAATCAATCACATTGAAATTACCCCAGAAACCTGTGGCGGTAAACCGCGCATCGCAGGTCATCGCATCAAAGTCCAAGATGTCGTTATTTGGCACGAACGCCTGGGAATGTCACCCGATGAAATTGTTTATCATTATCCCAGCATTACTTTAGCTGATGTTTACGCGGCCCTTTCTTACTATCACGATCACCTTGAAGAAATTAGACAACAAATCACAGATGATGATACCTTTGCCAAGGAAATGCAAGCTAAAACACCTTCTCTAGTCCAAGAAAAACTAAAAAAAATGAATGGGCAATAAAATTAAATTTCACCTTGATGAAAATGTAAGCTATAGCATTGCTCTTGGATTGCGCCAGCGAGGCCTTGATGTTACTACCACTCCAGAATAAAATTTATTGGGGGTATCTGATGAAGTACAATTGCAATTTGCTTTATCCAATGGTCGCGTGATTTTTACTCAAGATACTGATTTTTTAAGAATCAATCAATCATCTATAACTCATGCAGGAATTGCTTACTGTCCCCAACAAAGTAAATCTATTGGTCAAATAATTCGAGGACTACTCTTAATCTGGGAAATTCTTGAACCAGAAGAAATGTATAATCACATAGAGTTTATATAGAACCGCATGAAAAAGTGAATTAGTATTTGGCAGATCGATAAAAATAATCAAAAAGCTAATTTTGTTACTCTTTACTACGATAAAATTAAGGAGTATGAATAATGCAACCCGTCCAACTTTTTCAACAAGTCAAATTATGTAGAGATGTCCCCGACACTATTTTTTAAAAAGGTGATCAGGGAACAATTATTGAATATTTACCTCCTAATGAACAACAATCAGAAGCAGGTTATCTCCTAGAAATGTTTGACAATAACGAAACCATTGACGTGATAGCGGTTCCCGTTTCTTGGATAAGTTCTATTAACTAACGATTAGCAAAAATTCAGGCTACATTAGAAGAAGATTAGAAACCCTTGATCAGCCATACCAACCATGAAAATTAAAGCAATTCTCAAAATTTAACTTTTTGTCCAAATAGGAGAAATTTCATGAGTACCACCATCAATCTTCAAATCACTTTTGAATCTCTAACCGAAGCCATTAAATCCCTTGACTTAACGCAAAAACAACAATTATTAGAAATACTAGAACAACAAATTTTTCAAGCAGAAGAAACTTCCTATCAAGATGACGAGGAAACCTTAGCAGAACTTCAAAAAATTCGGGATGAATATCAATCAGGCGACTATGGGACCCTTGAACAATACTTGAGCAAGGATTAAATCACAATGGATTATAGTATTAAAATCTCTAAATCTGTACAAAAATCGAAGAGATGTCTATCGCTAATAATTTAGAAACATTGCGCTACTTCAAATACGAATTGGTGTTTCTCGCTGAAATCGCCCACAAAACGAATCGCCCTGAACTTGCTCTCAGCTATTGCCAACAAGCGCTTGAATTATGCCAAGAACTGGGTATTCTCTTGGTTAAAGAGTGTGAGGAACTGTTAACAGAGATTCAGGCTACATTAGAAGAAGATTAGAAACCCTTGCCCACCTATAACAACAATGAAAACTAAAGCGATTATTCACAGCGATCCTGATATTCTAGGAGGAACTCCCGTCTTTAAAGGGACTCGTGTACCTATTAAAACCTTACTCGATTATCTAGAAGCAGGTGACTCATTAGACGTATTTTTGGATCATTTTCCCAGTGTCAGCAAAGAGCAAGCGATCGCCTCTCTTGAATTAGCCAAGGAAATGTTAACCGCTTATGCGAATCCTACTTGATGAATGTATCCCACGGCCATTAAAACGTGAATTTACTAATTATGATATTCACACAGTGGTCGAGATGGGATGGTCAGGAAAAAAGAACGGTGAATTGCTAAAATTGATGAGTCAGAATGGATTTACAATCCTACTCACGACTGATCAAAATTTGCGTTATGAACAAAATTTACAACAAGCTGGAATAGCAGTTATTGTTCTCGTCGCACCCACTAATAAGCTATCTGATTTATTGCCACTAATGCCTGATGTTCGTAATGTATTGAATACTATTGCTACAGGAGAATTCATTGAAATTATATCAACAAAAAGCCCTTGAATTAAACCAAAAACCCGGTGTTATCCTTTTTAAAGACGATGAGGAACTTTTAGCCCAGATTGGCTCTCTTGGGGTTCTGGTGATCAGCAAATCTGAGCGAAGAAAGGGCGTAAGCTATAGGCCCCTACCAATCAGACCACGCGCGGCGGTAGGGGCGCAACGTGGTCAGTGAGTTGATCGAACTGCTTGCGCCCATAATGTGACATTGCGAACATTTTTCACCTTGAGAAGATTTGTCATAACAAAATTATTCTATAAACCCTATTGATTTTCCATGCAAAACCAAATTAACCTCACCATTGAACACTTTCAAGAAAACGGCCAAGATTACTATGTCGCCACCAGTCCCGATATACAAGGACTTGTCGCTGAAGCTGAGACAATAGATGCTGTTGTTGAAATTGCTAAATCTCTGATTCCTATACTTTTAGAATTGGAAACAAAAGATCAGCCATCTTCCTCTGTCACCCTTACCACTGCTAACCAGTTCCACATTCCCCTGCTAATATCGTAATCATGGGCAGACTTTCAGGCTTTACCTGCCGAGAAGTTGTCCGCAAACTGAGAAAAATAGGATTTGAATTTTATCGAACAGGAAAAGGCGATCATCGAAAATTTTGGGTCTGAAACCCCGTCGTTCTACGACGGCTTTACTGTTAAATATGAGCATCGTTTACGAAATATATGCTAAAATGTGAGGTATGGAAAAAGCCTATTCGTTTCG
>SFCA01000209.1:0-6533 GCA_007095475.1 Microcystis aeruginosa Ma_QC_C_20070703_M131 | reverse complement strand
CGAAACGAATAGGCTTTTTCCATACCTCACATTTTAGCATATATTTCGTAAATGTTCTAATATTTAACAGTAAAGCCGTCGTAGAACGACGGGGTTTCAGACCCAAATTTTCGATGAGGAGTCAGTAATCAGTAATCAGTTATCAGTTATCAGTTATCAGTTATCAGTCATCAGTTTTTTCTCCCTGCTCCCCTGCTCCCCACTTCATAATTCATAATTCATAATTCCCCTAATCTTGCCACTTATGACGGTAGAATCCAGCTTACAACAGTTAAAAAGAGCTTCATCGGGACGATTACCCAGCAGTTACGGGGTCTATTTTAAGAATACCCTGGTGGCCCTCTGTCATGCTCTTGAAGATCATATTTTGCAAACTAGCAGCCCTGACAGTACAAATAAACCACTGGTTTTAGTCACCTTTCAACAGGGAAAATGGTATTTACAGGAAGCTGAGCGCTATTTAGATATTGCTCGCTCTTCTCGTCATATTGCGATCGCTGCCGTGGCCGATAGTGGTTTTTCTGAGCATAAAACCGGCAGTTTAGAGAATGTTTCGTTAGTGAACTTAGATAATAGCGATAGTTTGGTGAATGAGTGGAATTTAATCATTCTTTCCCCCGATTACGCCTCCATGGTACTCTGTCATGAGTTATCCCCGGAAGAATACCGGTCCGATAGTCAACCCCAAATAGACACGGAGCGAAAATTCTACGGTTTATGGACATTCGATCGCGATTTAGTCGAAAAAGCCGCTAGGATCTTAATTGAGCGTCTGCATCCCTATAATCCCAGTCTAGCGGCCGATTTAAGCAGACAACAGCAGGAAATTAGTCAAAATATTAATCCCATTGCCACGGATTTAACGGGAGTAGTCTCTCGCATTGTCACCTATCTGCAAACCAGTCAACAGCAGTTAGTCACCGTCAGCAGACAAGCGCGAGAATTAAGCGACTTAGAAGGACAAGCATCCCGTTTAAATAAAAATTTAGCCGCTAATAAACTGCAAGCTTTTCTCAGAATGGCTCAAAAAGTCGATGAAAGAGATATTGATAATCCCCTTGCTTCCCTACAGGTGGCCGCTTTAGCGGAAATGTTGGGACAATTGCTCGATTTACCTACCCTGAGATTGCGACGCTTACGATTAGCAGGTTTATTATACCGCATCGGTCTGGCGGAGGCTCCGATCGAAGTTTTTAGACAGCGTGCCAGTCAGTTAGAGGGAGCAAATGCGTTATTTTGGCGGGATAGATCGGTGTTAGGAGCGCAATTACTCGCCACTATGCCCGAATTAGCTCCAATTCAACAGATTATTTACCATGAGTTTGAATACTGGGATGGTAGCGGTGTTCCCAACGGCTTAAAAGGGGAAGAAATCAGCCTAGAGTCGCGAATTTTGGGATTATCAGCCTATTTTCAGGAATTAACTCAACCGCGAGGCGATCGACTAGCTCTAGATTTAGGAGAGTCCCTAGAACGTTGTCAAAATTATAGCGGGATTCGTTTCGATCCCGCTTTGGTAGAAAAATTAACTTCGGTAATTCGTCTGTGCGAAATGGGATGGATGCAATTACCCGATCGCCCTAGTCAAGTCCCCGCCGTCTGGTTAGAATCAGTTTAGATTAGACTCCGATTAAACTCTGCATGGCACGTCCCATATTAGCCGGTTTAAAAGCTGCCATGGCCGCAGTCGGTTCATAGCCGCAATGTACCATACAATCGGCACATTGAGGATTGCCACTAGAGCGACCGTAGTTATCCCAATTGGTTTCTTCTAAAAGTTCCCGAAAGCTTTTGTAATGTCCTTCGTTGAGCAGATAACAGGGTTTTTGCCATCCTAAAAGACTATAACTAGGACTACCCCAAGGAGTGCATTCATAGTCCTGTTCACCGATGAGAAAATCGAGAAAGAGAGGATTATGGTTAAAATTCCACTTTTTCTGACCTGATTTCCAGGGTGAGAGAATTTCTCGGAATAAAGCTCTGGTTTGCTCCCGTTTTAAGAAACTATCTTGATCTGGGGCCCACTCATAACTATAACCGGGGGAAATCATCATACCATCGATGCCCAAAGTAGCGAGAAAATCGAAAAATTCCTGCATTTCTCGCGCATCTGTGCCTTCAAAAACCGTGGTATTAGTAGTAACCCGAAAACCTCTCGCTTTCGCTGCTTTAATCCCTTGTACTGCCTTATCGAATACTCCCTCTCGATCCACACAGCGATCGTGATGTGCTTTTAAACCGTCCAGATGGACACTAAAGGTAAGATAGGGTGAAGGAGTAAATTTATCCAGGCTTTTCTCCAATAACAGAGCATTGGTACAGAGATAGACGAATTTTTTTCTGTCCACTAACCCCTTGACAATTTCATCGATTTGTGGGTGTAAAAGCGGCTCGCCCCCGGGGATGGAAACCACGGGAACCCCGCATTCTTCCACCGCTGCGAAACATTCTGCTGGGGTAAGATGATTGCGGAGGATTTCCGGGGGATGTTGAATCTTACCGCAGCCAGTACAGGCTAAATTACAGCGAAATAGGGGTTCTAGCATTAAAACTAAGGGAAAACGCTTTTTTCCTGCTAGACGCTGTTTCAAGATATAGGAAGCAACCACTAAAGCTTGTTGCAGTTGGACAGCCATTTGCTCACACCAATAGGATTTTAAGTCATTATAGACTGTTAGCAGGGCATCAAGGCATAGAAGCCTAGAAAATGGCAAAATAAATAAAAGCTGAGGGCTTTTTTGGCTGTTTACTTGATTATCGGACAGATTAAACCTCTTGCCTGATTAAGTCCTATCAGTGATCAGTCTTTTTATTTATCCGATTAATTAGCCATTATCACCTTGATCCAGCTGATGGCTTCAAGACTACTGACTTCTAACCCTAACAACAATTTTTGATTTTTACCAGAGGTCTATTATGAGTTCTTTAGGCGATCGCTTTAAGAAATTTGCGGGTAAAACTCGCTATGTGGTCTGTCGCTTATTTTTGCATCTCTACGGCCAAGAAGTCGCACCTCTGATCGGTATTCTTAATCGTACCGGCCGGGAGGCGATCGATTCCGAAGGCGATTTAGAGGTCATGGGAGAGGGTTTAGTAGAAATTTGTCAAAATCTGCTGCAGATGAACCTCTATTGGTTTTCTGTGGCTAATGAGGGCGATGTTTTTTGGAGTGAGGGGGAAGCGGGAGACTACGTTAACGAACTGTTTACCGATTCCGCGGCCAGATACTTAAGTGAATCGGTGTCTGGGGAAGTGGGGGAAAAGGAACCCTTAACTTTACCCGTCACCGATAACTTAGTTGTTATGATCACAATAGCCTTCGAGGGTGAGAGTGCTGGTTTAGAAACTAGCCTAGCCGATCGAGAGGCCCTAGAAGATGGTTTAAAATCAATAATTAACCTTCACTACCAAGGTCGGCTGCGTGCGATTCAGGTACATTTTTCTCCTGCTCAATTGGGAGATGAATTGACCAATGAGCAACTATTACTCAATTTCCCCGAATTACTGCCTTTATAGTCTTAATTTTGCCCTTATGCTGCGCCAAGTAACGACAATCCTTTTAATTCTTACCCTTTGTTGCACAACGGTGGCCTGTGGTTCCTCGTCAAATCAAACTCAGTCACCGTCAGCTAATAACAGTAGTGTAAGACAACAATCCAATCAGGTTAGTAGCGGTCGCTACGAGGTGCAACAAGCTACCTACGATGACGGAGATGGCACTTATACCTTAATGCTCTTAAACACCCCTGGGGGGACTTCTCCCCTCTTTCGCAGCACTAACCTGCAAATGGCTAGATTAAGCGATGAAGCTATTGCTAAAGGGGAAAAAACCGCAGTAGAAATCAACGGTGATCAGGCTACCCTGTACATGACCGAAGATTTTAAAATCGAGTATGTCCATAATGTCACGGAAGTGCGGAACAATCCCCAAACCGGACAACAGGAAACCGTGGTGATTCGGCAAGAATCGAGCTTTTGGAGTCCTTTTTTCGGTGCTGTTGCTGGTCAAGCTTTGGGTAGTTTGCTCTTTCGTCCTCAATATTACGTTCCTCCCCTCTATACTCCTGGAGGTGTGATGACCGGTTTTGGTGGTTACGGTTCCACCTATAATCAGGCAGTAGATCAATACCGGACTAAACATAATAGTCCACCTCCGGCGGTCAAAAATCGGCAAACTCTCCGTTCTACTGGCAATTTACGTCGTTATCCCAGTAATACTTCCTCTAGTCCCAATCGCAGCACCACCACCACCACAAAACCCAGTGGTTCTGGTTATGGTTCCAGTACCCTGAAGAATTCGGGTAAATCTGATACTGTCAAACGTTCTCCTAGTTTCGGTTCCTCCGGTTCCCGTCGTACCCCTAGTCGCAGTGGTTTCAGCAGCAGCAGACGCGGCCGACGTTAGCAGGATTTGACTGGAGTGGTGGAAGATTAACCCTGTCTTCCCCACCTCAGACATTGGAGATGGCAACTACTTAGAGGCAACCATTTTGCGAATTTCCGAATAGAAAACCGTCTGGCGATCGCCATTGTCCGACTGGATAATACTGGTACGCAATCTCAGATTAGGACTAGCAAACCAGATTCTTTCTTCGATACGATGGTGATTGTCCTCGATGGTTAAAGTTAAAGCTTGATCGCTGCTGAGATGATATTCTCCCAGCGCTGCCGATTTACCGTCCGCTGTGATTAATTTTCCTTGCCAAGGATTCTCTGAGGGCAGCCAAACTAAATAGCTAGAACCGATTTTTTTCGGTTGTCCATAGTCCACGGAATTATCCCAAGTCGCTTTCCATCCCCCTAGACTGGTGTGGGACTGACAGTTATTTTCTAAACATAATTGCACCACATCGGCAGCATCGGCAGCCAGCAAATCGATGGTGATTTCTGCTTTATTATTGGCAACTTTTTGGGCGGCTAATTGATAACTGGTGCGCTGAGAAAACCATTTACCCGCACAGAGATTAATAAATTCTTGAATGTCCATGAATGGCTGTAGGCAAAGATCGATCGCTCTGGAAGAATAGATTATTTATTCTATCCTATCCCTAGACGTTGGCCAATTTTTGCAAGGATAAACGGGCCGCTTCGCACACTTGTGGATGTTCGTCCTTGACCAAAAATTTTAAGGCTGCGATCGTTTTTGCCGCCGGAAGCTGGCCTAAAGCTTCCGCTAATCGCTGCCGGATTAACCAGTCATCGGAGTTAACAAAGGTTAAAAGCTTCTCGACGGTTTCCACTGCTTTGATTTCCCCAAGAGCGGCAATAGCGGCCTGTTGAATAACCGCTTCGTTACTATCGAGAGCCGATAATAACACCTGTTTAGCCCGAATATCGCGCAAATTGCCCAAAGCAACGGCGGCACTAAAGCGGACTAACCATTGCGTGTCTTCGTAAAAAGCTCGTTGTAGGGGTTCAAAAGCGCGAATATCTTCTAAATAACCTAAGGCCCCCGCAGCATCGGCGCGAATGCCATAATCGGCATCATTGGCTAACAAATCCACTAGGATAGGAAAGCATTCCTCGGTTTGTTTGACTCCCAAAGCAAAGACAGCCATCGATCGCACCGGCAGCATTTCATCATAAAGGACTTTTTTGATCAAGGGTACAGCTTCCTCTGGGGTCACTTCTCGCAGGGATGCCAAGGCCAGCAGACGGTCTTTAGAGTTGCTACTTTCTAACTGGAGGGCAATGTTTTCTATATCAGGCTTACTCATTTTTGTCAATCACTTGTAATATTTCTTTAATTATAACGCAATTCTTGGCAATTTAGAAACGAGAGCGGGGAAAGGATTTCTTGAGGATTGCTTAAGGATTGAGGCGAGAGTTGACTTCCTCCTGGAAACTATAACTTAAGTGTGGTAATGCGATAAATGCTAGGCTTTCTGATAGATTCAGGAAAAAAATATAAAGCCCCACTCCCCTTTAGGTCAGCGAGGTTGAGATTAAAAAAAACAGATAGCCTAGGGCTAATTGTCTTGTCTAGCCGCAACTGTCACACCTGGACAAGCAGGGGGTGTTATGGTGGAAAATCAAGTTTTTAATACTGGTTCTTTGACTCTAGACGCAAAAACAGAGCTTATCTTTGTGTCCGTGACTCCAGACTATCAAAAAGGCCCTGGCATTCAACGGGATGGTATAACTCCTCCCAGAATGCAGGATCCTCATGCAGTGGGGAATATAACTCTTCCTCGACTTGATAAAATTGCTGTTCGTGGCCTAGACTCTACGACCAATGCTTACGAGCAGAGAGCGGGTACTTGGACACTTTATCATCATCTCAAAGAATTCTGCGATCAGCTTTGTGATCAATCCCACTAATAAAACCGTCTCTGACGAAACCAAACAATTAATTGATTGATAAACTCCTGCTCGAACGAATTTCCTGACGAGTAATTGCTAGAGTAACAGGGATAAGTTGGTCATGGTAACAAAATTATGTCAACAATAAACTGGCGGCTGTCCCCCGTCAAATAAAGGTTTCGGACAAACCAAAAGGTAAATTGGTTATAGAATGTGATGAGATGTGGTCT
>SFCA01000208.1:0-35317 GCA_007095475.1 Microcystis aeruginosa Ma_QC_C_20070703_M131 | reverse complement strand
GCTCTAGCCCTTGTCTAGTAAGACTTTTAGCGATTACTAAGAATTATGAAGTGTCACACTCTAGTCAGCGATCGCCAGCTTCATGAGAGTTTATCTCAATAATTTAGTATCAGAACTATGAGATTTTTAGGGCTAGTTGTGCATCTGCTGGGCAAACAAATTAGCCTGTAATTCAGAGCCGGCAATCGTTTTGACGATTTAGATCAAATTTTCAATGTGACAGTTGAGGGTGCGGAATGTGGGTTAGATATTCAACAGTCTAGATTTTGAAACCCTTGCTTGACAAGCGAACGCTAACTTTTTTTCTAATAAAAACTCAAATTTCGGGTTTCTGTTAGTTAGCGATAGCTTGAAGGCTTACCCCATAAGAGAGCTAGTGGTCTGTCAAAGCAAAAGTGACGGATAATAGGGAATACAAATCAACAGAATCCCAGAAGCAATGCCCGCCAAACGATATCTGATCTCTCTGAGTGATGAGGAACGCCAAACTTTAGAACAACTGACAACTAAAGGAAAAGCCTCAGCCCGTAAAATTAATCATGCTCGTATCTTGCTCAAAGCCAATCTCAATCAAGAGGATAGAGGGTGGAGTGATCAAGCCATTAGTCAGGCTTTGAAGATCAGCACGAGGACGATTGAGAGAGTGAGGCAAAGGTTTGTCGAAGAAGGGTTAGACTCGGCACTGATACCCCGTCCGAAGACTTCATTAAAGCTAAGAAAGATAGATGGAGAAATAGAAGCCCATTTAGTAGCGATCGCCGGCTCTCAAGCACCGACAGGTTATAATCGTTGGACATTACGACTATTAGCAGACCAAATGGTAGTTATGGGATATGTCGAGAATATTTCCCATGAAAGTGTGCGACAAGTGTTAAAAAAAATGAGATTAAGCCTTGGTTACGAGAATCTTGGGTGATTCCACCGGTCGCCAATGCTGAGTTTGTCTGCCAGAGGTCAGAAGTTTTACAACTTTATACCAGCCCACTTGACCCTGATTATCCCTTGGTTTGCTTTGATGAAAGCTCAAAACAACTAATTTCAGAAACGAGAGAACCTTTACCTCTCCAACCCGGACAGCCGGAACGTTTTGATTATGAATATCAGCGAGAAGGAGTTTGTAACTTGTTCATGTTTTTTGAACCATTAACAGGCACTCGCCATGTCAAGGTTACTGACCAACGCACGAGCATTGACTATGCCCAACAAATGAAATATCTCTTTGATCAACGCCATCCAGAAGCCAAGAAAATTAGAGTCGTTCAGGATAACCTGAATACTCACGTCAAGGCTTCTCTTTACAAAGCCTTTACACCAGCCGAAGCCAGACGCATACTTGATAAATTGGAATTTCATTACACCCCCAAGCATGGGAGTTGGTTAAATATGGCAGAAATTGAGTTGAGCGTTTTAACTCGACAGTGCCTTGACCGACGTATTCCCGATAAGGATGTTTTAACAGAGGAAGTTGCCGCTTGGGAAAAACGCCGCAATCAAAATTCTTCCCCTGTAGATTGGCGATTTACAACCGAAGATGCTCGGATTAAGTTGAAGCGATTATATCCGTCAGTTCCTTCTTGACAGACCACTAGAGTTGAGAGACTGTAAGACTCTTGCCAGACTCCCTCCAAGAGCGATATATTACCTCTGTTAAAAAATGGCACAACTCCCGAAAATCAGACGATTCTAAGCGTCCTCGAAGATATTGCCCAGAGAGTTGGTGATGATAACTGGTGCTTAAAACAAGAAGGACAATTGAGTTTATTTTAAATCCAGTGGCAGCACACTTTGTTCTTTTTGTCAAAAAAACTTTCTCTTTGCAACAAAACTACACAATTAATTGAACAACGGGTTGGCTTTAAAAAGGCTCTTTAACCGCCATTTATTGCTGTTCCCGAATAGGTAGGTCACTGTAGATTTAGCAAGGGTTTTCAGGATCAACAGACAGCTAAAAACCCAAAAAAGCACGGAGAAACCCATCATTTCATACTGCAAAATTATACCATAATCGCTGGAAGTATTGCAACCTCGTAAACAAATGAGAATTATTTTCAATAAATTCTTAAGAAAGGATAAATATTGCGAAGTGTAAATTTAAATATTCTCAACTATTAACGGCTGTTTGATATAAAAAACTTATAATACTAAATCCGTTGAGTAACGCACAGAAAACGGGTTTCTCCGAGAAACCCGTTTTCTACTCATGCACTCATGCAAGAGGCAAAAGAGGGAATAAATAATCAGTCTTTAATAACCGGATTTAGTATCACAACTGACTGAGCACTGATTACTGATCACTGATTACTGAATTGATTCGGAGAGAAACTTTACCCAGGAGTGACAACTGCTGTTAAAGCCGCCGTGACCGCGTCCAGCGGTTGATTACCGTCGATATGGTTAAGAGTCCCTTTTTGAGCGTAATAATCTAAAACGGGAGCAGTTTGGTCGATATAAACCTGTAGGCGACGGGCGATCGTTTCTTGAGTATCATCCTGACGACCCCGTTGCATGAGACGCTCAATTAAGACCGTATCTGGTACAGCCAAATTAACCACAAATGTGTAACTATCAGCCAATTCTTCCAGTAATGCGTCTAAAAAGCTCGCCTGTGCCACCGTGCGGGGAAAACCATCAAGAATCCAACCCTTACCACTGTCAGGCTGTTTTAAACGTTCCTGAATTAAACCTAATAACAACTCATCGGGGACTAATTCACCCTTTTCCACATAAGCTTGTGCTTGCTGACCAAGTTCTGTCTTCTCTGTAATTGCTTGACGTAAAATTTCACCAGTAGAAATATGAGGAATCGTCAGAGATTCCGCTAATTTTGCCGCTTGGGTCCCTTTTCCCGATCCGGGCGGTCCCAAAAATATCACACCGATCCGTTTGCTCATGGATTAAATATAGGGTTTTAAGGGAAAAAATAACCAGTAACCGCTAAAAGGTCACTGGCTGACTATCTAACTACTGTTTAATCATGCCCTCATAGCGTTGAGAGATGACATAGGTTTGAATTTGTTTCGCCGTATCGATCGCCACCCCCACCAGAATTAACAGGGAAGTTGCCCCCAAACCGCGAAAAGTGGTGACACCGGTGGCGCTTTCTACCAAAGTCGGCACCGTAGCCACCAAACTTAAAAAGAGAGCGCCCAAAAGGGTGAGACGATTCAGCACCCCTTCCAGATAATTAGTAGTAGCGGTCCCGGGACGAATCCCCGGAATACTGGTTCCCATTTTTTTCAGGTTTTGGGACATATCCTTGGGGTTAACGATCAGGGAAGAGTAGAAGAAACTAAAACCGAGAATTAGTAAGCTATAAAAAGCCACATAACCCCAACTATCGGGACGCAGGGCATTAACCAACTGAACTAAAACCTGACCGACGGGGTTATCCGTGGGTAAAGCTTGCACCAATTGGAAAGGTAACACCAACACTGCGGAGGCGAAAATAATCGGCATCACGCCCCCCTGATTGAGTCGTAGGGGTAGATAACTGGTTCTTTCCCGATAGAGACGACGACCCACCTGACGACGGGCAGAAACGATAGGAATCCGACGGGTTCCCTCCTGAACAAAAACAATGCCGATAATCATCACCAAGAAAACCAGCAAGAGAATCACCACTTGAGCGATCGCTTGTCGGCCACCCTGTTGAGCAAAAGTAATCGTATCACCGAGGGTTTTTGGTAAAACAGCAACAATGTTGACAAAAATCAGCAAAGATGCCCCATTTCCCAGACCGCGTTCCGTAATCAGTTCCGAAATCCACATTACGAACATAGAACCGGCCACTAAAGCGAGAACCGTAGCGGCGATCGAGGGTAAAGTTCCGGCCACAACGCCGTTAGCCACCAATAAACCGAGAGTAATACCGATACTTTGAATAATTGCCCAACCAAAGGCAACATAACGGGTAATTTGGGCAATTTTTCGCCGTCCTGCCTCTCCTTCATTTTTCTGTAAATCTTCCAAAGAAGGAAGGGCAGCGGTGAGCAGTTGCACGATAATTGAGGCGTTGATATAGGGAAGAATGCCGAGGGCAAAAATCCCTAACGTCGATAATCCTCCCCCGGTAAACAGGTCAAGGATTCCCAAAGCGGCGTTACCTTGAATAATTTCTGCTAATCTTGCCCGATCTAAACCGGGTATCGGTACAAACATCCCAAAACGGAGCAGAATCAGTAAACCCAATGTAATCAACAAGCGACCGCGTAAACCGGCCGCTTGTGCCATTTGCATAAACGTTTCCTGTGCCGTGGGAGCCTTATCACGACTGACGACCATTAACAGTTACCTCTAGTGCAGTTTTTTTATGGGAAAAAGTAATCGAGGGGGAAAACTTTCTCGATTTTTTTAAGATTTCCCCTGTGCTTCTTATGATATATCAATCCGGTCTTCAGTTATCAGTGATCAGTTATCAGTTATCAGTCATCAGATATGAGTTTTCAGTTCACTGATTACTGTTTACTGCACACAGCAAAAAACTCGCTGCTGCCCGTTCCCCGCCTGCTTCTTGTAATCTCCTGGGGAAATTTATATCTCTTCCCAAGTACCTTGAGCGGCGGTAATTTTCTCTTTAGCACTATTGCTAAAAGCGGCGGCCTTAACCTTGAGGGGAACGGTAATTTCACCATCACCCAGAACTTTTAAAGGGCCGTCGTTACTGGTGAGAATGTTAGCTTTTAGGAGACTTTCCAGGGTAACTTCCGTATTAGCGGGTAAAGAAGCTAATTTTTTCAGATTAACGATTGTGTATTGACGGGGGTTAACCAAAGGAAAATGCTTTAATTTCGGCACCCGACGATAGAGGGGCATTTGTCCCCCCTCAAAACCGGGGCGAGTCCCTGTCCCAGAGCGAGATTTTTGTCCGCGCATTCCCAGACCGCAACTAGCACCCTGGCCGGCTGAGATACCCCGGCCCACACGACGACGGCGTTTAGTGGACCCCGGTTGGGGGGCGATTTCGTGGAGTTTCATGGTGATTTCTTTAGGTGTACAAATGTTCTACAGATACGCCTCGATCCTTGGCCACTTCCGAGAAAGTGCGGAGAGTTTCTAGGGCGTTAACAGCGGCTCTAGCGTTATTGAGGGGGTTATCGCTACCGAGTTGTTTAGCGAGGATATTTTTCACCCCAGCTAATTCTAAAACGGTACGGACAGCACCCCCAGCAATAACCCCAGTCCCCGGAGCAGCCGGACGCATAAGCACCTGAGCGCCACCGGAAGCGCCCCGGGTGAGGTGGGTGATAGAACTAGCCTTAGTTAAGGAGACTTCAATTAGTTGTTTTTTGCCATCGGCGACGCCTTTACGGACAGCCCCGATCACATCCCCTGCCTTGCCGACTCCCACTCCCACCTGGCCGTTTTCATTACCGACCACGACGATAGCCCGGAAGCTGAGTTTTTTACCACCCTTAACCACTTTACTAACCCGGCGGATCTGGATGACCCGCTCTTGCCAAGTGGTTTCTTTTTCTTTTTCGCGGTTGCCTTTGCGACGTTTTGCCATAGTTTTATCAGTGTTGAAAGGATATTTTAGAAGTTTAAGCCGGCTGACCGAGCCGCTTCTGCTAAGGCTTTGACGCGACCGTGATAGAGATTGCCACCGCGATCAAAAACCACTTGTTCGATGCCTCTTTCTAGGGCCCGTTGGGCCACCAGTTTACCCACGGCAGCCGAGGCTTCTTGGGTAGCGGTGGACTCTAATTCCCCGCGCAAGGTTGCCTCTAGGGTAGAAGCGGCCGCGAGGGTATGTTGGGCTACGTCGTCGATAATTTGGGCGTAGATGTGGTTATTAGAACGAAATACGGATAAACGGGGCCGTTCAGCAGTGCCACTAAGTTTGCGACGCACACGCTGGTGACGACGACGGACTGATTCTTTGCGACTAAGTTTCATGGTTTATTTTTTACCTCCTTTACCGCCTTTACCGCCAGCTTTACCAACTTTGCGACGGACAACTTCACCAAGATAGCGAATCCCTTTACCTTTATAAGGTTCGGGGGGACGAACTTCGCGGATTTTAGCGGCGGTGTTACCGACTGCTTCTTTGTCGATGCCACTGACGATAACTTGGGTGTTGTTTTCTACGGCGACGGAAACACCATCGGGCATCTCCATTTCCACGGGTTTACTGTAACCAACATTAAGAACTAATTTACTACCCTGTGCCTGGGCGCGGTAGCCCACCCCTTGGATATCGAGGCGTTTTTGAAAGCCAGTAGCGACTCCTTCCACCATGTTGGCTACTAGAGTTCTACAGAGTCCGTGGCGTTCTCTGGCGGTACGGGAATCGTCTTGACGGGTAACGAGCAGAGTTTCGCCATCTTTATTGATGGCGACGGCGGTGGGTAGGGTTCTCTGGAGAGTTCCTTTTGGCCCTTTCACCGTCACGGTAGCACCATCGATATCGACGGTGACTTTATTGGGAATAGGAATCGGGCGTTTGCCAATACGAGACATAACAGTTATCAGTTATCAGTTATCAGTTATCAGGGAAGAGTTATCAGTGGGTCAGCTATCGGGTTTAAACTTGGAAAGGCTGACGGCTGATAGCTTATCCTTGTTTACCAGATGTAGCAAAGGACTTCGCCGCCAACGTTTTGTTTACGGGCCTCGCGATCGGTCATAATGCCTTTAGAGGTGGAAACAATGGCGATGCCAATGCCACCGAGGACGCGCGGTAAGTCTTTACTGTTGGAATAAACTCGCAGGCCGGGTTTACTGACTCTGGTGAGGGTAGTAATGATCGGTTGACGGTTTTTGCCTTTATATTTGAGGGAAAGAACTAATTGAGATTTAATCCCCTCACCCACTTCCTCAAAGTCAGCAATAAAGCCTTCGTCTTTGAGAACTTGAGCAATACTGCGCGTCATCCGCGTGGTGGGAATTTGAGTAGTGGTCTGCCGAACCGCGCAAGCGTTACGGATGCGGGTCAGCATATCCGAGATGGTATCGTTAGCAGACATGAATTACCTGTTTTTCTCCTAAATTGGGATCAACATCAGTGGTCAGTTATCAGTTATCAGTTATCAGTTATCAGATTTGAGTATTAAGTGAGTAGTATTAAATAGCAGTTTCCCGCTGTCTTTTCACTGAATCACTGTTTACTGTTTACTGTTTACTGATCACTTACTTACTGGTCACTGTTTACTTTTCTCTTGATTGATTTATCTAAAGGGCATTCCCATCTCTTTGAGGAGGGCGCGTCCTTCTTCGTCGTTTTTAGCGGTGGTGATGATTGAGATGTCCATCCCGCGAATTTGATCGATTTTGTCGTATTCAATTTCGGGGAAGATCAACTGTTCACGAATGCCTAAACTGTAGTTACCACGACCATCAAAACTGTTACCGCTGATACCGCGAAAGTCGCGAATGCGTGGTAAGGCCAGATTAATTAGACGGTCTAAAAAAGCGTACATTCGATCGCCGCGCAATGTCACCATGACTCCCACGGGCATTCCTTCGCGAATTTTGAAGCCAGCGATCGCTTTTTTAGCCCTAGTCACTACCGGTTGTTGTCCGGTGATGGTAGACAGTTCCTGCTTGGAAGACTCCAAAGCTTTGGCGTTTTGTGAAGCTTCCCCAAGACCGCGGTTAACAGTAATTTTGATAACTTTAGGTACTTGGTGAATATTGGTATAACCAAATTGTTCTTTCAGTTTAGGAACAATGGTTTCTTGATAGGTGGTTTTTAGTTTTTGGCTCATAGTTTTTCTGCTTGCTTTTCCTGGGCTTGGTCAGGAACTAGAATTGATGGGAAACTAATCAATAATTTCGCCAGTTTTCTTCAGTATCCGCACTTTCCGACCGTCTTCGGTAAAGGTATAACCCACCCGACTGGCGATTTTTTTCTTCTCGGAATAGAGCATCACTTTGGAACTGTGAATCGGTGCTTCGTAGGTAAGGATTTGACCCGATTCTCCTTCCTGTTGGGGTTTAGTATGTTTGGTGCGGATATTAACTCCCTTGACCACCACGGTACTTTCTTGGGGTAGGGAGCGTAAAATTTCGCCCACTTTGCCCTTATCGGAACCGGCGATTACTTGAACAACATCCCCTTTTTTAACGTGCATTTTTTGCTTTTGGGGTGAGGTTTGACTGTTTTTCTTACTCATTTTTTTGACCTCCGATTGCCTTTATATTTTTGACTTTGATCAGAGAACTTCTGGGGCTAAGGAAACAATTTTGGTGTAGTTTTTATCGCGCAATTCCCGAGCGACTGGACCAAAAACCCTAGTACCTTTGGGATTACCGTCATTATTAATAATCACGGCGGCGTTATCATCAAAACGGATGCTCATGCCACTATCGCGACGGACGGTTTGACGGGTCCGCACAATCACCGCAGTGACCACATCGGATTTTTTCACGGGCATATTGGGGATAGCGTCCTTAACCACGGCGATAATTTTGTCACCGATGCCACCGTAGGTACAGTTACCTGTTCCCAGCACCCGCAGACACATTAGTTTCCGCGCCCCGCTATTGTCAGCGACATTTAAGTAGGTTTGTTGTTGAATCACGGTTTTTACCTAGATGAAATTTAACTATCGGTTAATATTTCCGCCACTTCCCAACGTTTGGTTTTACTGAGGGGGCGGGTTTCACGAATACGAACTCGATCGCCTTGTTTGGCTTGATTTTCTGCGTCGTGAGCTTTAAATTTCTGGGTTTTCACGACGATTTTGCCATATTTAGGGTGAGGAGAGCGGTTTTCAATGGCTACCACTACGGTTTTATCCATTTTGTCGCTGACCACTACCCCAACTCTTTCTTTAACTGCCATAACGGGTTATGCCTCCGGGGTGGACTGGGCTAGTTGGCGCTCCCGTTCTACGGTCAATAATTGGCCGAGACGGTGGCGGGTGTGTTTGAATTCGTGGGTTTTTTCCAAGCGGCGGGTGGCCTGTTGCAAACGCAATTCAAACAGTTTCTTTTTGGCAGCGAGGATAGCGTCGGCGATTTCGTCATCGCTCATCTTCCTCACTTCGGCGATTTTTGGTAGAGCCATTAGACAAAATCCTCCTCGCGAGTGATAAATTTGGTCTTAATCGGTAATTTTTGAGCCGCTAGACGCATTGCTTCCCGGGCTACCGGTTCGGCTACCCCGGCAATTTCAAACATAATGAACCCCGGTTTAACCACGGCCACCCAGAATTCGGGGGAACCTTTCCCAGAACCCATCCGGGTTTCTGCAGCCCGTTGGGTGACGGGTTTATCAGGAAAAACGCGGATCCAAATTTTGCCACCCCGACGAATATAACGGGTCATTGCCCGTCTGGCGGCTTCGATTTGACGGGAAGTAATCCAACAGGGTTCGGTGGCTTGCAGGGCGAAATCGCCGAAATTAATCGTATTTCCGCCGGTGGCCAGCCCGCGCATCCGTCCGCGCTGTTGTTTGCGGAATTTTGTTCTTTTGGGACTTAACATGAGCTATTTACCACTGATAAATATTAGGGATCAGCCCTCACTAGAGCGATCTTCAAACTGTTGACGGCGACGCTGTTGACGGCGCGGTGCTTGAGCGGGAACGGCGGCGGCAATTTCTTCTTGGCCGGGGATAATTTCGCCCTTAAAGATCCAAACTTTCACGCCTAGAATCCCGTAGATGGTGCTGGCGGTTTTGTAGGAGTAATCGATATCGGCCCGCAGGGTATGCAGGGGAACTCGTCCTTCCCGCACCCATTCAGTCCGAGCGATTTCTGCCCCGTTGAGACGACCGCTAACTTGAATTTTGATCCCTTTGACTTCGGCCCTTTGTGCCCGTTGGATGGCCTGGCGAACCACACGACGGAAGGAAACCCGTCTTTCTAATTGTTGGGCGATGTATTCGGCGATCAGGTTGGCATCGGCATCAACGCGAGCTACTTCGATGACGTTAATACGAATTTGACGCTGGCCACCGAGGGCTTTTTGCAAACCTAGGCGCAGCTGTTCGATTCCCGTGCCACCACGACCGACGACGACCCCGGGGCGAGCGGTATGGATGGAGATATCTACTTGATCGGCCTTACGTTCGATGCGAATATCGGCGATACCGGCATTAGCGAGGTTTTTTTCGACGTATTCACGAATGCGGCGATCTTCTTGCAGTAGTTCGGGGTAACGTTTCGCGTCGGCATACCAGCAAGATTTGTGATCTTTGATAACGCCGAGACGAAAACCGAGGGGATGGATTTTTTGTCCCATTGTGGTTTTCTTAGTTAAGGTGATTAGTCTTCGTTGCTAGGAGCGACGGCGACGGTGATATGACAGGTGGGTTTGCGAATTTGGTAGGCGCGGCCTTGGGCCCGGGGTCGAAAACGTTTTAGGGTCGGGCCGCCATCGGCAAAGGCTTGGCTAACTACCAGAGTGGCGGGATCGAGTCCTTCGTTATTTTCGGCGTTGGCAACGGCGGAACGCAGGACTTTGAGAATCGGATCACAGGCCCGGTAGGGCATAAATTCGAGAATAATGAGGGCTTCCCGATAGGAGCGACCGCGGATCTGATCGAGTACCCGTCTGACTTTCAGGGGTGACATCCGAATATAGCGGGCGATCGCTTTGACTTCGTTAGAGGTATCGATGGTCATTTCAGTTATCAGTTATCAGTTATCAGTCATCAGTTATCAGTTATCAGTCATCAGTTAGGTAGGGTGGGTTAGGCGACGACAACTTATAAGACTTAGTTATTAATTTATCTAGTCGCCGTAACCCACCATCTCATAGTTATCTGAACGCTGACTGGGGGCTTGACGGTTTTAAGATTACCGCCCACCGGTCTATTTCCGTCCTGCCTTTTTGTCGCTCTTGGCGTGGCCGCGGAAGGTGCGGGTGGGAGCGAATTCACCGAGTTTATGACCGACCATCTGCTCGGAAACATAGACGGGAACGTGCTGTTTGCCGTTGTGAACGGCGATCGTGTGACCGACCATATCGGGAATGATGGTCGAGGCCCGGGACCAAGTTTTAATCACTTGTTTACTGCCCTGGGCGTTGAGTTTTTCGATTTTTTCCATCAGGTGGCCGGCGACAAATGGCCCCTTTTTCAGTGAACGACCCATAATTTTCAGTCAAAGGTAAAGTAATAGTTTCTAACCCTGGTTACGACGGCGCACGATCAGATCGCTACTGCGTTTTTTCTTGTTGCGAGTTTTGCGACCGAGGGCGGGTTTACCCCAGGGAGTCATCGGGCCGGAACGTCCGATGGGAGCGCGACCCTCTCCACCTCCGTGCGGGTGATCGACTGGGTTCATGACGCTACCCCGAACATGGGGGCGTTGACCGCGGTGACGGGTACGGCCGGCTTTACCGAGACTGATGTTTCTCGCTTCGGCGTTACCGACTTTTCCGATGGTGGCGTAGCATTCACGTCGGATCATGCGTACTTCTTTGGAGGGGAGGCGGATGGTAACGTAATCGCCTTCTTTCGCCACCACTTGGGCGAAACCACCGGCGGCGCGCACCATTTGACCACCGCGACCAGGGACGAGTTCGATGTTATGAACTTCTGTCCCTAGGGGGATGCGACTTAAGGGTAGGGCATTACCCACCTCGAAGGGAGCGTTTTCTCCGGCGATGACGGTATCACCAACGCCTAAACCGGCGGGAGCGATGATGTAGCGTTTTTCCCCGTCTTTATAGAAAAGCAGGGCAATGCGGGCGTTACGGTTAGGATCGTACTCGATCGCCGCTACTGTAGCGGGAATATCCCGTTTATCGCGACGAAAATCGATAATCCGGTAGAGGCGCTTATGGCCGCCGCCCCGGTGACGACTGGTAACGACACCGCGATTATTACGCCCCTGTTTGCTGTGTTTGTGATGAGTTAGGGACTTTTCCGGTTCGGTTTTGGTGATCTCCTTAAAGTCGGAGATGGCCGCCTGCCTTGTCCCGGGGGTTAAAGGTCTAAAAGAACGAATACCCATAGTTTAGTTTTCCGTTATCGGGTTTCTTGGTGGTTATACGTCGGGATAGAGGGCGATCGAGTCGCCTGCTGCCAGGGTGACGATCGCACGTTTGTATTGGGGTTTGTAACCGAGGAAACGGCCGACGCGTTTTTTCTGACGAGAGGGGCGGCTGGTGTTCACTTTCGTTACTTTCACGTCAAACAGCAGTTCGATCGCCGCTTGAATTTCCGGCTTGGTCGCTTTCAGTGCGACATCGAAGACGTATTTATTTTGTTCTAGGAGTAGGGTGGCTTTCTCGGTCACGATCGGCTTGAGGATCAGATCGGCGAGTTGTCTGGCTTCAGTTTTAAGCACCATAGACCTCCTCAATTTTAGCTAGGGCTGCGGCGGTGGCGATAACTCGATCGGCTAGGATGACATCATAGACGTTGAGACTATCGGCGCGAATAATTTTGAGATTGCAGATATTACGTCCCGATAAATAGACATTTTCGGGAATTTCCGTCAGAATCAGCAGAATTTTTTCCTCTGGACTGGCTCCCCAGCGACTTAAGGCAGCGGTGAGTTCTTTGGTTTTGGGTTGGGAGAATTGTTCGGCGAAGCTTTCCACCACGATAAAGTTATCGGCCTGGTTGATCAAAGCGGTTCTCAGGGCTAATCTTTTCTCTTTGCGATTGACCTTAACTTCAAAATCTCTGGGTTTTGGTCCGAAGATGACACCGCCACCACGCCAGAGGGGAGAACGGATCGAACCAGCCCGGGCGCGACCGGTGCCTTTTTGCCGCCAGGGTTTGCGACCACCGCCGCGCACTTCCGAGCGGGTTTTGGTGGAGGCGTTACCTTGACGGGCCGCCGCTAGATGGCTGACGACGACGCGGTGAATTAGGTGTTTGGCGGTTTCGGGTTTAGCGGTTTTCAGTTCCAGGGTGCCTGTTCCCGCTTCTTCCCCTTGCCAATTTTTGACTGTGTAGTTAACCATGGCTTTAATCTTTCCTTGCCCTATTTACCAAATTTCTTGGCGGGGGTGATGTTTAACAGGGTTCCTGGTTTACCCGGGACGGCTCCTTTGATCAGGATCAGGTGGCGTTCGCTATCGATTTTGACCACGGACAGTTTGCGGATGGTCACTTGGGTGGCTCCGTATTGTCCGGCCATTCTCTTACCCGGGAAGACCCGGCCGGGGGTAGTGCCAGCGCCGGTGGAACCGGGGAGACGGTGGTTTTTGGAACCGTGGGTCATGTTACCGCGTTTGAAGTTATGGCGTTTTTGATAGCCGGAGAAACCTCGTCCGATGGTGGTTCCGGCCACATCGACTAAATCCCCCTCTTGGAAGATATCGGCGGTAATTTCTTGGCCTAAAGTGTAAGCGGATGCGTCCTCGAGGCGGTATTCGATCAAATGCCGCAGGGGGGAGACACCGGCTTTGGCTAAATGACCGAGTAGCGGTTTGTTGAGGGCTTTTTCTTTGACGGTTTTGTATCCCACTTGGATGGATTCATAACCGTCGGTTTTTTTCGTTTTGACTTGGGTGACGGGACAGGGACCGGCTTGAACGACGGTGACGGGAATGGCGACTCCCGTTTTGTTGTCGAAGATTTGGGTCATGCCCAGTTTTGTACCGAGGATACCGATAGACACGGATTGTTCTCTTTATCTTTACTAGACGACAATCAAAAATAACGTGGTCGTGGCTATAGGAGCGAGAAAAATCTTTCCCGCTTTATCAGCCTGCCCAACTTGAATGACTTTTTTCGAGTTATTTAAGCTGGCATCCCGTTAGATTCGTAAGTAGGACTAGACAGGGTTGCTGGTTCTGCCTAGATTGTTGCTGGTCTTTGTTTCTTCGGGACTTAAAGGGTTGATCTTCAGTATCCCGGCGAAGACCGAGCGACCAAGGCGGTTCTGCTCAGTAGTGCCTTTAGCACCACCTAACACCGATTTTGGCCACAATCAAACATCATATAATATTTATGACTTTTTAGGCAAGAGGTTTTTTAGTCACTGGAAATGATCATATCTAGTCTGGCTGAAGGAAGGGGTGACAACGCTGTAACCCTTCAAATTGATTAACTTAATTCTCCCGTTCTCATTTCGGGGAAAGTCTCAAGGTTTTTCCCTACCCCCCACACCCTGTTTCACTTTCAATCTGCTTGTCACCCCTTCAGGTTTCTGGCACTTTTTTAGCCCAAAAATTCGCAAAACTCTTTTATAGCAAGGCTTAAACTGATATTCAGCAGCTCGCGCTTATAGTAGTTATCTTAATGGTGAGGTACAAAGTTTTCGTTCTGGGGAATCGGTCGTCGGTAGCAAATTAGGTTACACTTTATTGTGGGAAACGCTGTGAATGGGGGGATGACAGCAGGGTACTATCATCCCTTGTCTGGAGGTTAGATCGCTTCGAGATCTTTTTCTCCAGTACGGATGCGGACAATCTGTCCCACGGGGGAGATGAAGATTTTGCCGTCTCCGATTTCACCAGTACGCGCCGCAGAAATCAGCTTATCGACGACCATATCGACTTGATTATCTTCGACGACGATCTCGATCTTGAGTTTTTGGAGGAATTCGACGGTGTACTCGGAACCGCGATAACGTTCCGATTGACCTTTCTGACGACCGAAACCTCTAACTTCGGAGACGGTCATCCCGACAATGCCCGCATTAACTAGGGCGATTTTCACCTCTTCCAGTTTAAAGGGTCGGATAATCGCTTCTACTTTCTTCAAAATATCTATCTCCTCGTTGCGTGACGATACTTTACTTTCTTGGTAAATTACCTGTTAATTCTAAACTCGGAATCCCAAGAATAGCGCTTAAAGTCATAATTTCTTCAATTATTGTCCTTGGCCACAGTCTTCCGCGGTGAAAAATTCCAGGTGGGAATTAGCCCACCCGAAGCCATAAACCAACTAGAGAGATAATCCCAACTGAAGACCGAAAACACCGTGAACTAGTAGTAAAATCAGGGCAATACTGCCGATATAGGCGTGAATAGTCCGGAAAAGTTCTTTTTTCCCGCCAGCGAAGCCAGTTAGGGACAATAATCCATTGAAAGCTAATAAACCGATCGCGATCGATCCTGTCCAGAAATGGCTGCTTTCGAGGATTGGATGTTTCTGCATGACTAGGGATAAAATACCGCCGGTGTAACCGAGAGCGATAAATAAAAACAGCCAGGGGGAGAGTTTGCGGTGATCAGCCCGATTTTTGGCCACTACTTCCCCATCTTGGCTTAAACGGCTTTGCCAACCGGCATAGGCAGTATAACTACCCATAACTAAAACCACAATCCCCATCATGACTGGATGTCCCCAATGAACGATCGGTTCGGGAGTTCCGAGACCGCGAAAGGCAGCGGCGATCGGCTCTAGCGCATCACTTAAACTTTGATTCATGTTTGTTACCTAACTTAACAAAACCCTTTTGCCTAAGATTTTAGCCGATCTCTGGCCTGGAAAAACTGCGGTTAGCTGAAAAAATGTCAAGCCTTCGCTAAATTTCTTAACATTTCCGCTAGAGATTAGCGAAGAAATATAGAATAAAGGCAGGGGGGACTAGGGATCCCCACGGGGATTAGCCCCCGGGAGGGCATTATGACTTATCTGCTCAAAGATCGGCGCTCGGCAGGGAAACTATTAGCTAGTTACTTGACAGAATATACCAATAGTGCTAAGGCGCTAGTTTTGGCTTTGCCCCGGGGTGGGGTTCCGATCGCCTTTGAAATTGCCCAAAGGTTACATTTACGCCTAGATCTGTGTTTGGTGCGAAAATTAGGTGTACCGGAGCGCAAAGAGTTAGCTTTTGGGGCGATCGGTCAAAATGGGGTGCGGGTAATCAATGAAAGTATCGTTGACGACTTGCACCTATCGGAGGCGATGATGGAAAGGGTAGCAAAGGAAGAAATGCTCGAATTAGAGCGACGTGATCGCTTGTATCGAGGGGAGCGACCCTTTCCGAGCCTGACGGGGAAAACGATTATTCTAGTAGATGATGGGATCGCTACGGGAGCAACGATTAAAGCGGCGATTCTGACCCTTAAAGCTGGGAATCCCGCTGCTATTATTATTGCTGTTCCTGTTGCCCCGCCGGAAGTCTGTGATCAATTAGAAAAATTAGTCGATCGAGTAATTTGCCTACATAAACCCTACGAATTGAGATCAATTTCTCTTTGGTACGAAGATTTTTCCCAAACCAGCGATGAGGAAGTGCAAACACTTTTGTCCAGCGTCGATAGTTCTTTGATTCAAGTTTAGGGAGATGGGTAGTGGGGAGATGGGAGAGGGGAGCAGGGGAGCAAGGAGAGGGGAGCAGGGGAGAATAAATAAAAGTAATCTCCTGAATTCTGAGTTCAGAATTCCACAGCATCGGTATCAACGGTATTGGTGGGGGAAGAAACCTCGGTTTGATTATTTACTCCCCCCGGACGGCGATTGCGATAATCAAGAACTAATCGCGATAATTCCGTGGTTAAAAGGGTGAGAACAATCCCGTCATCGATCCAACCAATAATCGGGAAAACGTCAGGAGAAATATCGAGGGGACTAAACAGATAAACCATAGTTCCCAGAATGATAATCCAACGATATTTAGGGTGACTGATTTTGCCGCTGTACCAGTTGTAAAAAGATTCAACAATCGGTTTCATTAATTTTTCCTCGCTGACTGGGATAATTTAATTTTGTCAGGTTGTCCCTGGGGCTGATAGTGCGGTTTTACACCCATTATGTAGGGTTATCCCCGCTAATTATCCACTAAAAAAGCCCAGAAGAAAATTCACCTTTAGGGATGAGCCTGAAATATTATTACTGGATGCTTAAGAGGGGAGATAGTGGCATCCTTATCACCTATAATAAGCGATGACAAACTAATCAATTATCTTCCAGTTTAAGGATGGAAACCCTCTTTCATCTAGTTACTTTTGCCTTTGTCTTCGCTTTGGGTGCCTCGGTGGGCAGTTTTTTAAACGTGGTCATCTATAGATTACCTCAGGGGATATCTCTAGTTTATCCCCCTTCCCACTGTCCGAAATGTCACCATAGGTTAGGTAAAAGCGAGAATATACCCGTTTTCGGCTGGTTATGGCTAGGGGGTCGCTGTCGCTGGTGTAGAACGCCGATTTCTGTCCGTTATCCAGCGATCGAAACTTTTACTGGTTTATTATTTTGTCTGGTTTTAGGAGATTTTAGCTTTTCTTGGCAGACCCTCGGCTATTGGATTCTCCTCAGTTGGTTATTAGCTTTAGCTTTGATCGATTTTGACACGATGACGCTTCCTAACTCCCTCACCCAATCGGGATTAGTTTTAGGGATAGTTTTCCAAACTCTTTTAGGTTGGCAAAATAATCAAACTGTTATCTATCTCTTTTCAGCGATCGCTAGTGCCGTATTAGGAGTCTGGTTATTTGATCTGATCCGGTGGGGGGGAAGTTTTGCCTTCGGACAACAGGCCATGGGGGGAGGGGACGCGAAATTAGCGGCCATGATCGGTGCTTGGTTAGGATGGCAAGCATTATTAGTCACCGCTTTTTTGGCCTGCGCTATCGGGGCGGCCATCGGTATGACGGGCATTTTTCTCGGTAAAATGGGGAAAAAACAAGCTATACCCTTCGGGCCATTTCTTGCCCTCGGCGCTCTGATGAGTGTCTTTTGGAGTGATAAGATCATCTCAGCCTATCAAACCATTTTTTTTCCTTTCTTGTAAAAAAGTTATCCTGTAATTAAATCTTGATACAATAGTCTTCCGTGTCTTGGATCACCATTAGAACAACCCCCAGTCTAGGGTAAGCCGATTGGCTAGAGGAAATGCTCAAAGCTCACGACATCCCCAGTCGCGTTATCGCTATTGGCCTTGGTATTTATTGTGGCCAGGGGCATTAGTCCGCCCTACAAGTACGTCCCCAAGATCGCTGGACAGCACTTTTGTTATTAAGTCCTCTAGAAGAAAGTCGATAAATTATCTTTATTTTAAACTATGTCTCTATTTGATTGGTTTGCAAATCGCCAAAAAACAGAACCCAAGGTTCAACAACAACAGGAACGAGAAATAGCCGATGGTTTATGGACAAAATGCCCAAATTGCGGCGTTTTGTCCTATACGAAGGATTTATTAGCTAATCAACTGGTTTGTGTCGATTGCGGTCATCATAATCGGGTCGAAAGTGAAGAAAGAATTCGCCAGTTAGTCGATGCTAATACTTGGAATTCCCTTGATGAACAGATTCGACCGACGGATCCTCTCAAATTTCGCGATCGAAAAAGTTATAGCGATCGCCTGCGGGAAAGCCAAGAAAAAACCGGTCTGACGGATGCTGTCCGGACGGGAACGGGGACGATCGATGGTTTACCCTTAGCTTTGGGGGTGATGGACTTCCGTTTTATGGGGGGTAGCATGGGATCGGTGGTGGGAGAAAAACTCTGTCGTTTGACGGAACGAGCTACCGATGAAAGTTTACCCCTGGTGATTATCTGCGCTTCCGGCGGGGCGAGAATGCAGGAAGGGATGTTAAGTTTAATGCAGATGGCCAAGATTTCCGGCGCTCTTAACCGGCATCGGGAAGCAAAATTACTCTATATTCCTGTCCTGACTAATCCCACCACGGGAGGAGTCACGGCCAGTTTTGCTATGTTGGGAGATATTATTATCGCCGAACCAAAGGCTACTATCGGTTTTGCGGGGAAGCGGGTAATTGAACAGACTTTGCGGGAGAAATTGCCGGAAGGTTTCCAAACATCGGAATACTTATTAAAACACGGGTTTGTCGATGCGATCGTTCCTCGTCCCCATCTCAAGAAAACCCTCGCTCAATTAATTAGTTTACATCAGCCCTTTTTCCCCTTGTTATCCCCCCTGAACAGCCATCATCACTACAGTCAGCCGGAGTTAATCCCTCTTAACAGGATCCAAGGTCAAACAACAGTTTAACCGTTCTAAGACGGCACTGGAGTGGAAAGTCTGAGCATTTGTACTAAAATTTCCCGATGGGCAGTTTAAATGTAGTACAGCTTACTTAACTGGGTTGACAATGATCGCAAAGTCCAAAAAATTCGAGAGTATGGTAATAAACCTTAAATTGATGAGATTTTTCGAGTTTTTCTGCCAATTCGTGAACGGGACACTCATTAAAGACGATAGACCGACCGCAATGAATACAGGTAAGATGGTGTTGATCCTGCTGAACGGAACTGTAGAGGGATTCTCCTGTGGCTAAGGTTCTCACCTGCACTGCACCCTGTAGTTTGAGGGATTCTAGGGCGCGGTAAACAGTGGCTAACCCCATATTTTGGTCACGCTGACGGAGTTCCACAAACAATTCCTGAGCGGATACTGCCCGATTTAAGGTTTTGAGTAAGTGGATAATGCGCTCTTGCGATCGGGTGCGTTGGGGTTTCATATCAAAAAGGTCAGCGATCAAAATTAATTCTATGCCAAAAAATTATCAGTGCTGTATATATGTTACCCTGCGCCCCTCGGTTCTCGATCCGGCGGGTACGGCGGTAGAATCGGGATTAAAACAATTAGGTTATGATACTGTGGCCGGGGTGCGAATTGGTAAGTATATTGAGCTTACTGTGACAGCAGCGGACGAAACCAGCGCCCGCGCTCAATTGGATCAAATGTGCGATCAACTATTGGCTAATCCTGTAATTGAAAATTATCGCTTTGATTTGCATTGTCAGGAAACAGAAGTCAGGAGTCAGGAGACGGGAGACAGGAGGTAGAGCAAATAAGTGAAATTTACCTGTCACCTTCTGCTAAAAAACTTAACCAAGTTAAAAATTATGAAGTTTGGGATTATTGTTTTCCCCGGATCGAATTGCGATCGAGATGTGGCAACGGTGACGGAGGGGATTTTTCAGCAACCTACCCGCTATATTTGGCATCAAGAGACGGATTTAGGGGATGTGGATGTGATTGTGGTGCCGGGGGGATTTAGTTACGGCGATTATTTGCGCTGTGGTGCGATCGCTAGATTTTCGCCAGCAATGAAAACTGTCCGAGAAGAAGCCGAAAAAGGTAAATTAGTTTTAGGCATCTGTAACGGTTTTCAGGTATTAACGGAAATTGGGCTGCTACCCGGTGCCTTAATTCGTAATCGCGATTTACATTTTATCTGCGATCGAGTGCCAGTAAAAGTGGAAAATAATCAATCTGTCTGGACGCGGGGTTATCAACCGCAACAGGTGCTTAATTTGCCCATTGCTCACGGGGAAGGGCGTTATTATGCCGCAGAAGATACGTTAAAATCTCTGGAGGATAACGGACAAATTCTCTGGCGTTACTGTACTCCCACAGGAGAGGTAAATGAGTCAGGAAATCCCAACGGATCGTTAAATAATATTGCAGGAATTACCAATAAAGCAGGAAATGTGCTAGGAATGATGCCTCATCCCGAACGTGCCGCCGATCCGCTGCTCAATTTGACCGATGGTAGTCTGTTATTTCAGGAGATAATCAATTGTTGATAACTGAATATTAGGAGACAGGAGATATGCTCAGGATATAAAGGTAGTTGAACGTCATATTATCGGCCAAAACCATCCCATATAGTCAGAAATTGACCCAGATCACTTTTGATGAAGAAGTGTGAAGCAAAAAGGCCTAAAATAAGTAGCGAACTTTTGCTAGAGGTGGCCATGACGACGGAGAATCAAGCTAGAAGCATAGTAATTACTGGTGGAGCAGGATTTATCGGCTCGAATTTTGTTCATCATTGGTGCGAGAATTATCCTGAGGATCGTGTTATTGTTCTCGATGCTCTTACCTATGCGGGCAATTGGAATAATTTAGGGACACTGAAAGATAGAAAGAATTTCCGTTTTCTGCAAGGGGATATCTGCGATCGAGCTTTAGTTGATCAATTATTTGCCAGTGAAAATATCGATACAGTTGCCCATTTTGCCGCCGAATCCCATGTGGATCGATCGATTCTTGGACCTGGGGCTTTTGTCCAAACTAATGTGGTGGGAACTTTTACTCTATTAGAAAGTTTTCGGCAACATTGGTTAAGTAATCATCAACCCGATAACTATCGTTTTCTGCACGTTTCCACCGATGAGGTTTATGGCAGTTTAGGAGTAGATGATCCAGCTTTTACCGAAACTACTCCCTATGCTCCTAATAGTCCCTATTCTGCCTCAAAAGCGGGGAGTGATCATCTAGCGAGAGCTTATTTTCACACCTACGGAATGCCGACAATTATTACTAATTGCTCTAATAATTATGGTTCCTATCATTTTCCTGAAAAGTTAATTCCTTTGATGTGTATTAATATTCTTTTGGGGAAACCTTTACCCGTTTATGGTGATGGTCAAAATGTTCGAGATTGGTTATATGTGCGGGATCATTGTCAAGCTTTAGATACAGTTATTCACAAGGGAAAAGTGGGAGAAACCTATAATATTGGCGGAAATAACGAGGTAAAAAATATCGATTTAGTCAGGATGTTATGTGATTTAATGGATGAATTAGCCCCCGATTTACCCGTGAAACCCGCTCGGAATTTAATTACTTTTGTCAAGGATCGCCCCGGACATGATCGCCGGTATGCTATTGATGCCACTAAAATTCGCACTGACTTAGGTTGGCAACCCGAAGAAACGGTAGAGGGGGGATTAAGAAAAACCATTCAATGGTATCTCGATCATCGGGATTGGTGGCAACCTTTGTTATCCAAAGAATATCAAGAGTATTATGGGAAAGTTTACGGTTAGAGAAGGGTAAAAACTTTAATCTTAATTTTAGGTGTGTTAGCGAAAACTAACACACTTAATACTTTGGCTAGATTAATATTTTAATTCTCAGTGATTAAGATCACAGGAAAATCTCAAAAAAGATGAAGAAGTTATTTTAGTGAGAAAATTTAGGGAAAAAATCCAAGCAGATTTTTAAAACTATATCGGCCAATATACTTCCTTTGGAAGACTAACGGGAGATAGGTCGTCTCTATTTGGTCAAATTAATAAAATTGAATGGGTTCATTATCCGATTGAGAAGGATTGTAAATTATTAATATGGGGGGAGAAAGACTGGAGAACAGGAAAAGTTAAAACTTATGGAGAATGTACTTTTTCTAATGTTTTAGAAAAACTTTCAAAAAATCCCCATACATCTCATATACGTGGTCGTCGCAAGTTTTCTAGTGAACAGGGTATTTTACCTCAAGAGATCGAAAATCCAGGACTTAAAGATTTAAATGAAACTCGTCAAATAAAAATTACCCTAGAATTTATTCCCGAAAATAGCCCACTGGAACCAGAATCACCCCTAGAGAAAATTTGTATGTTATTATGATTGGATAGGGAATAATTAAGGAGCAAAAGAATGAATTTTGATACTTTTAACAACTCTCAGAAAATTATTATCGAAGATGATGATAGTGTATTGATGTTTGAAGATGAAGAAGTTATTTTAGTGAGAAAATTTAGGGAAAAAATCCAAGCAGATTTGTTGAAATACATCGGCAAATATACTTCCTCTGGAAGACTAACAACAGATATGGGAGATAGGTCGTCTCTATTTGGTCAAATTAATAAAATTGAATGGGTTCATTATCCGAGTGAAGGGAAGGATTGTAAATTATTAATACGGGGTGAGAAAGACTGGAGAACAGGAAAAGTTAAAACTTATGGAGAATGTACTTTTTCTAGTGTTTTAGAAAAACTGCCTAAAAAAACACCTGAACGTCCAGATTATGATGACGAATTTCTGCGGGAATTACAGAAACAGGGATTTGAGCATTTCAATGAAACTCGTCAAATAAAAATTACTCTAGAATTTATTCCCGAAAATAGCCCACTGGAACCAGAATCACCCCTAGAGGAAATTCGGCAAATGTTGCGAGAAAATTCAGAAAAAACTAACTTCAATTCCTGAAAACCTAATTAGGTAATAAGGAAAATAAATTAAAGCAATCACCTCTATCCTGTCTCCTGCTGTAATTATCATGGCAAAAACTCCGAGAATACCGATTCCGATCGAAGTGAGAAAATATGTTTATCAAAGGGATAATTATCAATGTCAGAGTTGCGGTAAACCCGAAAAATTAGCCCAACTTTCCATAGATCATATAATCCCCTTAGCTTTAGGTGGCAGTAACGACATTAGTAACCTGCAAACCCTTTGTTTATGCTGTAATCGCCGCAAAAAAGACCATTTAGACCCTCGTTTTCGGCGTTATTTTCAATAATATCGAAAGGCTGCCGACCCTTTCCTCGATCGCCACTTGTGGAAATACCGCCTGGATGAGTTAGAATCGGAAAGAAGAATTTTTGAGTAACCATGATCAAATTACGTCTAAAACGCTTTGGTAAAAAACGCGAAGCCAGTTATCGTATCGTTGTGGCCGTTAGCACCAGTCGTCGCGATGGTCGTCCCCTAGAGGAGTTAGGATTCTACAATCCCCGCACCGATGAAGTGCGTCTCGATGAAGAAGGGATTATCCGACGCTTACAACAAGGAGCGCAACCGACGGACACCGTGCGCGCCATTCTCACCAAACAGAAAATTTTCGAGAAAATCAATGCCTAGTACCCCCAATTATCTCGAACTGGTGAAATTTATGATCGAGCCGTTTTTGGAAGATCCGGCCAGTCTGAGATTGGATATCGAGCGCTGTAAGGAAAATGAACGTCTTTGGGTGCGTGTAGCCTTCGATGATGCCGATAAAGGCAAAGTTTACGGCCGGGGAGGACGCAATTTACAGGCGATTAGAACTACCCTAGAAATGGCGGCCGCGAGTGCGGGTCGCTCTCTTTATCTAGAAGTCTATGCGGCCGAAAATGAAGGCGAACAGCGCCGCACCCGTCGTTCTAATGGTAACTTTGAAGGTACGGAAAGAAGACCGAGCAATCGCCGACCACCCGCACCCCGGCAACCCAACAACTAACGAGCGATTTTAGGAAAACAGGGAAGGGGTTTCATCCTCGACCCTCTCCAGTTGCTCCAGTTGCTGCCAAACTTTGGCGAGTAGAGTGGTTAATCCGGCTCCCGTCACGGCGGAAATAGTCAAAATCTCGGCATTGGTTATTTTAGCAAACCGCTTTTGGTAGTTATCTATCGTTTCCTCGTCCACAGCATCGATTTTGTTGAAAACCAGTATTTGCGATCGCTTTTCTAATCCCCGACCATAGGCGGCTAATTCCCCTTGAATAATTTGATAATCGGCGATCGGGTCCTCTGATGTCAAAGAGACAAGATGAATTAACAGGCGTGTACGTTCGATATGGCGCAAAAATTCGTGTCCTAAGCCGATTCCTAGGTGCGCTCCCTCGATTAATCCAGGAATATCGGCGAATACCGTCCCATCTCCCGTGGGTTTGCGTACCACTCCCAAGTTAGGAATGAGAGTCGTAAAGGGATAATCGGCGATTTTGGGACGAGCAGAGGAAACGGCCGAGATTAGGGTGGATTTTCCCGCATTGGGCAGCCCGATAATGCCCACTTCCGCTAATAACTTCAATTCTAGGCGTAAATGGCGTTTTTCCCCGTCTAAACCGGGTAAAGCGTATTCGGGTGCGCGGTTATTATTGCTTAAAAAGTGGCGGTTGCCTAATCCTCCTTTTCCCCCGGCAGCGACGATTAAAGTCTGTTCGGGAGTGACCAAATCGCCGATAATTTCCTCGCTATCGAGATCATAAACCACTGTACCACAGGGAACTTTAATAATGCGATCGCTACCGTTGGCCCCGGTGCAGTTGTTCGGGCCGCCCCGTTTACCGTCATCGGCCTTAAAATAGCGACTATACTGGAAATCTAGCAGGGTTTGCAGGTTCTGAGTCGCCACGAAAATCACCGAACCACCTTTTCCCCCATTACCTCCGGCCGGACCGCCAGCGGGGACGTATTTTTCCCGACGGAAAGCGACAATTCCATCACCTCCCTTACCCCCTTCCACTTCTATTTCGGCGCGATCAATAAACTGCATAAGATTAAGTAGTTAAAGTGAAAAAATGATCAAGCTTAAAGCTGTTATATGTTAATATCTTGCCAATTTAAAGCTTCTGCAAATCCCTGAAAATGTTTGACATTAGTAGTAGCGATGACTAGATAACGACTCGGATATTGTTTTTTTAATAACTGCCAATGAGCAAGAATAATAATATCTACGTCAATATTGTAATTATCAGCCGTTTGTTTGCCAATCTTTCGAGTTTCTACCCAAATTTGTGACGCGGCTAACATCACATCGGTATCTAAATTTAAAAAATCAATGACATTGCGTAATTCATTAAGATTATCTAGGCTATTAAAGGAATTTTTTTTGACCGATTCTAATAATAGGCTTCTTCTGACTTCATAATCACAGATATCGGAACTAACTACATAAACGCCTTTAGACAAAAGTGAATAAAGCCAGTCTTCGCAGTCAGCTGGTTTACCCGCTTTTTTAGGATGAGTTAATAAACCCAAAACCCCCGAATCGATAAAGACAATCATCCTTGGCTATAAAGCTTTGAACCCAAAGGACGAGCATTATCAATCGCAGTCTGAAAATTGAGCAAACACTGGGAAATTTCTTGGTCTTGCTCATCGGTTATTTGTGACCGTTTTTGTCGTCTTTGTTCTAAGATAGCCAAAGCCGAACGATTTCGTTTAATTTGTTCTTTTCGATCCCAATCCGGATAATTGACGAGTTTGGGTTTTAATTGATTCATCTCTTTTACTGGAAATTATCTATCACAATCTTAGCCGATCCCTTGACACTTCACAACTCCAGTCACTATCCCCAAGCTTTTTAGTACATTTGTTCGGAAATAAAAAACTTGTTTCTGGGCGGGGAATCCCTACAATAGGAAACAGGATAATTAGTAGCAGATGAAAACCGATGGGCCAGTTTTTTAAACAAACTTTCGCTAGTTGCTTGGGAACTTTATTGGGATTATTGGCATTTTCGGTCTTAGGTGTGGGAGGATTAGCATTTTTACTGCTTTCCTTGCTTATTTCTAGCGATAGCTCCTCAGTTAAGGAAAAATCGGTCTTAGTTTTTAACTTGGCCACCAATATCAGCGATGCTCCCCCTAGTTCAAGTTTAGCCGATAGTTTGACCAGTGAGAGTCGGACCACTTTAAATTTACGACAGGTGATAGCAGCGATCGAAAAGGCCGCCCTTGATGATAATATTGTCGGTCTGTTACTCTACGGTCGCAACAATGTCGGTGAATATGGCTATGCTACCCTGACGGAAGTGCGGCAAGCTTTGGCAAAATTTCGCCAATCGGGTAAAAAAATTATCGCCTACGATATGGAATGGACGGAAAAGGAATATTATCTTGCTTCCGTTGCTGAAAAGGTGATTATTAACCCCGTGGGGAGAATGGAAATTAATGGTTTAAGTAGTCAACAAACCTTTTTTGCCGATGCACTAGAAAAGTATGGTGTGGGGGTGCAAGTGGTGAAAGTGGGTTCTTTTAAAGGTGCAGTGGAACCCTATACGCGTCAGGATTTAAGTGTCCAGAATCGTCAGCAGCTGCAAACCCTACTCGATACAATTTGGTCTAATTATAGTGCCACAGTGGCCAAAAGTCGCAATTTAACCCCCCAACAAGTGCAAACTATTTCTGATACTCAAGGTATTCTGGAAGCAACCACGGCGAAAAAGGCGGGTTTTGTTGATGAAGTGGCCTATTTAGATCGAGTAATTGTTTTAGCAAAGGAGTTGACAGGAGAAGCAAAAAATAAAACTAATGAGGAGGGAAATTCTAGCTCCTTTTCGCAAATTTCTTTAGCTAATTATGCTAGTTCTCTCGATGAGAAGGAAGATAGTAGCGATCAAATAGCGATAGTTTATGCAGAAGGGACAATCGTAGAAGGTCAGGGAGATAGAGGCGAAATCGGTGGGGATAAATTGGCGAAGGAATTGCGAAAATTACAAGGGAATGAGGAGGTGAAAGCGGTAGTTTTGAGAATTAATAGTCCGGGGGGAAGTGCCACCGCTTCTGAGGTGATTCTGCGGGAAATTAAGCGTTTAGATGCGAAAAAACCGGTAATTATTTCTATGGGTGATGTGGCAGCTTCTGGGGGTTATTGGATCGCCATGGGGGGTCAAAGAATTTTTGCCGATAATGATACAATTACTGGTTCGATCGGTGTGTTTGGATTATTGTTAAATATCCAGAAGATTGCTAATAATAATGGCATCGATTGGGATACGGTTAAAACTGGAAAATTGTCCGATATATCTACTATTACCAGACCGAAAAATCCCCAAGAATTAGAAATTTATCAAGGGGCAGTTAATCAGTTCTATGATTTATTTATCGAGACGGTAGCCAAGGGGCGAAAATTATCCCCAGACAAGGTTAGAACTGTGGCCCAAGGTCGTGTCTGGACGGGAAAAGATGCGGTTAAAATTGGTTTAGTTGATCAAATTGGTGGTCTAGAAGCGGCAGTACAATACGCAGCCAAAACAGCTAAATTAGGGGATGATTGGAGTCTTAAAGAATATCCTCGCTCGCAAAGTTGGCAAGAAGAACTCCTCTCTAATTTCTTACAAACCTATCTTCCTCCTCTCACTAAAAATAATCACCCTTTGACGCAGAAATGGCAAAATTTTCAGCAGGAATTATTGAAGTTACCTACATTTAACGATCCCCATAGTGTTTATGCTAAGTTACTTTTTAATCTCGATTTTCGCTGATACTTAGGTAAAAATAATGCTCGCTAATTCTGAAATTATTTGACAAAAATTTCTATGAATCGCCCTAATAGCGTTATTCTTGGTTTAGCCTATATTTTGGGATTATTATCTACAGGTCTGCTAGATTTTAGTCCCCAGTTAAACCGATGGCAAGAAGTGGTAATTAGAATTGTGATTATCAGTCTAATTACCCTGTTAACCACAACTTTTATCCGTCGTTTTTGGTGGCAAAGTCCCCCGAAAAAAATTTGGCTGATAGCGGGATTAATAGCTATCTTTGCCGTTGTTTATCTAGAAATTCGCACTCCTGACCCCAGCGCAAACGATATCAGTCATCTTTTAAAAAATAATGTGGTTAACTCTATTAAAATCACCGGCAATATTATATCAGAAATTCGTCTCAATCGCCGAGAAAATTTACAATTTTGGTTAGAAGTAAAGGAATTTAGCCTTAGGAATTTACCCACAAAAAAATCCGAGGGTAAACTCTACGTTACTCTACCCAATCTAGCAGAAAATCAGGTTTATCCCGGACAAGAAATAACAGTTAAAGGATTACTTTATCGTCCCCGTCGTGCCAATAATCCCAATGCTTTTGACTTTGCTAATTATCTAGCGCGTCGGGGTGCTTTTGCTGGTTTAAAAGGGGAAATAATTATTGATAAAAAGTCACCGACTTGGGGAGTTTGGCAGATTCGTCAGCGCATTGTTGAGGCACAAATTCAAGGACTAGGCCAAGAAAAAGGGACTTTATTAAGTTCGATTACCCTCGGACGACAAGCGGTTAATTTGCCAGCAAAAATCACTGATTTATTTATTAAAACTGGATTGGCTCACATTTTAGCAGCTTCTGGCTTTCATGTGTCTATTTTGTTGGGATTTGTTTTAACTGTTACTCGCAATTTATCCCCCAAAAAACAGTTTATTATTGCCGTTACTATTTTAATAATTTACGGCACTTTAACAGGGTTACAACCTTCAGTTCTGCGGGCGATTTTGATGGGAATTGGGGCATTAATCGGTCTGCTTTATAATCGACAAGTTAATAGTTTAGGCTCCCTATTACTAGCAGCTACAATTCTATTATTATGGCAGCCTCTCTGGATTTGGGATTTAGGATTTCAGCTAAGTTTTTTAGCGACTTTGGGATTAATTATTACCGTTCCCTTACTGAAAGATAAAATTGACTATTTTCCTAATTTAATCGCTGAACCTATAGCTATTAGTCTAGCTGCTACTCTCTGGACTATGCCTTTATTAATGTTTACGTTTAACTCGATCGCTCTTTATAATATCCCCATTAATATTATCACAACTCCCCTAATTACCCTAATTAGTTTAGGAGGAGTTTTTACTGCTTTTTTAGGCTTAATTTATCCCCCTTTGGGCAGTATCGGTGCTAGTATTCTCTATTACCCTCTAAAGTTATTACTGCAAATTACCAACCTTTTTAGTCTGCTTCCTTTTAGTACCTACTCCACAGGTAAATTATCCTTAGGAGTGATGTTAATTATTTATATTTGCCTTACCTTAATCTGCTGCAACCTCTGGTTTCGTCAACGCTGGCATTTAATCGGTTTATTTATCCTCGCTGTAATTTTAATACCGATTATTTATCAGCATTTTACTTTAACTCAGGTGACAGTTTTAGCCACCAAATCGCAACCGGTAATAATTATTCAAAATCGGGGAAATACTCTCTTAATTAATGGGGAGGAACCCGCAACAGCACGTTATACAGTTTTGCCTTTTTTGCGACAGGAGGGAATTAATCAAATACAAGGAGCAATAACCGTCAATAATTCGGCGCAATTCTCAACTATCAGTGAGGACATACCGATCAAAAAAACTATTACTTTATCCCAGTTAGAAAAATTTAATTTTGGCGAAATTACTGGACAATTGATCGAGAAAAATTTATTTAAATTTCAGGTAAAAAATCAATCTTGGCTATGGATTATCAACCCGAAAATTCCCGTTAATTTATCCCAAGAATTCAGCCCCCTAGTGTTATTATGGCAGGGAAGCAATCTAGATAAACAATGGTTAGAGTCAATTCGACCGCAAACAGCGATCGCTGTCACTAACAATCTCTCCCGCAATGCCAGAAATCAACTGAGAAAGGCCCGGATTAAGACTTACTGGACCGGGAGAGATGGAGCGATTCAATGGACAGCAAAAAATGGATTTCAACCCTTTCTAATTAATGAGTAATATGTACTACCAAAACTGAACAGGGAGCATGATGCACCACATAATTACTGACACTACCTAAGATTAACTCAGATAAACCCGATCGACCGTGACGACCAACAATAATTAAATCTACCCCCTCTTGCTGGGCAACTTGACAAATTTTCTGCCCCGGATCACCGATATAATAATCAGCCTTGGCCGTGATATTATCTTCCTTAGCTCGATCGACTAAACCGTTTAACCAAGCTTGTAATTCCGCTTGCATTTCTTCGGTGATTTGTTGTTCCAAGGCGATCATATCGGGGGGATAACCGCCACCATAACCGATCAGATTACCGTAAATAAAAGTCTCCGTGTAGGGAGTCAAAGGTTGAGACAGACTATAAACAATCCGCAACTCACTAGCGTAGGTTTTCGCTAAGAGAATAGCCGCATTTAATACCTCTGGAGTGACATCTTGATAATCCACAGCCACGAGAATTTTATTATAGAGTTTGTTGGTATCTCGATCGACTGAGATTGTTTCCGTATTATCCATAGAATTAGCCTCCTCGATAGCAGATAACTTCAGGGTTGAAGTTAATCTTTTTTGCCATCGGCTGCCAGCAATACCCCGGGGAAATAGCAGAAAATTGCTGAAAGCTGATGACTGATAGTTGACGCTCCCCTACCTCTAGTGTGACATTTTTCGGATAATGTGGCTAAATCCCCAAAAAAATTAACAATTTACCCTACTGTCACCCCTATCCTCACTTATGGCAGTTATCTTAATGGTGAGGTATGAGGTTTTCGTTTTGGGGAGACTCCGAGACGATACCCGATCAGTTTATACTTCATCTTTATGAGAAACGCCGTAACTAGAAAAATGGCCAATTAATGGGATAAATGCAATTTTTGTCTTTTTCTCTTGCCTTGAGAGATTTGCCGGCAGCTAAAGTGTATAATCCAATTAGAGCGAGTTCTAAACCCACAGCTATGATTAGTCGCTACATTGTTCTATGGCTCCCGATGGTCTTAATAGGAATTAGTAACGGTATTCTCAGGGAAAGCACCTACGGAAAATATCTCGATGAACTGCGCGCTCATCAAATTTCTACCCTGACAGGAATCCTCTTTTTTAGTCTTTATATTGGCGCTCTTGTCTATTTTTGGGGTCTAGAATCGTCTGGTCAAGCAATTACCATCGGTTTAATTTGGTTACTATTAACAGTGGGTTTTGAGTTTCTGTTCGGTCATTTTATCGCCGGTCACTCTTGGTCAAGATTAGGGCAAGATTATAATCTTTTAGCGGGACGAGTTTGGATTTTGGTTCTCTTGGTCATTACTTTTGCTCCTTTACTATTTTATCAACTTTTTTCTTAATTATGAAAGCTATTATCATTAATCGCTATGGCGATAGTAATGTTCTCCAATACACAGACATAGAAAAGCCAATTCCCCAAGCGAAAGAAGTCTTAATTAAGATTATGGCAGCGGGAATTAATCCGATTGATTGGAAGATTCGTCGGGGGATGCTCAAAATAGCCACAGGTAATAAATTTCCCCTGCAATTAGGTTTTGATTATGGGGGAATTATCGTTGAAAAAGGTAGTCAGGTGGAACAATTCCAGATCGGAGATGAGGTTTTTGGTTTTCTCAATCAATTACCGGGTAAAACCTATGCTGAATATGCAATTATTCCCGCTTCCCTATTAGTTAAAAAACCGCCTAATCAGAGTTTTATTGAAGCTGCCGCCACTCCTTTGGCTGCTTCTACCGCTTTGCAAGTCTTGCGCGATTTTGGCAATATTAAAGCAGGAAATCGGATTTTAGTTAATGGTGCATCGGGAGGAGTGGGTAGCTTTGCTGTGCAGATAGGGAAAATTTTCTCCGCAGAAGTAGATGGAGTTTGTAGTAGTAAAAATATCGATTATGTCACCTCTTTAGGAGCCGATAAAGTTATCGATTATACCCAAGAAGATTGGAGAAAAACCGAGCAGAAATATGATATAATCTTCGATGCTGTGGCTAAGTCTTCTTTTTGGCACTGTCGTCAGCTTTTAAAACCCCAAGGCACCTATATAACCACCCTACCAAATCCCGGAATTATCCTTTTAAATTATCTCACTGCTTGGTTGCCCCAAAAAGGGAAACTGATATTTTTTGCTCAAGCACAAGCTTCCGACTGGCAATTTCTCAAAGAAGCGATCGAATCGGGAAAATTAACTGTTAGAATTGATCGCACCTATACTTTTTCCCAGGTGGCAGCAGCTCATAATTATAGTGAATCGGAAAGAGTGCGCGGAAAAATAGTCTTGATCCCCGATTAAGGATAAACAGTTAGGAATTTTCCCTATTTTTTGGGGAACGAGTAAATAGTTTTAAGTAGGTAGAAACAGAGAATTCTTTAACTGGAAAGGTGATAAAAGTCAAGGGATTAATAGTAATAATAATGTTGCGGCTATCCCTTTGTACCGCCTTGATAATCTGTTTAGCCACCCAATCGGCGGACATAATACCCACAGGATTTAAATTACTCTTAAAAGGGCCAAGAATTAGCTTTCTTACCACACAGGGAGCATCTAAACGACGCAGGGTAATCATATCACCGATCGCCCGTTTACTCAGTTCGTAGAGGGGACTAAAGGCAGGATTAACCTCCGCTTCCGAGGTATTCACCCAGACTTCCTTGCGGGCAATTTGCTCGTTAGTGCGGACAGTTTTGAAGAATAATTCCATTAAACGCCAGACGGAAAAAGTATTCACTTGGTAGGCTAATTCGATCGCTTCTGGGGTTCTTTGGCCGTGGACATTAACGCCGTGATTTAAAATCAGTATATCTACAGACTTAAATAGGTCCTCAAGTTGCGTTTCTTCGCCGATTTGCCATTTTACAGTTTTTACAGGTACTGATTCGCCGTTAATTTCAATAGCGATCGCATTGTCCCCGGAAGTGAGCGCGATCACCTTGGCTCCCTTCAGTTGTAGGTACTTTAACAGCGATCGCCCTAAGGTTCCATTGGCTCCAGTAATGGCGATCGTTTTACCCTTGAGAGAAAGTGCCGTCCCCATCAATTTGTCCATAAAGGTGAAAGTGCCACAATAATAAGCCTTTTGGTTATCAAAATGGTGTCGCCAGTGGTAGGTACGATTCACGCGCCATTGAGCGGGTAAACTCTCAAATTGCCCCGGACGATGGGTTAAATCGGTTAATTCCTCCAGATTGGCGATGCCTAAACCTCGACCGATCGCCGTACTGAGAAAAGCCAAAGTATAAAGGGAGCCTAACCAACCCAACCAAGGGCGATCGAAACCCCAAGAGTAGGCCAATAGTACCGGTAAAACACTGGCAGCCAACATAACCAAGGCCTCTGGTACATCATTGTACCAGTGGGCCCGACGATAAATTTCCTGGCTCATTACCGACAGATCGGGACGAAAAACCCGATGATGCCAGACGTGCAGACGATAAAGGGGCTGCCAATGGTGGGCCAGAGCATGATAGCAATCACGCACGATCTCCACCCAAATAATTGAGCCACAAATCAGTCCGACACAGAGGAGCAGGTTTGACATAGGGGATAAATGTTAAATTTTCTCAACGAATGTAAACAAAGCAATCTTCGCCCAAAAAAGCGCATTTATCGGGTAAAAGGAACCAATAGCCTGAAAAACTGGGGTTTCTTTCCCGAAAAAACTTAAGATTCTGTTAAAAATTTTAACAATTTTCGGTAAGATAAAGCAAGAAATAAGCTTCTATTTGAACAGTTACTTAACCTGAGTCGATTATGGCAGAAAATTATTGGTCGCGAGAGGATGATAACGAAGAATTAGACCCGATTGGTTCCCTCCTATCTGACTGGTCCGATCCCGAAGATGAGGAGGACGAATTTAGGAGCGAAATTTTTCAAGGCCGATCGGGACGCAGACAGAAAGCGGCTTTTAGCCTCATGGCGATCTGGACAATAATTATCGGACTTCATTGGCTGAGTTGGGGTTATTGGGCAATTATCGCCTTAACTATGGTACTATCGGGACAAGCTTTGCGGCTGCTGTTCACGAAACCAGAAACGCCGCCAATTCCCTTACTGGATAAGGATTTAGCCTCTGTACCTAGGGTGTCCCTCTTAGTAGCGGCCAAAAATGAAGAAACCGTAATCACGAAGCTGGTTAATTATCTCTGTCATCTAGACTATCCCCAAGATAAGTTAGAAGTTTGGATCGTCGATGACTATAGCACCGATAACACCGGTGCAATTCTTGATCGCCTTGCTTTAGAATATCCCCAATTACAAATTCTCCATCGTCCTGCTAATGCCGGAGGTGGCAAATCCGGCGCCTTGAATCAGGTTTTATCCCTGACTAACGGGGAAATTATCGGTGTATTCGATGCGGATGCGGGATTATCCTCCGATTTACTGCGTCATGTGGTCCCGATGTTCGACGATCGAGAAGTGGGTGCGGTACAGGTGCGAAAAGCGATCGCCAATGCTGCCGAAAACTTCTGGACAAAAGGACAAGCGGTAGAAATGATCTTTGATAGCTGTTTCCAACAGCAACGGATCGCGGTGGGAGGGATCGGAGAATTGCGCGGAAATGGTCAATTTGTCCGTCGTAGTGCCTTAAATCGTTGCGGGGGTTGGAATGAACAGACGATCACCGACGATCTTGATTTAACTATTCGTCTCCATATCGATAATTGGAAAATTAATGTCTTAAATTTTCCCGCAGTAGCGGAAGAAGGGGTGACAACTGCGATCGCTTTATGGCATCAGCGCAATCGTTGGGCCGAAGGTGGTTTTCAGCGTTATCTCGACTATTGGAAAGCGATTTTAAAGTCTCCCATGCCTTGGCCGAAAAAGTTTGATTTAATTGCTTTTTTAATCGTTCAATATATCTTACCTGCGGCCGCTATTCCCGATCTTTTAATCACAATTACCCAGCATCAAGCTCCGATTTTAACGCCTTTAACTGGTTTGGCTCTTTCCCTTTCTGTCTGGGGAATGGTGACAGGATTAATCCGAGTCAATACGGGTAAAAAATTCACTTTTGCTCTTGGTTTGGACATCCTTGCTCAAACCCTTCGCGGCATGATTTATATGATGCACTGGTTTATTATTATTCCCAGTGTCAGCCTGCGGATGGCTTTGCGTCCTAAACGTTTAAAATGGGTGAAAACCGTTCATCTGGGGGAACATCTCAGCGCCGAAGTTTAATTTTCGAGGATAGACTCCAAAAACTTTGGCCTTATCAGGCTCGAAATCCCCTGTCAGTAAAGGTTACAGCCTTTGGAAACCCCTTGGGGAAAAATTTCCAATTTCCTTAATCATGCTTGCTGCCAATAATGTGTTAATTTAGATACAGAATTGAATTCCGTGACAGCACTGGGGTGGCGAAAAGCGCTCGCTCCAGTTTTTTTTGTGATCGGTTAGCGGAATGTCTGCGCTTGTTAATCACTTTAAGGTTAAATCCTGCGAAAATGCCATTAATTTCCGGATTTATTAGACCTCTTGCATAATTTTTTTATGGTATGATGGAGGGTTTTGCTTTTTTCTCAATTCTTAGATTGAAGTGGAAAAAAGAATAAAATGTGATCTTAGGTCAGGAAATCATCTATAAT
>SFCA01000207.1:0-29693 GCA_007095475.1 Microcystis aeruginosa Ma_QC_C_20070703_M131 | reverse complement strand
GTTCACTTATCATTTTCGTTATTTAGGTCATATATGGTAAATATGACTTATCTTTTTTTGGAGTCTGTGTCTGTATTTTATGCTACATAAGCTTTTCAGCTTGCTTGTCCCCCTGTCAGGTCTATACTCTTTTGGGCTTAATCTAGTCCGCCTTAAGACTTGGTAGATTATTTTAACGCAAGTCCATGTTGCGGTTAATTTTGGGCTTTCGCTGCCGAAAAACTTTGCTAAGATTTTCCCCGATAATGCTAGGAATATTCAACTATTAAACTGGTGATCGATCCTGCCTTCCTAAAACTGTAAATTTGACAAAAACTGATAACTGACTACTGTTTTTGATTAAGCCACCAAGAGGAAATCGTTGGCTGTTAGGCTAGGATTACCAGTTAAAACCGCAAAATTGTCACCGGTTCCCAATCCCGCTGCGCTGCCATTTTGGTTATAGAATAGATGGCCAGTGCCACTGCTATAAACAATAAAAGCATTACTAGCGGCCACTAAACTATTATTAGCAACGACGGCGAAATTACTAGCTTGACTAAAACCGTTACCAACCCCACTGGTTAAAGCAGCAAAAGTGGTTTTGCTCAGGACAATTTTATCTTGATTAACCACGAAATCGCTGATCGTGTCTACCCCAAAATCGCTGGCAACAAAAGCACGAGTAGAGCGATATTCAATTTGATCAATTCCTGCTCCACCCGTGAGAGTATCATTACCCGCATTACCTGCGAGAGTATCATTTCCTAAGCCACCATCAAGAATATTATTACCACTATTACCCGTAATGCGATTATTACCTGCGTTACCAGTGCCGTTAATCGGATTCGTGCCAGTCAGTTGTAGGTTTTCTAACCCATTTGTGAGGACGGTGCTGACATCGCTTTCGAGAGTATCGGTGATGGTGATCGTCGCCATCGCCCGGGCGATCGTGGAGTTGACTGGGTTTGACAGGGTAACGGTAAAGGTTTCGTCCGCTTCGTTGAGGGTATCGTTAGCGATCGGGACGCGAATAAAAGCGGTGGTTGTATTGGCCGGAATCGTCAAAATTCCCGAGGATGCGGTGTAATCTGTAGCAGCGATCGCCGTGCCGTTGGCGGTGGTGTAGTTGACGCGGATCGGTTCACCGAACCGGCCGTTAAGACGGACGGGGATCAATGCGTTCGCTTCCAATCCCTCCACGAAGATCAGGTTATCGATCGTCAGGGTCGGTAGATCGTCGTTGGCGATCATCCCCGTGACAGCTTCCGTCGTCCCGCGGGTGTAATCGGTTCCTGGAGCGATCGCGAGAGAGACGGTTTCATTGGGTTCGATGAGCGTGTCGCCGACGGGATCGAGGGTGACGATCGCCGTACTTGCGCCCGCGTTAAAGCCTACGGTTCCCCCAGTAGCGGTAAAAGCGGTCGCCCCAGTTTGGGTATAGTCGGTGGTAAAGGTCGCGGTTCCCGTGACACTGAAGTTCACCGCGAGGGGATTCGCGAGCGGGCCGCGACGGGTGAAGGTGTACAGGAGGTTCGGCGTACCGTTCTCGGTGACGGTAGCCGGGGTGAGGGTTAGGGTAATATCCGATAGGTTCGGTAAACGACCGATCACGGTGTCGCCGTTGAGATCCATCTCGAAATCCCGCTCTAATTGTAATGCCGTCGGGGAGGTGGGGGCGATCGGAGCGTCATTCCCCGCAAACTGCCAGTCCGCGTCCATCGTCCAGAGTTCGAGCGCGTTCGTCGTCGTGTTTCGCCAGACGAGTTGATTAACCCCGTTCAGCGTTTCCGCGCCGAGAATCTGTCGTCCAGGATTCGAGGTTTCCGTCAGGGGTGTACCGTTAACCGCCCCGATCGCCCTATCTCCTAAGCTCGTTCGGGCGTAGAGTCGGTTCAGGGTATCCCGGACGATCGCGACCGATCCCGCCGCTTCAAGGTTGGTGAAGGTCATACCGATCCGGCCGTCCCCGTTGGCGTCGAACTGGAATTTTTTCTCTAGATTGTACGCGTCTAGGGTATTTAATCCGTTTGTACTATCCCCGCCGAGCCAACGCCAATTCGTATCGGTGTACCAAATCTGAAGATAGTTATCGCGGGTATTTTTCCATAAAATCTGGTTGAGTCCGTCGATCCGCTCGACCGCGAGAGCCTGCCAATCGGGATATTGACCGATCTGGAGCGGCGTATCCTCTAGGCTATAAAGCGGTAGGGTTTCTTCGCTTGATCGCGCGCTCAGACGATTGGCCGAATCGCGGACGAGGGTGATATTACTGCCGAGACTCGCAGGTTCGATCGCCGTGTAAACATCGTTATCGGTGAGGGTGATAACCGCGCCGCTCGTGGCTCCGAGGGTGTAGCCAGTTCCCTCGGCGATCTGTAAAAGAACGAATTCGTTCCCCTCGATCGCCGTATCCTCGATCGGGTTAATCGTGACGGTGGCGGTACTACTTCCCGCCGCGAAAGTAACTTTTCCAGTGAGATTACTGTAATCTACCCCGTTGGTAGCCGACCCAGCAAGGAGATAGTTCACGGTCAGCGCGTTCGCTATATTCCCGCTTCGGGTGAGGGTAAAAACGCCCGCGTTGGCTGGTTCCCCCGCGCTGGCATCGGTCGCGGCCACGGTGATCGCGGATACGGAAGTGGCGGGAACGAAGACAAAAACCCCGTCGCCTAGACTGGTATAGCCGCTGACCTCAGCGATCAGTTCATCGGGTTCCCCCCAAGGTTTAATCAGATAAATTTCCACGTCATTGCTGAAACGGGCCTTCTGGACGAGATAGTCCGCTCGCGAACCGCGTAGTTGAATCCGATCGCCCTCGGAGAAATTAGCATCTTCGATATCGGCGTAATCTCCACTGCCCGAACTACTGGTACTACCGTCGTCGTAGCCGATCCAGTTCGCGTCACCGAGGATGAACAGATCCGCCCCCGCTCCCCCGTAGAGATCGTCCTGTTCGTTCTGTCCGGGGGCGGCTGCGTTGGGGTTGACCCCGATCAGGCGATCGTTATCATCTCCCCCGTACAGGGTATCACTACCCCAACCGCCGATGAGAAAATCGTTCCCGTCCTCCCCGAAAAGCGAATCGTTCCCGCTATTACCGTCGATGGTATCATCGCCGCCGTTGCCGCGGAGGCCGCCATCGCTGAAGGTCAAGCTAAAATTATAGCTATCCGATCCCCAACCGCCGAGAATAAAATCGTTATCCTCCGTACCGGATAGATTGCAACGCTCGATCGAGATCAGCGTATCGACTTGATTTCCCCTGACCGTACCGTTACCCGATACGGTCAGGGGATCGTAGATCATGAATACCGGACTACCACCGATAAAATCGACCGAGTAAGTATCGGTTCCCGCGCCGCCATCGATGGTATCGCTTCCACCGGAGTTGAAGAAGAGATCGTCTCCCGCGTCGCCGAAGAGGGAATCATCGCCACTGCCACTGTCGAAATGATCGTTCCCGTCGCCCCCGTAGAGGTTATCGGCTCCATTGCCGCCGAAGAGAGAATCGTTTCCCCCGTTGCCGTAGAGGGTATCGTCGTGATTCTCGCCGTAGATGGTATCGGCATCGTTCCCCCCGTAGAGGATATCTTTATCCTCGCCACCGTAGAGAACATTATTGCCAGGGTCGCCGTAGAGGGTATCGACCCCATCGCCGCCGTATACCGTATCTCTTCCCTCGCCCCCGTAGACGAGATCGTTATCGTCATCCCCGTAGAGAACGTCATCGCCGCCGTTACCGACAACGGTATCGTTTCCTTTTCCCCCGCTTACGTTGGGGTCGTTACCACCGCCACCGAGGAGGGAGTCGTTAAATTCCGTGCCGATGAGAAAGAGGCGTTCGATCGAGATCAATAAATCCGTTGTATTCCCGACGATAATCCGCGGGTTTCCCGAAGTGCCGCCGTAGTCCATCGTTATCGCCGTCGGGGAAGTGTTATAAGTGGTATCGTAGAGATCGGTTCCTACACCCCCGTTCAGGGTGTCATTGCCGCTACCCCCGACGAGAGTATCATCGCCGCTATCGCCGTTCACGACATCGTTCCCGAGACCACCGAGGAGATAATCGTTATCGGAACCGCCGTTGAGAATATCATCGCCGCTATCGCCAGAAAGGGTATCGTTGCCCTGATTGCCGGAGATGGTATCGTTGCCCGCGCCACCTTGAATATTGAAGTCGTTGCCCGACCCTCCGAAGAGGACATCGTTGAAGGAACTACCGATGAAGTTATCGAATTTCTCGATCGAGTAAAAAAAGTCCCGCTCGCTCCCGACGGTGATCGTCCCGTTACTCATCGTGATCGAGTAGGTCATCACTACCCGCGCCGCGGAGGCGTTGTAGTCGGCGCGGTAAGTATCGATGTCGGTTCCCCCGTAGAGGGAATCGTTTCCCGCGTCTTGGTAGAGAATATCGCCCCCTGCGCCGCCGTCAACGAGATCGTTCCCGTTGCCGCCGTAGAGTTCATCGTTTCCCTCGCTCCCGTAGAGGGAATCGTTTCCCTCGTTGCCGTAGAGTTCGTCATTGTCGTTTCCCCCGTCTAGGTAATCGTTCCCGTTCTTACCGTACACCGAGTCACCGCCACTGTTGGCGAAAACCGTATCGTTGCCTGCGCCCCCGTCGATATTGTTATCGTTGGCGGTTCCGCCGAATAGATAATCGTCGAATGCGGAACCCAGAAAACCGCTAAAACTCTCGATCGAGGTAAAGGCATCTTTTTCTCCCGCCACCTCGATCGTCCCGCTCCCGGTCGCGATACTGTAGGTCATGATGACGTTGCTGATCGCGTTCCGATAATTGCCGACGAAGGTATCGGTCCCCCCCCCACCGTCGATGATGTCGTTCCCCGCCTCGGTAAAGAAGAAATCGGAACCGCCGTCCCCGTACAGGGTATCGTCACCCCCCCCGCCGAAAATCAAGTCGTTTCCGGCTAATCCCTCAATGATATCTGCGCTCGCGGTTCCCTGTAGATTATCATTGTCGTTCGTGCCGACGATATCCTGCTTTTCGACCACTAGCTCTCGTCCGTCCACCACGATCGTCGCGCGATCGTCTTCTTCCCGCCATCGGTTCAGAATTTCGGGCGATAGCTCCTGTCCGAGGACGAAAGCGGCAAAAATCGCGCCCTCGTCCCCTTTTGTATCGATCGGGTTCAAAGAGCGATCGATCGCGTGACCGATTTCTTCGAGAAGAAGGTTCACCAATCCCTCGAAACTCATCTGGCGATCGGCGATATAAATAGTATCGGTGGCGATCGAGTAAGCCCCGCGTGCGCTGGGTAAGCGATCAACTGGGAGGACTAAGATCGCTGGTAAGTTGCTAAAATCTCCCTCTTGCCATTGAATGCGTAGGGTTTCCGCTTTGCTGGTGTCGTACTGATTGCCGAAAATTGCTGTTAAGTTTTGATAATAGGTTTCTGAATTGGCAAATTGAGCAAGAATGGCTTCTAGTCCCAATCCCATCAAGATATTGCCAGAATTAGCTGCGCTAGTCATGGTAAAAACTCCTTTTTGTTTGGCCTCTATTACTTGTTTCGGAGGAAGCTTGATTTTTATGCAGTGGCAAGAAAACTTGTTACATAAGTTCATAATTGTGGGAGAGCCGTAGAGCCGACCGATCCCAAAAAACCAATTAAAACGATTCGATCGAAATTTTTGAATGGGTTAGGGAAGAAAATGCTGGTAATTTTACTCCAGACAAGCCACCCTTAAAATTCTAAGTGACGATCAATACAGATCATATAATTTTTTTGTAAATTATTGCTACAAATCTCTGAAAAAATGTGACCTTTAACATTAACAAAAATTCCTTGACAAGACATTGCAAATATGATAGGGTACCAAATCGAGTTATTAAAGAATGATTATTTATTCCCCCTTTTGCCTATTGCCTATTGCATGAGTGCCTGTCCTTATAAGTAGCCTATGCTCAACGGATTTAGTATGATACTAAATCTGGTTATTAAAGACTGATTATTTATTCCCCCTTTTGCCTATTGCCTATTGCATGAGTGCCTGTCCTTATAAGTAGCCTATACTCAACGGATTTAGTATAAGGCTAATAGTTTACTGCTATCTATAACGAAAAAAAGGAGTGAAAATAATCACTCCTACTGATAATCACAAGAAAAACTGGCTTAAACCTAGAGAGCGTTGGCTCCCGCTACTACTTCTAGCAATTCTTGCGTAATAGCTGCTTGACGCGCCTTGTTGTAGGTACGGCTTAAAGTCCCAATTAACTCGCTGGCGTTCTCGCTGGCGTTACTCATCGCTGTCATCCGGGCTGCTAATTCACTCGCTGCCGATTCCTGGAGAGCGCGCAGTAATTGGTTATTTAAGTACAAAGGTAGGAGAGAATCGAGAATTTGGACGGGATTCTGCTCAAAAATCATGTCTTGGGGAAAAACCTGCGCCGGTTGGCTGGCCATTTTTTCCCGTTGTACCTTAAATTTTCCCTCTTTAGTCACCAAACGGAAAATCTCGTCATCCTGTACCGCTAAACCTTGGGTAGTTAAAGGTAACAGGGTTTGAATCACCGGAGTGGCACTGATCAGGGAGATAAAACGAGTATAAATTAACTCGACGCGATCGACTGTTTCCGATAAAAATAAGGAAAGCAATTCATCCCCAATCGTGCCAGCTTCATCGGCAGTGGGAATCTGTTCGAGGTTAATAAATTTAGCGGCAATGGGAGCATTGCGGCGCTCGAAATACTGTGCTGCTTTCCGGCCGGCAACAACTAATTGATAGTTAATCCCTTGCTCTTTTAATTCATTCATCCGTTGTTCGGCACGACGGATGACGTTAGTATTATAACCGCCACAAAGACCTCGATCGCCTGTGACTACTAACAGAGCCACGGTTTTTACTTCCCGTTGGGCCAGTAGGGGTAAATTAACATCACTAAAGGCTAAACGACCTTGCAGATTATAAAGTACCTGAGCGAGGGCATCGGCAAAAGGACGGGTACAGAGAACTTGTTCTTGGGCGCGGCGCACTTTTGCTGCCGCCACCAGACGCATGGCCTCGGTAATTTTTTTGGTATTTTTGACCGATTGAATTTGGTCGCGAATCGCTTTGAGATTAGGCATAATTCAGTTATCAGTTATCAGTTATCAGTTATCAGTTATCAGTTATCAGTCAAGAGTCGGGGTTTAGGAGGGAATGGAGAGGTGGGGAAACAGGGAAATGGGGAGATAGAGAAATTTCAACTCATACCCCAAAACCCCAAAACCTCAACACCCCATCCCCCAAAACCTAACCCCCATTACCAACATTCATTTACTGATTACCGAGATTATTTAAAAGCCTGTTTGTACTCGTTGATGCCATCTTTGAGCAGGCCTTCTGCTTCGTCGTTGAGTTGTTTTTCAGTGCTGACGATCTCAACGTAACGAGGTTTGCTAGTTTTCAGGTATTCGCGTAAACCGGCGCAGAAATCGATAACTTTATCGGTGGCGATATCGTCGAGATAACCGTTTAAACCGGCATAAACCACCGCCACCTGTTCCCAAACGGAGAGGGGGAAGTTTTGGGGCTGTTTCAGGATTTGACGCAGACGTTGACCGCGAGCGAGTTGTGCTTGGGTGGCCGCATCAAGGTCAGAAGCGAATTGAGCAAAAGCTTCTAATTCGTCAAACTGGGCTAATTCGAGTTTTAATTTACCAGCAACTTTCTTCATCGCTTTCGTTTGGGCCGCCGAACCCACCCGGGATACGGAAATACCAGCGTTAATAGCGGGACGGAAACCAGCGTTAAAGAGGTCGGTGGAGAGGAAGATCTGACCGTCAGTGATCGAAATTACGTTGGTGGGAATGTAGGCAGAAACGTCACCAGCTTGGGTTTCGATAATCGGCAGGGCGGTCATGCTGCCACCACCGAGGGCATCGCTGAGTTTAGCGGCGCGCTCTAGTAAACGGGAGTGGAGATAGAAAACGTCGCCGGGGTAAGCTTCCCGACCGGGAGGACGACGCATGAGCAGGGATAGCTGACGATAAGCTTGAGCCTGTTTGGTGAGGTCATCGTAGATAACTAGGGTCGCTTTGCCTTTATACATGAAGTATTCGGCGATCGAAGCTCCGGTGTAGGGGGCGATATACTGGAGGGTGGCGGGGTCGTTAGCGTTAGCGGCCACCACCACGGTGTAATCCATGGCGCCTCTTTGGGTGAGGGTGTCGATTACTTGGGCGACGGTGGAGGCTTTTTGACCGATGGCGACATAGACACAGATCACGTCTTCGCTTTTCTGGTTAATGATCGTGTCAATGGCGATCGCTGTTTTACCGGTTTTTCTGTCACCGATAATTAACTCCCGTTGACCACGACCGACGGGAATCATGGCATCGATAGCGGTGATGCCGGTTTGCATCGGTTCACAGACGGATTTGCGAGCGACAATACCGGGGGCGGGGGATTCCACCAGACGGGTTTCGCTGGCGAGGATTTCCCCCTTCCCGTCAATGGGACGACCGAGGGCATCAACCACGCGGCCGACTAAGGCATCACCCACGGGAACCTGAGCGATTTTACCGGTAGCTTTCACCGTACCGCCTTCTTTAATCCCGAAACCGTCACCCATTAACACCGCGCCGACGTTATCTTCTTCGAGGTTAAGGGCGATGCCGACGGTTCCATCTTCAAATTCTAATAGTTCTCCCGACATGGCCTGTTGTAGGCCGTAGATGCGGGCAGTACCGTCACCCACTTGCAGGACGGTTCCCACGTTGGAGACCTGTACTTCTTGGTTATAGGATTCGATCTGTTGACGAATAATCGTGCTAATTTCGTCGGGTCTGATAGCTACCATAGTTTAATCTGGGAAAAAGTAAAAAATTAGAAGGTGAAAAAACGGCAAAAAAGAGAGATTAGATGACCTTAGCGCAGGGAGAGGCTGAGGCGTTGTAGTTGACCGCGAATGCTGGCATCAAAGACCTGAGAACCGACTTTGATCACCACACCACCGATCAGGCTGGTATCAACTTTGGTTTTCAGTTCGACCACGTTCGCCCCGGTTAGGGTTTTCACTTTGTCGATGACGATTTGTTTTTGGCTATCGTTCAATTCGGTGGCTGAGGAAACTTCCGCTAAAACGGTGTTAGTCAGCACTCTAGCCAGGGTGAGATATTGTTGACAAACGGGTTCTAAAAATTGAATCCGACGTTTATCGACCAATAACATCATGAAGTTAGTTAAATAGGGATTGGCGCTGCTCCCCATTACTTGGGAAAGAACGGCTTTTTTAGCTTCTTCTTTGATGACGGGATTGCCGATAAAAGCTCTTAGATCGGGAGCATTTTCCAACAATTCTAAGAGGGATTTAATTTCGCCGCCGATCGCTTCTAATTGTCCGCTGCTTTGGGCGACGGAAAGTAATGCTTGGGCGTAGGGTTCGGCTATTTCTGAACTGATTAAACTTCCCTGCATCTATTTACCTCCTAGGTTGGCCAAACTGCGATCAATTAGGGTTTGTTGTACCGATTCTTCCAGGCCGGTGCTTAACTGGGATTCCACGTTAGCTAAGGCTAAAGCGGTAATTCTTTGGCGTAATTCTACTAAAACGCGATCCTGTTCCGCCGAGAGATCTTTAGCGGCACTTTCGCGCATTCTTTGAATATCGAGTTCAGCTTGGGCGGCGATGTCGGCGGTGACAGTTTTAGCTCTATCTCGAGCGTTATTGATAATTTTTTCCGCCTCTTGTTTTGCCAGGGCGAGTTTTTTCTGTTCTTCGGCGAGGGCGGTAGCGGCAATATTTTTCCGGTCTTCAGCTTCGGCTAAAGCTTCAGCAATCTTCGACTGACGTTCTCCGAGGATTTGTCCGAGAACTTTGCGGCCGTAGAAGATGACTAAACCGAGCAGAATCGAGAGGTTAAATAGGTTAGTTCCTAAGATATCGGTGTTGATGCCGAATCCTTCTGCTGCCGCTTCCTTCGCCTCCGTGGCTAATAATAAAATTGTGTCGATGATCATGATTATTGAGGGCGGGGAGTAGGTTATTCAGTTATCAGTTATCAGTTATCAGTTATCAGTCTTCTAACTCCTGACGACTGAGTTCTATCTTTTCACTGATCACTGTTATTAACCAAGGGCTGGGGTTTAGCGAACGAGTTCGGGGCCGAGGAGTTTTTCGAGAATTTGACGGGAAAGAGAGGCCACTTGTCCTTCTAGAGAACGAAAGGCTTCTTCTTTCTGTTGGGCAATTTCGGCGGCGACGGCTTCTTTACGAGCGATCGCTTCTTTTTGGGCTGCGGCAACTCGTTCGCTGGCTAGTTTTTGGGCCTCGGCTTGCGCTTGGGCGATAATCTCTTGGGATTGTTTACGAGCCGAAGTTAATTGCAATTCGTACTCTTGTACCAGTGCTTCGGTTTTGGCTAGTTGTTCTTTGGCTCCGCCTTCGGTTTGCCGAATATACTCCGCCCGTTCATCTAAAACTTTACTGAGGGGTTTATAAAAAACGGCGTTCAGGATCACTGCCAAAAGAATAAACTGTAGTGCCATCACTGGCAGGGTGGCATCGAAATCAAACATTGATTTATTCCTGATAAATAGAAGCTATAGACAGGTTCAAAAAAGGAAGATGATCCCCCTGCTTTAACAATAAACAGTCAGGGGGAATCACTAAAATTCCCTTAACTAGCTATCAGCCTTCCGTCCCAAAAACTAGGTTTTTTAGTTGGCTCCTTCGGCGTTTTTTCGAGTTTTGAAAACTCGCCCGCCAAGCTGGGGACTGGGGGCTGATAGCCCACTGCTTTTTTAATTAGGCGAAGGGGTTAGCGAACAGTAAAACGAGAGCGATAACCAAGCCGTAGATGGTTAAGGATTCCATGAATGCCAAGCTGAGGAGAAGGGTACCACGAATTCTTCCTTCAGCTTCGGGTTGACGGGCGATACCGGAAACAGCTTCTCCAGAAGCAGTACCTTGACCAACACCGGGGCCGATAGCGGCTAAACCAACGGCGAGGGCGGCGGCGATAACGGAAGCGGCAGCTACTGTGGGGTTCATGGTGATTTTTTCCTCTATTTACTAATCAATTTCAATCTGTTGCTTACAGAGCGCGTTCTCAGCCGTAAAAAATGGCTGGTTTTCTGCTCAAAACTCCCGAAAGAGTTTTTGGGAAAGAACGATCTGGGAATTCAGTTGCTCATCCTGAATTCGACCAATAATTTCTTAGTTATTATCCTATTATTTGGACACTTTTTCCTAAGAAATTTTTCTTTTTTCGTCCCTCGCTTTTAAGCGTGTTCCTCTTCGTGTTCCGATTCCAGGGCCTCATGGATATAGGCCCCGGCAAGGGTGGCGAAGACAAGGGCCTGAATAGCGCTGGTAAATAAACCGAGAGCCATCAGGGGTAGGGGTACGACTAGGGGGACAAGGAAGACTAATACCGCCACTACCAACTCATCCGCGAGGATGTTTCCGAAAAGACGGAAGCTGAGGGAGAGGGGTTTGGTAAAGTCTTCTAAAATTTTGATCGGTAATAGCACGGGAATCGGCTCTAGGTAGTGAGCGAAGTAACCGAGTCCTTTTTTACTGATGCCCGCGTAGAAGTAAGCGAGGGAAGTCAGTAGAGCTAACGCCACCGTGGTATTGATGTCGTTAGTGGGGGCGGCTAATTCTCCTTCAGGCAGTTCGATTAACTTCCAAGGAATCAAGGCCCCTAACCAGTTAGAAACGAAAATAAATAAAAATAGGGTGCCGATGAAGGGCAACCAGGGTCGATATTCCTTTTCTCCTAGCTGGTTTTTGGCTAAATCGCGCAGAAATTCCAGAACGTACTCCATGAGGTTTTGAATACCGCTAGGAACTTTCTGGATCTTGCGGGTAGCGGCGATCGAGGCGATGATTAAGATAGCGAAGACGATCCAGGAGACTGCGATCACTTGCCCGTGAATTTTTAGTCCGCCGATGTGCCAGTACCAGTGTTGTCCCACTTCCAGGGAAGCGAGACTATAAAAATTAAGCACACTTAAACTGTCTAACATTTCCACCTTGGAGAGATTCAGGTTCGCAAATCAGGGTTATTTTAACGGTCAAAGGGTTTAGGAATCGGCTTTCTGCTCCAGCTTGAAGATGGTTTGCAGGGTATAGACGATGATTGCGCCTTTATAGGTCAAAAAACCCAAAAAAACTGGCACTATGTGCAGTTCTTGCCAACGACTGGCGATGATGATTAATCCAGCGAATAGGGCTAATCCTTTTTTGCCTACCCGATTTTTCGTTACCCCCAATTTTTCCACTTCCCCGGCGAGGAGTTTTAGGTAAACAACTCCCACCATTGCCCCTAATAGGTAATTAAGGGCGGTATTGAGAGAATAAAACCACCACACGGGGATAAAGATCAGACCGCTTAAGATCAGGGTGGTGATCAATAGGGTGTTTTGTAGTTGATAGTATTCCCGCATCGGATCTGACGGCGGGTTGGTTTCTGGGGTTGGGGGAGATTCGATCGATGGATCAGACAAGGTACACCTAAATCAGCGATAGACTAATCTCAATATCTGGATTGCTTTCCCAGCTATGACGCTCAGGTAAGCCACAAGACATATTATCACGGCAGTGGCAACAATTATTAAGCAATTGTAAATTGTCATGATTCCGTCGGTCGTCGGTCGTCGGTCGTTAGGAGTCAGGAGACAGGAGGCTCCGAGACAGTTATCAGTGATCAGTTATCAGTGGCTCTCTTGGGGTTATAGTGATGAGCAAATCTTATCGAAGAAAGGGTGTAGGCTATAAGTCCCTACCAAATCACACAGGTGCAATGTAGGGGCGCAACGTGGTCAGTGAGTTGGTCGAACTGCTTGCGCCCATAATGTGACATTGTGAACATTTTTCAGCCAATATCCAAGAGAGCCTTTTCAGTTCACTGATTACTGTTTACTGATCACTGAAAAGCTCCCCATTTCCCCCTTTCGCCAGAATTAGTCTCAATCAGGTTTTTTTAAGAGTTTTGCGCCACAGTTTTTACAAAAATTGGCATCTATATCGTGACGGGGTAAACTACAATCTGGACAAGGATAATCAATTTGATTGCCAGATTTTAATATTTGTTTAGTCAGATCGCTAATTTGCAAGGGAATTAACAAAACTCCCGTTAAAATCATTAAAACTGTCACCATTTTGCCCCCATCGGAAAGGGGAGTTACATCCCCAAATCCCACGGTAGTCATAGTCACGACAGCAAAGTAAAAAGCATCAAAAAATGTCCGATAAACTTGGGGATTAATTGGGTGTTCGATCTGATAAATTAAACCCGCATAGACAAAAATAATCGAAAATAGAGTTAGTAAAATGCGAATAAATACTATCTGATCGGAAGTTTTAATTTGAAAAATAGAAAGATCGGAACCAAAAAAACGAATCACTCGCAAAATTCTAAACCAGCGAAAAATTCTAAAGAACCTAATATCAAAAAAACCAAAAAATAGGGGAAGAATTGATAATAAATCTAGGATAGAAAAAATATTAAAAACAAAGCCTAGTTTTGATTCCGCACACCAAAACCGAATTAAATACTCTAGGGAAAATAAGCTTAAAATTCCCCCATCAAGCTGACGTAACCACATTTGCCAAGTGGCGGATAAGGGATAGGTTTGCGCCACATAAATCCCCAACGAGAGTAAAATTAATGCTAAGATAAGCAGATTTACCGTCAGTCCGATCGCCGTGGTGACATCCTCTAAATAAAAAGCTATCTTGGCACGAAAAGAGAGCATAAATTCAGCTATCAGTAAACAGTAACTAGCAATCAATGAACTGAAAGCTCGCATCTGATAACCGATAATTGATCACTGATAACTGATTAAGGTAATTCCACCGAAGTTGGTTTAGCGATATGAGGCAAACCCCAACCCAATTTTTCCCGGAGGATGCGGAAGAATTCCGTCGATTGCAGACGGATAAAATGGACTTGGTGGGGCGATTTCTGTACATTAATTCGATCTTCGGGCAAGATATAAGAACCGCCATTACCGTCCACTACCATCACCATCCGATTAGCAGTTGCTGGAAAAATATTCACAGTTTCCTTGTCAGAAAATACCAAAGACCTAGAAGCTAAAGAATGGGGACAAATGGGAGCTAATTGTAATACTGGCACATCGGGAGTTATTACCGGGCCACCGGCGCTGAGAGCATAGGCAGTAGAACCGGTAGGAGTGGAGAGAATCACCCCATCGGCAGCGATATCGACGGGTGCGTGTTCACCAATTTGAATCTCAAAATGACACATACTGGTGAGGGGTTCCCGGTGGACGACCACCTCATTAAGAGAAAGTGCCTCCCAGAGGAGGGTATCTTCGCGAAACAGTCGCACCGTGATCATCGAGCGATTTTCGATGGTGTATTTCCCCTCTAAAACCTGCTCTAAGGCTGGTTCAAGCTGATTTAGGTAAATTTCGGTCAAAAAGCCCATGTGTCCCGTATTGACCGTTAACAGGGGCAAATTGAGGGTGGCCAACTGCCGGGCCGCCGATAGAACTGTACCATCGCCCCCCAACACGATCGCAAAACTTAAATCTTGCTCGAAGTGGGGGGGGACTAACTGATCGATCGGGGTAAAACAAACCGGACGAGAGGGTTTAGAATGGCCTAGCAGGCCACCGCTGCCGGTAGCCATAAACACCTGCCAACCTAAAGAAAGTAGCTGATCTTGTATCTGATGGGCTGTTTTACAAGCGATAGGCTTAATATCGTTGTAAATAATGCCGATTTTGGGCATTGACAAATTTTCCTACTGCTGGTTCACGCTTTCTTTTTGAAAGGAGTTTTCTTCTTCTTCTGAGCTTTTTGTTTCTCGAAGTCGATTTCCTTGAGCTTCTTGAGAATGCGGCTAAAGTATTCTTGTAAATAGGATTCTAAAGTAGTTGTTTGACTCGGATCAAGGCCAAATACTTGATAAACTTCTTCCATTGGGGCATCAAGAGCTTGACCACTAGCGAGAACTTCCGCAAAAGCTAGTCGGTCAGATATATTATAAGTCCATTGGAAACAACGGGTTATTCCCCGCATAAAACGCAGTAATCCCATGGGTAAACGCCAAATTTTCCCCTCTTTACCCGATAGGCGCTCGCAAACTTCGATAATTTCTTCAGCTTTCCAAGCTTTGCTGCCGACCACGGGATAGGATTGACCGACGGTTTCGGGGACTTCTAGGGCGCGGACGGCGAATTTAGCGATATCTTGGCTGTCCATGTAGGCGATCGCTGTACTTTCCCCCGTGATCCAGACCGTTTGATTATCTAACATCGGGATGGCGTATTGACCGATTAAACCCTGCATAAAGCCACAGGGACGGAGAATTGTATATTTTAAACCCGATTCTGCCAGAAATTTCTCGGTGCAGCGTTTTATCTCCATTAAAGGCACGTTGGGATATTTTTCGGCATTGAGAATCGAAAAGAAAATAAAGCGATCTACTCCCGCGGTTTTGGCCGCTTGAATCAGATTAACTTTACCATCCCAATCCACCTGTTTAATGCTGGCCGAGTCCGTCGCCCGGGCAGTAGCGGCATCGATTACCGCATCCATTCCCTCTAAAGCGGTAATAATGGTACTTTTATCCCGCAGGGTTCCCCCGACTAATTCCGCGCCCCATTCCTTCAAAAAAGCCGCTTTTCTCTGACTGCGTACCAAACAACGCACTTGATGTCCCTGATCGATGGCATGACGCACGATCTGTCGCCCTAGGGTTCCCGTCGCACCGACAACTAATACTTTCATCTATAATTAATTTTTTGTTACATTTGTTAACACTTCTCTAAGATACTATCAAAAAAGTGGATCATTGAGGATAGAAAAATTCTAAGATTCCCCGATCCCCGTCCAGTTCTACCATTGTTCCCACCGGTAAAGCGGCATTATCGCCATCATGACCGAAAGGTAACTCAGCAATAACCGCAATGCCTAAATCGCCCAAACGCTCTTTTAAGACTTCCTCTACGGTTTGACTATCACTGCCGGGGGCTGCCAGACAACGGCTAAAACGACCGAGGGCAATGGCTTTAATTTGGGAGAAAATGCCCAGCATTCGCCACTGAGTTAACATTCGATCGATCCGGTAGGGGGCCTCGGTTACGTCCTCTAGGGCTAAAATTACCCCCTCTAGGGTGGGTTGAACCGAGGTTCCGAGGAGATGGGTAGCTACGGTTAAATTGGCTGGTAATAAGCGTCCCCGCACTTTGCCCCCACCCCAACCTTGACCGATAAGAGGGGCTAAAGGACGACCTTCCAGAAGAGAAAAGAGGCGATCAATTGATTGGGGACTTTCTTGGGCTAAGGTAGTTAAAACTGGCCCGTGAACGCTACAAATGCCCTGTTTCGCTAAACTCCATAAAATCCCCGTCACGTCGGAAAAACCGATTAACCATTTCGGGTTAGTTTTTGCCCATGTCCAATTTTCCAAGAGGCGAGCGCTACCGTACCCCCCCCTAGCGCAGAGAATTGCTTGACAATCGGCATCTTGCCATGCTTGGGCTAAAGCTTGACGACGTTGCTCGTCGCTACCGGCGAGATAACCGCGACGATTCGACCAATTATCGCTAAATTCCACTTGATAACCCCTTGATCGCCAGATTTCTACGCCTTTTTCTAGGGCGGCTAATTCCTTGACGGATCCACTGGTGGCCACCAGAGAAACTTTAGCACCGGGTTGCAGAAATGATGGGATGATCATAGGCGGATTAAGCTGAAATTACAGGCAATTTTGTGGCAGCATGAAAACTGACAGCATATTCTATCGAATGTTTCTCGATTTTCCCGATTCGTTCTTTGAATTAATCGCTCAACCCGATGCTAGGGTTAGCAATTATCGATTTACTTCCCAAGAAGTCAAACAACTAGCTTTCCGATTAGATGGTTTATTTTTGCCGATCGATCATCTAGAAAATTCACCCTTTTATCTGGTAGAAGTGCAGTTTCAAAAGGATGAAGACCTATATTATCGATTATTTTCAGAACTTTTCTTGTATCTTAGACAGTATAAACCTTTGTCACCGTGGCAGATAGTTGTTATTTATCCTAGTCGAGAAATTGAGCGAGAACATCCCCAGCAATTTGCTGACTTGTTATCCTTGGACAGGATTAAAAGAATCTATCTGGATGAATTGGCAAATGATGAGACTCCTTCCTTAGCGATCGCTCTGATCAAATTGGTTACGGAAAGTGAGAGTCAAGCTGTTAATTCTGCTAAGATTTTAATTAAACAGGCTCAAAGAGAAGTCAGCGATCGCTTAGTGCAGAGAAATGTCATTGATTTAATCGAAACCATAATCATTTATAAGTTACCCCAAAAAAGTCGGGAGGAAATAGAAGCTATGTTAGAACTACAAGACCTAAAACAAACTCGTTTCTATCAAGAAGCTTTTGGAGATGGAATTGAACAGGGAATTGAACAGGGAATTGAACAGGGAATTGAACGGGGAATTGAACAGGGAATTGAACAGGGAATAAACTTGCAAAAATTGAAAACAATTCCTCTACTGCAAGACCTCGGTTTAACCCCACAACAAATCTCGGAACGCTTAGACTTGAATCTGGAAACAGTGCTTAACTATTTGGCGCAACAGCAACAATAATCAAACCTGTTTCAACAGTCTAGAAAAGCAGCAATTGCTAAGTAGTGGACAAATGGATAGTAGCGAATCAGTGACCTTTAACCTATCAGCGATAACTCGATGAATAACGACTTATTGACTTTTCTCTTTTGTGTTGCCCTTCTCATTCTCTATCTAGTTTTTTCAGCTTTAACCGAGATGGGAACAAAATGGCCTTGGACAAAAAAATAAGAGAAATACTTATAGATGTGAATAAACATAAAATCGGGTCAGGGATTCGGTCATTGGCAAGATTCTAGAGATTTGCTATCTAAACAATTAACTCGATCGCTCTACTGAGAAAATATGAAACTAATTGCTGATATTTCCCCGAGCTTGGATTTATTCTTGTTGCTTTTTTTCTGGCATTGTCTCATCGGTGCCATTGCTACAGTCATCGCTATCAATAAAGGCTATCCAAGATTAAATTGGCTAATCTTCGGACTTCTGGGAGGAACCTTTACCTTTTTTATCGCTCTTTTCCTGAAAAAAAAGCCCAAAATTTAAGGGATGGTATTGCTTGATTATCCTTTAATAGTTCCCATCAACACCTCTAAATCTTCTGCGTCTAACTCCTCTGGGATACCATTGCGAATTAATTCCGAAAAATCCTCATTGGGAACCATAAAACATAGTGCATAAAGTCTTCCGTCCCCCACATTTCTAATCTCGTGAATACCCGTGGGACGGACTAATAAACTATCCCCTGGACCTAGGGGAATCGGTTTACCATCACAGATAGCCATTCCCTCCCCTTTGAGGATAAAAAACATTTCTACAGCAAAATGATGACGATGGGTAGGGGTGCAACCGTGGGGATCGAAAATTTCCACACAGACGGTCAAGGAATCCCCTGCTACGGTAGAATCAAAGACGATCGCTAAACGATTCGTATCCCCAGCGCTAATGCGAAAAACTTGATAATCCCGGGGAGATCGAATCACGGGTAACATACAATGATCGCTGGTTAGTTGACTATTCATCGCTAATTTCGATCGAACTGTGGATGATTCTAAGACTAGCAAAAATTTTCAACTTCGCTCGATTGCGTCCACCACTTTCCTCACATCTACGATCGCATCCACATCATGGACGCGCAGGATATCGGCCCCCTTAGCGATCGCTATAGCACAGGCCGCCGCCGTTCCGAAAACTCGTTCTTTTGGGTCATCTTTGCCTGTAATCTCGCCGATAAAGCGTTTTCTCGACAACCCAATTAAAATAGGTAAACCTAAATCCTGAAATTGCCCTAATTCTCGCAATAACTCAAGATTTTGTCGCCCAGTTTTGGCGAAACCAATCCCCGGATCGATGATAATATTTTCCCTAGCAATACCCCACTGTAAAGCTTCCTTAACGCGATTCTGTAAAAATTCTTTAATTTCCTTGACTAAATCATCATAATGTGTTAGGGATTGCATGGTTTGCGGATTGCCCCGCAGGTGCATGAGGATGATGGGAACGGCCAATTTAGCCACCGTGGGCAATAATAGGCGATCGAAGGTTCCCCCAGAAATATCATTGATCAAATCGGCCCCGGCGGCGATACCTTGGGCTGCTACGATTGCCCTAGTGGTATCGAGAGAGATAGGAATAGAACTTTTTTGTCGAATAGCGGTGATTACGGGGATAACTCGCGATAATTCTGCTTCTAGGCTAATTTCTTGCGCTCCCGGACGGCTGGATTGACCACCGATATCGATTATATCAGCCCCGGCCTCGATCATTTTCATCGCCTGTAGCAGGGCATTTTCAACACTGTCAAATTCTCCCCCATCACTAAAACTATCGGGAGTAACGTTTAAAACACCCATGATATAGGTGCGTTTTCCCCACGCAAAAATATGTTCACGAATTGCCGTTAAATTAGACATAATAATAGACCTCTTGTAAAAATCAAAAATTGTTGTTAGGGTTAGGAGTCAGTAGTCAGTAGTCAGTAGTCAGGAGAATTAAGAATGAATAATAATCAATTAAATGGTCTATTTACATATTTTATGCAATTTAATCCTTACTTTTGCCGTTTTTGAACCTTCACAAATTAATTATGCAAGAGGTTTAATAAATCCTGTAACTGATAACTGATTACTGATTACTGATTACTGATTACCATAGTTAATTTTTAGGTAGGGAAGAATCTTTTAATTCAAAATAAGCTTGTACTTCTTCTTTCCAGAGTTGATATTTTTCTTGAATTAGTTGATATTGACTGGCAAAATCGAGGTTACAATCAACGAGATTGCTATCGATATCGGATTGCACTAATTCCCGTTCGATTAGGGTTTCTCGGATAAATCTTAAACATTCTTGTCCCAAAGCTTCGGCCTGATCAATAATTAGCTGGACTTGATTAATTGCTCGATCATACAATGGAGTTTGTGAATGAAAAATTTCGGAAGATGCGGCCAGATTTCGCAGTCTATGTAATTGATTTTTCTTTTCTACTAAACTGGCAATTTTGGGGTTAATTTCAAAAAGTAAGGTTTTCACCAGAGGAGCCAAGCGGCGAGTGTTAGTATAATCGTAGTTATTAAGGTCTGATTTAATCAGGTGTACCTGTTGTAAATCGACGGTAATATCGTGGAGTTGGATCTCGGTTTCGGTGATGGTGGGATGAATCGTTTTAACTTTCCAAGTAGTAATAGAAGTCAACTGCTGGCGCTCACTATTAACCATTTGCTGCTCCATTTTCAGCACATCGAGGGGAATGCTATAAAGTTTTTTCTCAGGGATATAGATAACATCGCTACCGAGAATGCGATCGATTTTAGGACGACGATATAAATAATGATACAGGAATCGATAAAAGTTTTTACTGCCTTGAAATATCTGGAGAAATAACCAAATTTTCCAGCTGAATAACCCGCTAAGAAAGCGTCCGAATAGAGGGGAATTCGAGGAGGGGTTATTCATGAAATTCCGTTATCAGTTATCAGTGAGGAATTGGGGGTTTGGTTCTTTTCAGTGATCGGTAAATAGTAATCAGGGATAAAGATGAAGATAACTAACTAACTAATTAACTTAAAACTTACATCTGATAACTGATAACTGATTAAGGACGTTCTCCAGGTAGATTTTTTGAAGATGTTGGTTTCGATCTTACCTGTTGACGACCGTTGCGGATAACTTGTAACATTTCCCCTAATTGTCGATCGAGATGTTCTAAAACCGCTTCAGCATAGTCGTCAGCGCCTTTTTGAATTTCATGACATTCAGCTTGGGTTTTTTGTCGTAACTGTTGCACTTCCTGCATGGTGCTGTGACGCATCTGTTCGATTTCATCGAGGGTTTGTTGTTGCAAGGATTCGCATTCCTGTTGAACCCGTTGACGAATTTGGGCCGCTTGCCGTTCTGCTTGTTGAATAATACCAGACTCGTCGAGAATTTGGGCAGCCCTTTGTTGAGCGGAACGAAGGACTTGTTGAGCGTATTCCTCTGCTTTAGTGATAATTTCCTGTTCTTCCTGCAAAATTGCCAAAGCTTTCTGTACTGCCGGTGGCACGGTTTCATAGATGAGATCGATCTGCTCGGCTATCTGTCCCTCATCGATCATTGTCCAACGGGTGAGGGGGATATGGAAACTATCAAAAATCATCTCTTGCAGACGCGCCAGATCCTGATAGATATCGAAATCGACGGGTGGACTGGGAACCCCACTATTAGAAGTGTTAGGTAGTGCTTTCCTGCGATCATTAGGTTCTCGGCGCGCCATAGGTTCAGATCGTCCTCATTGCTGTATTCTAGTATGTTAACTGTAGTATGAGTAAATATCTCTAGAAACGTTTTCTGGGACTAGATGGGTGACGGAGCCACCGAATTGAGCGATTTCTTTAACCACGCTACTACTTAAAAAACTATATTCTTTGGTGGTGGCTAAAAAAACCGTTTCGATCCCTTCCCAGAGGGTTTTATTGGTATGGGCCATTTGCAGTTCTTTTTCAAAGTCTGAGAGGACCCGCAACCCCCGCAACAGCACCTTAGCGCCTTTCAATCTGGCATATTCAACCGTCAATCCTGAAAAACTGTCTATCTCAACGTTTTTCAGGTGTTTTGTACAGTAACTGATCTGTTCTATGCGTTTTTCGACGGTAAATAAGGGGTTTTTATGGGGATTGCAAAGAACTGCCACGATTACTCGCTCGAATAGTGGCACACTGCGTTCGATAATATCTAAATGACCGAGTGTAACTGGATCGAAGCTGCCGGGGTAGATGGCGATCATTTCTCAACCTGCACACCTCGCCAAAAAGCGATATATCCTTTAATATTTTGGGCTTTTGGTTTAGGATCGGGATAATACCAAGCGGCATCTTTATTGTCCTGTCCATTTACCCTGATAGTATAATAACTAGCCTCTCCTTTCCAAGAACAAATGGTATGGGTGTTACTGGGTTGAAAATATTCAGCTTTGATGGTGTCGGGGGGAAAATAGTAGTTCCCCTCGACAATTTCGCAGTTATCGCTTTCCGCTACCACTGCACCATTCCAAATCGCCTTTGCCATGACACTAACTCCTAGTTCTGGTTCAAAATTATCTTACAACAGAGTTTGTAAATGTTGAACCAGTTGGTTAACCTGCACCACTCCCTCGATTCGATCGATCGGTTGACCATTTTTAAAGACTACTAAAGTCGGTAAAGCTTGAATACCGTACTTAGTGGCTAAATTAGGATATTTGTCTGTATCAATTTTGACAATTTGTAGGCGATTTTTGAAATACATTCCCGTTTGTTCTAGAATCGGAGCCATCATTTGACAAGGACCGCACCAAGTGGCATAGAAATCCACTAACACGGGGAGATTAGTGGTTTGCAACAGTTGCTGAAAACTGGAAAACTCTTTTTTGACTGCCATAAATTGTCACCTCGCCGGAAAAATAGCCTTTTCCCTACTATAGCTTTTCTAAATGTCCCTTAGCTCTCCTGCAAAAGTAAGTTCTCGAGGTGCTATCGGCTCAAAATATCTTAAAAATCAGATAAATTTGCGATAATTTTCGGTTTTATGGCTAGGATAGTTGTCTCTTGTCTTTTTTATCCTCATCTCCCCACCTCCCCATCTCCCTGCTCCCCGCTCCCTGCTCCTGTCTCGGAGTCTCCTGTCTCCTCACCTAAGGGAAGATTTTTGATTTCTCCAGAGCAGTCATCGATCGCCTGGAAAATGCTAAGTTAAGTAAAGACTCGACAGCCAACTCTCCATGAACATCCTAACCAAGCTGCTTTTTCCCGAAACTAAAACTCCAGAGCAAGTAGGTTCACCGCGAGTACAGAAAAGCCGCCGGGGAATCGAAACTAAATCCGCCGCAGAAATCGTTATTATGCGACAAGCGGGTAAAATTGCCGCTACAGTCCTTAAGGAAATCGCCGAGATCGCTCAACCCGGGATGACGACGGCGGATCTGGATGTCTATGCGGAAAAACGTATCCGCGCAATGGGTGCTACTCCCAGTTTTAAAGGTTATTATGGCTTTCCTGCCTCAATTTGTGCCTCCGTCGATAACGAAGTCGTTCACGGTATCCCTAGCCCGAAAAAACGCCTCAAAGCCGGTTCTGTGTTAAAGGTAGATACGGGGGCCTACTACCAAGGTTATCATGGGGATTCCTGTATCACGATCGCGATCGGTTCCGTCTCTCCCAAAGCCGAAAAATTAATCCGCGTGGCGGAAGAAGCTTTATATAAAGGCATAAATCAGGTAAAAGCGGGCAATTATCTGCTCGATATTGCAGGAGCGATCGAAGATCACGTTCAAGCTAACGGTTTCCAGGTGGTAGAAGATTTTACCGGCCATGGAGTCGGCAGAAATCTCCACGAAGAACCCTCGGTATTTAATTTTCGCACTCATCAGTTACCCAATGTCAAACTCCGCGCCGGGATGACTCTGGCCATTGAACCAATTGTCAATGCGGGATCTAAACATACCAGAACTTTACGCGATCGTTGGACGGTGGTGACGATGGATAATGCTCTCTCCGCTCAGTTTGAGCATACTGTCCTAGTAACCGCCACAGGTTATGAAATCCTAACCGATCGCAATAACCGATAAAATTGTCTATAGATTTTTTGCCTTGGAATCTTAATTGGAAATTTATTTAGCGGTAGGATTTAGTCAAAATGTTTAAAAATATCGTTGTTGCCTTAGATTGTGGGGAATCATCCCATCGAGTCCTTCATGCTTTGAATTCCCTCTCTCTAACGACAAATTCTTGCATCATCATCACCCATATTCTTGGTAAGGAGGGAGATGAATCGGCAGTGGATCGCCCTCACCCCTCCCGTGAGATCATTGAAGATCAATTGCGCTGCTATCAATCCCAGATTGCTACCCCTAGTGAAATCGAGGTCATCTTTGGCGATCCAGCGGAGGAAATTATTCGTTTAGCTAATATCTATCAAGCTGATCTGATCGTGATCGGCAGCCGGGGATTAACGGGAGTTCAACGGGTGATCGAAGATTCTGTTAGTAGTCTCGTGGTGGCAGAAGCTACCTGTTCCGTATTGGTGGTAAAAGCATAGCAGCCAGCATTCAGCGTCGAGACTCCCAGACTTGTGAGACAGCTATCAGGGATCGGATTTGAGCAGCACTACGGATTAAAATTTGCAAATCTTATTTTTCCCCGATGTTTTCCCCCATACATTCCCCAGTCTTTCCCCACTCACTCCCCAGTTTTCCACAGTTTACCCAGACTTTTCCACAGGCAACAGCGATATAATCGGCACTTGCTGCCAGAAAAAATTAATCTTGATTGTCAAAATCCCGCTCGATAGATACTGAGTTACTGTTAAGTTGAGTAAATAAAATCTAGCTCTAACCCTTATTCCCTCGTAAATATTAAGTTTTTCTAAAGCATTCCTTTACATCTGGTAATATTGCAACTCCCTCCAACTTGGCTCACAATAGTCCTTACTGTCCACTGCACCAGTCAGGGATTTCCCCACTTCCGATCAGAGGTAAACGATATGAATACATCAGTCAGTATCTTGGCAGAAATCCCCGAAATCCTCCACCAATCCCTACAACAATATCTAGAAACTCACCCCGGTTGGGATCAAGATGGTGTGTTTACGGCGGCTCTATCATTTTTTCTACTTAATTGTCAATCCTCCGAAAGGATGAATTTTGAGGAGCAAAATAGCTGTGCCAAGGTTTATCTAGAAACTTTGTTCCAGCGCTCGGAGTGCTAATTCGGGGATAATAAGAGTCGGGTCATGGTTAAAAACCCGATTTTCCCCTATGAATTCCGATAAAACCCCTAATTTAATCATTCCTCAGCTAATTATCGGTTTGGGTAATCCCGAACCCAAATATGATCGCACCCGTCATAATATCGGTTTTGAAGCTGTGGACTCATTAGCACGGGATTGGGGGCTATCTTGGCAGGAAAACAAGCGATTTCAAGGTTTTATTGCCGAAGGTGACAGTCCTCTCCCGGGCAAAATTCGTCTCTTGAAACCCCAAACCTATATGAATCGCTCCGGGCAATCGGTGCGATCGGTGCTGGACTGGTATAAACTAGCTCCAGAGTCGATTTTAGTCATTTACGATGATATGGATCTGCCCCTAGGCCGGTTGAGAATCCGTCTATCGGGATCGGCGGGCGGACACAACGGTATTAAATCGATGATTGCCCACGTTGGCACGGAAAACTTCGCTCGTTTACGCATAGGAATCGGTAAATCAACCGAAAAAGCGACAATTTCCCACGTTTTAGGCCGATTCACCCCCCAAGAAAACCAAGTGATCTTGAAAGTGTTAGACTTGTCCAGAAAAGCGATCGAACTTGGTCTCAAACAAGGGTTACAAAAGGCAATGAGTCTCTACAATAATCAAAGTGTAGAGATTGGTTCTAATCTATGCTGATAGCACATAAGCCCGATTTTAGTAATGGTTATAATCGCCATTTTCGTCTATACTCTTACAGAACCCTCGGTCAAATTTTGATCGCCCTTTGCTAGATTAGGTCAATTTTTATCCTCGATATTAGCAGTTTAAGTATGATTAATCGCCAAAGTTTGCTGAGATTCGCCCACAAGTTTAATCTCATTTTATTGATAATCGCTACAGTTTTTTGTCTTTGGGGTAATCCCGCTTTTGCCCATCGTCCCCATGATGTAATTAGTCAAGTGGAAGTTTCTCCCGATTTCCAGACAGATAATACAGTATATATCTTGGTGCGAAATAACTTTTATAAGTCTAGGGATGGAGGTAGCAACTGGACAAGATTAATTCAAGGTTTAGATTATACGGGGGAATTAAGTTCCCTATCCCTATCTCCCCTCAATAAAAATATTCTCTATCTAGCTTCAAGATCCGATGGTATTTATAAAAGTGAAGATGCGGGGGAATCTTGGCAGAAAGTTAATCAGGGTTTGGAAACTAAATTTATTAACTTCCTAGAAATTGCCCCTTCCGATCCCAATATAGTAGCGGCAGTGGGATTAGAAAAAGGGGTTTATTTAACCGAAGATGGCGGTAAAAATTGGTCAAATATTTTCCCCACCACGGCACTGATAACCTCTCTAGCTATTACTCCCAACAATCCCGATCGAATTTTTTTCGGGGATGAACAGGGTAAATTATACAGTTCCTCCGATGGGGGGAAAACTTGGCAGAATCTCCCCTTACCTGCTAATGTGGGGGCAGTGGATACAATTGCTTTTTCTCCTAATTTAGACAGGGATAAAACCTTTTTTGTCGGCACAAAAGAAGCAGGTATTTTTAAAACCGTTGATGATGGTAAAACCTTCCAAGCTGTTAACGAAGGAATTAAGGATAAAATCATCGAAGACATCGTTATTTCTCCCCAGTATGCCCAAAATTCAACCCTTTATGCCATCACTTGGTATGACGGAATGTATGTTTCGCAAGATGGGGGCAAAAGTTGGAAAAAAATGAGCGGGGGTTTAACCAAAGACAAACAAGCTGATGATTATAAAGTTCCCCATTTTATGGATTTAAAAGTCGTTGAAGATACGATGTTTTTAGGGGGATTTAATGGCTTATTTAAAACCACGGATAGCGGCAAACAATGGCAGGAAATAGAAACTTTAGCCCGGGGAACAGTTATCGCCATGGCGGTTTCTCCTAATTATGCCGAGGATGGTACTGTCGTCATTGCTAATTATATAGGCAATATCTTCATCAGTCGGGATAAAGGGGAAACTTGGACACCAATTAATCGCGGTTTAGAGGTTTATCGACTTGGCAAGGATCCCGAAGAATCAGGACAAGATCCCCGGCGTTTCTTTGACATTGCCTTTTCTCCTAACTATGGAGAAGATAGAACTATTTTTGCTGGGTTTTTACGCAATAAATTTGCCAAATCCGATAACAGTGGTGATTTCTGGAAAATTATCGAAATCGATCAGAAAGTCCGCGGTCCGAGGATAGTTCCTTCCCCAGATTTTGCCAAGGATAAAACTCTTTTTCTCACCAATCAGCAGGGTAGAATATTTCGTTCTACCGATGGAGGAAATACAGTTAAAAATATCAGTGAAGTGGGCGGAATTTTTGGTAATTATGCCCCTGCCATGGTAGCTTCCCCTGATTTTGCTAAGGATAAAACTTTGTTTGTCACGGGAACAGAGGGTATTTATCAAAGTGTTGATGGTGGACTAACTTGGAAAAATGTCAGCCAAGGAACACCTCTATCAAAAACCCCTAATGTGCAGTTGGCAATGTCTCCCAATTATCCCAGTGATGGAACTATTTTTGCTGGGACAATTTCTGGTTTGTTTGTCACCAAAGATGGGGCTAAAAGTTGGACAAAATTAGAGAAACCAGGGTTTAATCCGCAGGCATCAGTAGAAACCATTGCTATCTCTCCTGATTATGCTAATGATCGCACGGTAATAGTTAGTTTACAGGGAAATGGCTTGTTTAAATCTACCGATGGAGGAGAAACTTTTAAATCAATTGGTGATCCTAAAATACCCCTAGTGAAAATTCATAGTATCCCTTCCTCTGGTATCTCCGTCCAGTTTTCTCCTAATTACGCTCAAGATCAAACTTTATTCGGTTTTGGTGGCGCTAAAACTACAGTTTTTCGTTCCACGGATGGGGGAGAAACTTGGACAAGTGTAACTATTCCTCCTCACGCAGAAGAAAATACACCCCGCTATAAAATCGGTGAGTTTTTCTCTGGTCCCCTTGGCACAATCTTGCGCGTGGTTATCCCGATTCTCCTAGCAATCGCCGCTTATTTTCTGGTGGGTTTCTTGAAACTGGAGAAATTTATTAATCTTCCTAAATCCTTCTTCCGCATGGCAGGGGCATTTATGGTTTTTCTGTTTGTTTTCTTCGCTATCATTAGCCAAGTTTAGCGGAAATTTTCACCGGCGGGGCTTGACAAATCCCGCCGCTTGCCTTATACTTATATATATAATGGGAATCCGTGCCTGCCTGCGACCTCTGATTTTTACGGTAGTCAACCCCTCAGAGAATTAACCATCGGCAACGTAGGGATTGACCATCTTAGCGGGGTCAACAATGCGATCAAAATCCGCTTCCTTGATGTATCCCAGTTGCAAGGCTGCCACTTTCAGGGTTAAATCCTTTTCTAGGGCATAATGAGCGACGTAGGCAGCCTTTTGGTAGCCAATCACGGGACTTAAGGCAGTCACCAGCATCAAGGATTGATTTAAAAAAGTCTCAATTTGTTTTTGATTAGCAGTCATCCCCTTAACCAAAAACTGACAGAAATTAGCGCAACCATCAGTGAGCAAACGGATAGACTGCATGAGATTATGAATCAACAGCGGTTTATAGACATTCATTTCCAGATGTCCTCCAGCGCCTCCCATCGTCACCGCTAAATCATTAGCCATCACCTGCACTGCTATCATCGATAAAGCTTCGCATTGGGTGGGATTAACTTTCCCCGGCATAATTGAAGAACCCGGTTCGTTTTCCGGCAGCTGTAATTCTCCTAATCCACAACGGGGACCACAGCTAAGTAAACGGATATCATTAGCAATTTTATACAGGGAACTAGCGATAGTTTTCAATCCCCCGCTCAAGAAAACCAGAGCATCGTGGGAACCTTGCACGGTAAACTTATTAGGGGCGGTAATAAAAGGTAATTTGGTCAGATTAGCGATTTCGGCAGCCACATCTCGATCAAAATCTGGGGGAGCATTAATTCCCGTACCGACGGCAGTTCCTCCCAAGGATAAACGATAGACTTTTTCTAGACATTTTTCTAGCCAATCGCTGCCATCATCCAATAAACCCACATAACCGGAGAATTCTTGTCCGAGGGTTAAAGGGGTGGCATCCTGTAGGTGAGTGCGACCAATTTTAACTATATTTGCCCATAATTGCGCCTTTTCATCGAGACTATTCCGTAATAGTTGCAGACTGGGAATTAATTTTTCCTTGACTGCCAAGGCAACGGCAATATACATGGCCGAGGGAAAGGAATCATTAGTCGATTGGGACATATTAACATGATCGTTGGGATCCACGGGAGTTTTGCTACCCAGAGGATTCCCCGTCAGTTGACTACAACGATTGGAGATGACTTCGTTGATGTTCATGTTAAACTGGGTGCCACTTCCCGTCATCCAAACGTAGAGGGGAAAGTTATCTGCGTGTTGTCCGGCTAAAATTTCATCGCAGACTTGACAGATAAGGTTTTTTCTCTCCTGACTGAGACGATTTTTTTGCTGATTGACAATTGCACAGGCTTTTTTGAGAATGGCATAGGACCCAATCATCTCCCGGGGCATGAGATTATCACCGATACTAAAGTATTGTAGGGATCTTTGGGTCTGCGCTCCCCAAAGTTTATCGGCAGGGACGGGAATTTCTCCCATGCTGTCTTTCTCGATGCGAAATTCTGTCATCTTGAAGTTACTTCTGAGGTCAGGAAAAGATGGTCGTTATTTGGCCTGAAAAGAGAGGGTTTCCAGGGCGACACGGATTCCCATTATAGAATTAAGTATAGGGCAAGTCTCGCTAGTTTGTCAAGCCTTATTTGGCTCTTTGTTACTCTTTATGGGAAATTAACAGACAAAATAGACCTCCTGCAAAAATAGGAACTGATTATGTAAAATAAAGTAAAACACTCAGAAAAACAATGACTTACGAAAAAGTAAAAAATTTGAATCCAGAAGAGTTTAAACGCTTTTGT
>SFCA01000206.1:0-4607 GCA_007095475.1 Microcystis aeruginosa Ma_QC_C_20070703_M131 | reverse complement strand
TCGAAACGAATAGGCTTTTTCCATACCTCACATTTTAGCGTATATTTTGTAAATGCGCTAAGATTTAACAGCAAAGCCGCCGTAAAACGGCGGGGTTTCAGACCGAAAATTTTCGATGAGCGAACGATGAGATTTCCTCACTCCCTCCCGCATAAATCATTGCCCCTTGCCTCTACCCGACTCCTGATCGGCTTTTCTTTGTCACAGAATTGACATCTGGCTGTTATAGTCTTGACAAATGAGAGTTATATGCTGAAGTCAATCCAGCAAAGGAATAAATCATTTCCCCTAGCCCAGCTTTCCTCAAGCTGCCCACACAGGGTCTAGGGGAAGTTTATTTTTCTACAAATTTTCCCCGTTCTTTGCAGACAACACGGTCAAAATCAATCCCCCTCCCTGCGCCTTTACCTCCCATGAGGAAAACTGCTACCCGGACGGAAAAGGAAATTTTTCTGGCTCTTAGCAATTTTTGTCAATTATTTTTGATCTAGAGCGAACTAATCAATTAAGTCTCTTGCCAGATAAGGATTTAGTCTATTTATGCCCCCCTATCGAACCATAACAAGTCCCGAAGAGCCATTTTTCTAGAACTTGACGAGCCTTGAGGGCAGGGAAGACAGTCAGGCAGACTAACCTAAAAAGGTTTTTTGGGAGAAAATATAGTTTCTTCCCTTTCTGTCTCCCGAAACACAGTCTTAGCTCCGATGGCGAGCATAATCATCCTGAAAACGGACTATATCATCCTCTCCTAAATATTCCCCATTCTGCACTTCAATTAACACCAATTTGATCACCCCGGGGTTTTCCAGACGGTGAGCGGTACACTGCGGCACATAAGTGGACTGATTGGCTCCGAGAATTTCCTCGTTATCTCCACAGGTGACTTTTGCAGTCCCCGAAACCACAATCCAGTGTTCACTGCGATGGTAGTGCATCTGTAAACTGAGACGATGACCCGGATTCACTTCAATTCGCTTGATTTTATAACCGAGACCTTCTTCTAGAGTGGTGAAGGAACCCCAGGGCCTAAATTCTGTTTCCGCCGATTCTACGCTCGAAATAAGCTGAAATGGTGCCACATCTTGAGATGCGATCATTATATATGTCTCCATTGCTAGGTCTGATCTTAGTCCAAGATAGCAGCAAAAACCCCAGATGGCATCTAAGTCAGTGATCAGTAAACAGTAAACAGTAAACAGTGAACTGAAAACTCAAATCTGATCAGTGATCACTGATCACTGATCACTGATTCACTCTTCGTCGGTGTTGAGAATGCGGGGAACGCGGAAATAATCCCCTTCGGGGGCCGGCGATTCTTGCACTAAGACCTCGTGATCGGGATAAAGTCTATTACTATCGGTGCGAGTAATATTTTGAATTTCGATCGCTCGCGTGGTGGGTGGCACCTTTTCCGTATCTAATTCCCTTAACTGCTCGAAATAATCAAGGATTCCGCTTAATTGCCCCGCAAATTGTTCTTCTTCGCTACTATTAATCTCTAAACGGGCTAAATGGGCGATTTTTTCAACTGTTGCTCGATCGATCATGGGAGAAATGGGGTGTGGGGTGTGGGGTGTGGGGTGTGGGGGAGCGCCAGAGCAGGGAGATGGGTGTGGGGTGTGGGGTGTGGGGTGTGGGGAGAATAAATAAAAATAATCTCCCGTCTCCTATCTCCTGACGACCGACGACCGACTCCTCAATTTAAAAGAAAACATCAATTTCCGATCGCCCGGTGATTTTTAGCCAGTTTTGGGCTTCAATGTAGTTATTGGGGGCTAATCGGATGGCTTGTTTCCAGTATTCTGCTGCTTTATCGTAGAGTGCTTCTGCTTCGGCCTGTTGACCGTCTTCTCTGGCTTTTTCCCCTTGAAAATGGTAAATAACGGCGATATTATTCAAAGCGGAGGGCATCCTGGGATTAAGTTGGATAGCTTCCTCGTAGTATTCCAGAGCCTTTTCATGCTCACCGTTACTAGCGTGGATAATGCCGATATTGTAGAGGATATAACTGCGATCGTTAGGATCCTCTTCTAATGTTAAAGCTTCATAGTAATTATCGAGGGCTTCGGCGTATTCACCGTCAGCTTGGGCAGACATCCCATCGCGATAATAAACAAAGGCTTCCTTGGCTTTTTTATTGGCGGGGAGTATCTTTAAAATTATATCCGCCATGACCGTAAAAGATTTATCAATAAAATTATCGTTACGTTGAGTGCGTGGCATAGTTAGGACGATTAGGCGATCGAGATGACTATCTACCTTTATAGCACTCGCGAGCAATTCTAGGGCTGTTTTTCGAATTTTTTCGGCCACAGGTTCCATTGAGAGGGTCTTTGCCAGTCTGGCGGCGAACATTATTTTCCAGCAAAAAAACTCCCCCAACATCCCTAATCAGAAGCAGGATACCACTAATCTTTATCCGAGGAAATAATAGACCTCTACCTAATATTATCTCAAGACCAAAAGTCTTTCTAGTTAAGAAATCTACCCGAATAAAAATTATTTTAATTGCCTCATATTTTTTCAGTGGAATTGAATTAGCAACGATAGATACACATTCCAGCCATCGAACCATTTGGGTAGTACACAAACCCCAAGCAAGCTGTGACTGGGTTATAATTTTTGGAGATGTCTAATGTACTGGGGTGTATTAAGAAAGTTTACAATTCATGGCGATATCCGCCAAATTTGTCCAAGGACGTAAGACATTAATCACTTCCCTTCCCGCCCGGAATTTCACCGCCACCTTTGCTGCTAATTTCACTCAAGATTTAGATTTTTCTATGTTGGTTGCCCCAAGCAAGTAGGTTGGTTTGTGGGAATGAAAGGAAGCCACCACGCTCTTACGCAGTTGTCCTATGAACCAACCTACCATCTTAAGTAGGGAGGCACAATTATTTGTAGGATGGGTTAGCAGTGGTAGTGTAAGATGGGCGGCCGTTGGGTTTCATGCTTCAACCGTTCGGCAAAAGCTCACGGCCGAAGCCCAACCTACGTTCATCTTATATTTAATTCCACCCACCCACTTAAAGATTAAATTCTCTTTCTCAAACCAATACCCGCTAAACCCAAGGCTAACAGGGCAAGAGTAGAGGAAGGTTCGGGGATCGCACGGAACTGAATCTCTGAGAAGCCAATACGAGCGTTTGCGCCGGTGCCATAGCTACTCGTGACATTAAACCTAACAAAAGAAGCATAGACTGGCGCAAAACTGACCACATTTGAGGGGGCGAAAGGACTCGTATTAGTAGCTCCTCTTGCTAAGGAAGTAGGAGCGCCGACTATACTAGTCCAAGTTGTACCATTGGTGGAGGATTGAATCGTTAGATTTCGAATCCCTTGAGCGGAAATTACCGAACTACCACCCATGTTCCAGAAAGTAAACCCAGCAAGATTATAGACACGCTTGAGATCAAAAGTAATAGTGCCTGAAGTTGCGTTCGCAACTGACCGCCAAGCATTTTGAACCGTTGACGAGGAGTGATTTCCAGTAAGACTGGGGACGTTAGCGGGCGGACCTTGCAGCCCCGCTCCGTTGACGGTATTGGCTATACCCCAACCCGTATCTGAAGTAACACCCGTCACTGTGGCAGTGACGTTAGGAATCAGGCCGATGGCTTGGGCGTTTTGTGCCACACCCAACATTAAGCCGAAAGTGGCAGTGGATAAAACAAGAGGTGTAATAGCGAGTTTCATTGGGAAGTCCCCTCAACATAAAGTTAAGTAAAGTTCAACGGATACAAAATACCCTAGCGTATTGTATTTTTTGTTTTTGTATCTGTCTGTCACTTTTGATACAGTTTTTTTGACTGTTTTATGGTAGCAGAACAGAGCGGGCGTGGTGGGACAGCCCATATCATATAGTGGCGCCGATGATCTGGGGGGAATCCCCCAATGTTGCCTAATGTGGGGGGAATTGGGCTAGGCAGCGATTCGGCAGCAGTGGTGAGCTATCCTGACTTACAGCGTTTCCCATAAAAGCCAAGTATAACCTAATTTAACAAGCTTAAGACAAATTTTAACCACCTATCCTTAGATTAGCTGCATCTCAACAAGCAATTTAAATGCGCGGGCAGCTTATCGACGACCGACTCCCCAAAACGAAAACTTCCTCCCTCACCGTCAAGATGACTGTGATACGGCGGATTTAGGCTCAGTCTGGTACATCTTCTCAGTGGAAAGGCTTATTTAATAAGCTAAGACGTATTTAAATCACTTATTCTTAGATTAGCCGAATCTCCCCCAATCCCTTTACTGTTGCCCCTTGCCTCGTCTCAACAAGCAATTTAAATGCGCGGGCAGCTTATCAGTTGGCTCCTCTTAACTAGCCTAGACATTAGTAGCTTTGAATCAGCGATAACCTGTGTGCGCTGGTATAGTTATCGCTGGTTGATAGAACCCTATCATTTTGTTTTAAAAAGTGGTTGTGGATTAGAAAAACTGCAATTAGAAACGGGTCGGAGAATTGAGATGGCTTTAGCTACCTATTCAATTGTAGCTTGGAGATTACTCTGGTTAACTTATCAAGCACGCTTACACGGAGAGGAGAGTTGTGAAAGTTTTTTGGAAGAACATGAATGGCAATCTTTGTGTGCCACTATTCATAA
>SFCA01000205.1:0-17553 GCA_007095475.1 Microcystis aeruginosa Ma_QC_C_20070703_M131 | reverse complement strand
GTTGTTCCAAGCTTCATAGTAATCGGGTTTAATTTCTAAAGCTTGATCGTAGGATGCGATCGCGTCTTCAAATCTGCCTAAATTAGCTAACGCAATCCCTCGGTTGTTCCAAGCTTCATGGAAATCGGGTTTAATTTCTAAAGCTTGATCGTAGGATGCGATCGCGTCTTCAAATCTGCCTAAATTCCTTAACGCATTCCCTCGGTTGTTCCAAGCTTCATGGAAATCGGGTTTAATTTCTAAAGCTTGATCGTAGGATGCGATCGCGTCTTCAAATCTGCCTAAATTCCTTAACGCAATCCCTCGGTTGTACCAAGCTTCATGGAAATCGGGTTTAATTTCTAAAGCTTGATCGTAGGATGCGATCGCACCGATAAAATCCCCATTCATGTATTTCTGGTTTCCTTGCTCAAACCAGAATTCGGCATCCTGAACCACTTCCGTTAAATCCGTCTCCTTTGGGCTTAGATTTTCCCCCTCCACACCGGAAACATCCCTCACCGCGTCGCGTAACTGGAGGCTAATCCGTTGGGATACTTCCCCCAGATTTCCCGTCATCACCTTGCCTAAAGCCGCCAGATCCCGCCCTAAAGTTTGATAATCTTCCGGATACAGTAGCCATTCCTCGCTTTTGACCTCTAACCACCGCGCCAGCTTTTTATCGTTACAATGGCGACTGTATAGCCATCCCCGTAACCCGCCGGTAGTGGTTCCCGCCGCCACCTGCTCGAATAACCCCATCAATATCCCTTCATATTCCCCATCGCTGGGTTCTGGAGGAGTATTTTTGACTTCTTTGGGGTTAATTGCCCTCGGACTGGCAATAAAGAGCGATTTTAGCCAATTCCAGAGCTTTTTTAGTAAGGATAGCATCGGAGAAAGGGGGAAAGAAGATAAGAAAATTATATCTCTACTGGCGAAAGTCGTCCCTTTCGGGGTTCATACTCGTCCTCTAATAGCCAATTTTCCGCTTCCTCGACTTGTTTGTTCATCTCATGCCAGAAACAAATTCTTGTAAAGTAATTCCAGCAGTACGAATAAGACTACGAAGCGTACCTTTAGCCACTTCACGATGATCAGGAACAGAGAGTGTTACCTGTTCACCCTCCTTAACCATAATGATATGGCTTGCACTTTGACGCGCAACTTGCCAGCCAAAGGTTTCAAATATTCGGACTACTTCACGTCCGCTGAGAACAGGAAGAGCAGAGGACATGATCAGGCCATTACCTCTACTTGACAAGTTTCAATCGTGAGCGGTAGTCCACGTTCTGCACGAACTTCAAGGCAAGCGATAATCGCATCTCTGATATTTTCTAGAGCTTCTGCTCTCGTTTGACCTTGGCTGACACAACCCGGAATACTGGGGCATTCTACAACCCAAACCCCATCCTCGTCACGGTCAAGTGTTACAGTCAACTTCATAACTTCTCACTATAATCTCCCAGCTTATATTTTACCTATTAGGGCCTGAGTTGGTTAAGCGGCGATCGCTAATTCTTGCTAAACAGCATACAGAATAAGGGTTTTGAAGAAAAGCGGAAAGGAAGATAAGGAAATTATATCTCTACTGCCGAAAGTCGTCCCTCTACCGGTTCAAATTCGTCCTCTAGTAGCCAATTTTCCGCTTCCTCGTAACTCGCACGGCTCTCTTCTTCTTTGTCTGATCAGTTTAACTGAATGTAGTGATCGATCTTTGTGTCCTTTGTGCCTCTGTGGTTCCTTCCACTCTTCTTTGTCTGATCAGTTTAACTGAATGTAGTGATCGATCTTTGTGTCCTTTGTGCCTCTGTGGTTCCTTCCACTCCCTCGCCAGCAGGACTGTATCTTAGAATACATTTTAACCAGCAAACCTAAGAGAGCCTTCGCACCGGTGAATACCACATAGGGGTTTTCTGCATCGATCCAATTTTTTCTAGAATGGGGAGAAAAGTAATTGCCATCGCTCCATGATTCAGAGTATCTCGTCCTCTTGGTTGTCTGAGTATTCCTCGGCAGTTGCCGCAGGAATTTGCGCTATTTTAGTCTTTTTTGGTTGGTTATGCCTACACCTTAATCTGATCGGCCCGGCTTTTATCCTACTAGCGATCGCCTATGTGGTGGGAGGATACGAGAGTACCCAAGCAGGATTGACGACTTTATGGGAGGAAAAAGAACTGGATGTGGACCTGTTAATGATTGTAGCGGCCTTGGGGGCGGCGATTTTGGGACTCTGGGATAGTAATTACTATCTCATCATCGATGGAGCCGTTTTAATCCTGATTTTCGCTATTAGTGGCGCATTAGAACAGATTGCCATGGCAAAAACCGATCGCAATATTCGTTCTCTCATGGCCATGACCCCCGATACTGCTAGATTAATCACGGGAGACAGGGAAAAAGAGGTTCCTATCAAGCAATTACGGATCGGTGACACAGTTTTGGTCAAACCGGGCGAATTAATCCCCATTGACGGCATTATTATGGAGGGAAACAGTCCCATCAATCAAGCGCCAATTACCGGAGAATCGCTTCCCGTGGATAAAACCATCGGGGAAGAAGTCTTTGCGGGAACTCTCAACGGTGCGGGAGTGCTACGTTTAAAGGTGGAAACTCCCCCCGAAAGTCGCTTAATTGAGAGGGTGATTCGTTTGGTAGAAAAGGCACAAAATGAATCCCCTCCCTCCCAACAGTTTATCGAAGGTTTCGAGCGAGGTTATGCGAAAATTATCGTGATTTTGGGCTTAATTTTCGGGATTTTACCGCCTTTTTTCTGGGGTTGGACCTGGGAAACCACTATCTATCGGGCCTTAATTTTTCTCGTGGTGGCTTCTCCCTGTGCTTTAATGGCCTCAATTATGCCAGCTTTGTTATCGGGTATCGCTAACGGGGCAAAACAGGGGATTTTATTCAAAAATGGCGCAAGATTGGAGATGATCGGCCGCATACGAGCGATCGCTTTTGATAAAACCGGCACTCTCACCCTCGGTAAGTTGCAAGTGGTGGAAATTATCCCTATCCATGCAGTCAGCGAAAATGAGGTGTTAGCGGTGGCTGCATCCCTAGAATCCTGTTCGGAACATCCCATCGGATCCGCTATTACCGCCACAGCTAGGGAACGTGGTATAAATTTCTTCAGTGCTAATCAGGTGCAAGCGGTATCGGGACGGGGTATCACGGGAAAAATTGCCGATAAGTCGGTATCTGTGGGCAATTTTGCCTATATTCGTGACCATATTGCTGATCTTGACCAGAATATCCTAGCTATGCGCGAACGTTTACAAAAAGAAGGCAGAACCCTCGTCTGGGTAGTACAAGAGAATCAGATAATCGGTGCGATCGCTGTGGCCGATACCCTTCGTGAATCGGCAGTTAATCTGGTGAAGCAGCTAAAAAAGATCGGTATCGAACATATCGTTTTAATTACGGGTGATAATCAACAAAGTGCCGATAAAGTCGCTGAAAAACTCGGTATTGAGGAAGTTTACGCTGATTTACTGCCCGAAGATAAGTTAACCGTGATCAAAAATCTGCAAGAAAAATATCACACTGTCGCTATGGTGGGGGATGGCATTAATGACGCGCCCGCTTTAGCTATGGCTAATGTGGGGATTGCCATGGGAAAAGCTGGTAGTGATGTGGCCTTGGAAACGGCCGATATTATCCTTATGTCCGATAATTTAGCCAAAATTCCCAGCGCGATTAACCTTGGTCGTCGTGCCAATCGCATCGTTAAACAGAATATCACTTTCGCCCTCGCGTTTATTGGCATATTGCTAATAGCCAATTTTGCCGGTGATATAACTTTACCTCTAGGTGTCATCGGTCATGAAGGATCGACGGTATTAGTGACTCTAAGCGGTTTAAGATTGTTCAAATAGGGATAAAAATACAGAGAACTATGGGCGAAATCCAGGCAATCCGAGGCACAAAAGATATTTTACCGGCGGAGGTCGGTTACTGGCAGTGGTTAGAGGAAACTGCCAGCAGAATTTTAGGGACTGCGCTGTATCAAGAGATACGAACTCCCATTTTTGAACAGACGCAACTTTTTGAACGGGGTATCGGGGAAGCGACGGACGTGGTGGGTAAAGAAATGTACACTTTCCTCGATCGCGGTCAACGTTCCCTGACTTTGCGACCGGAGGGAACGGCTGGGGTCGTTCGCGCCTATATTGAACACAAATTACAGGCCGCTGGAGGAGTACAAAGACTCTGGTATCAGGGGCCGATGTTTCGTTATGAACGTCCGCAAGCGGGTAGGCAGCGACAGTTTCATCAAATCGGGGTCGAATTGTTGGGAAGTGATGACCCTAGGGCGGATGTGGAAGTAATTACCCTTGCCAGCGAGATATTAAAAGCTGTGGGGCTAGAAAACCTAAAATTAGATATTAATTCCCTGGGAAATGCCCAAGATAGGCAAAATTATCGTCAGGCCTTGCTAGATTATTTGACTCCCTACAAAGCTGATTTAGACGCGGATTCTCAACAGAGATTAGAAAAAAATCCCCTGCGAATTTTGGATAGTAAGGACGAGAAAACAAAAATTATCTGTGAGAATGCCCCCAGTATTCTTGAACATCTCGGCAGTGATTCTCAAAAGCATTTTGAACGGGTGCAATCTTTACTAACTGATTTGGGAGTTATCTATAATCTTAATCCCTGTTTAGTGCGAGGATTGGACTATTACACCCATACGGCCTTTGAAATTCAGTCCGATGATTTAGGCGCTCAAGCTACGGTTTGCGGTGGTGGTCGTTATGATGGTTTAATAGCTCAATTAGGCGGTCCAGACACACCAGCAGTGGGTTGGGCGATCGGTTTAGAACGTCTGATTATATTATTACAACAAAAGCAATCTTTATCTTTTTTGGTTCCCGATTTTTATCTCGTCTCCAAAGGCGAAAAAGCTGAGGCGCGCAGTGCGGTATTAGCGCAACAATTACGCGGATTGGGGTTTAGCGTCGAGTTAGACTTGAGTGGCAGCGCTTTCGGGAAACAATTCAAACGGGCTGATCGAGCTAAGGCCGTGGGCTGTATAATTTTGGGGGATGCTGAGGCTGAAAATGGCACGGTCCAATTGAAATGGATGGCCACCCAAGAGCAAATTAGTCTAACCCAAGCGGATTTATTGACACAAGCAGGGGAATTAAAAGCGCAAATCTCCCGGCACAAATCCTAAGTTTTAGCGTCATGGCCAAACATTAGTATATCTTATTCTTTGTGTCTTTGTGGTTAGTTCCACTCGCTGGGTGCATCTCATTTTTGCCAATCTACCAATTGGGATTTTTACAGGGAAACTCTTGGCTAAAATCGGGCATTACTTCCGATTTGATCACTCAATCCCAGCTTTTGAGGGGTTCTACCCCCCAAACCCCCCGTTGGGGGCGTGGCGCCGCCCCCAAACCCCCCGCGCATTAGCTTTTCGGTGGGATGCTTACAGGCAGCTGCTGATACATTTGTCATCATCTAAGAGTCACTGATAATTGCTGATTGTCGGTATTTCTGCAAATGTGAGATGCAGCCCACTCGCTCGCTGGCGGGACTGTATCTTAGAATACATTTTACCCACCAAACCTAAGAGGGCAAACATTAGGCCTAAGCTAAGATTATGGAATTTATACTGCAAAAACAAGGGGAAAATCACGGATGCACAATTTCTAATAATTCCCTAGAAATTGTCTCGGGAAACTATCGTCTCTTGGCCCGTCTGGATTCTCCTTTTGCTCATATTGAAGTGCGTATCGATTACGAATCTCCGGACAGTAGTGAAAGATATACTCATTATTATCGATCGGATGCTGGGGGGTGGCTGGAAATTTTTTCCTATCGAGATTTAGGAATAGGTAGCTGGAAAATTCGCTGTTATGGGGATATTCTGGCAGAATTGGGGGGGCAAGGTTGGCAAGAAATGTTAACTTTAATTGTTACTCCTGTTAAGATCAATTATCTGGCTCAATTAGAACAGTTGATTAAAACCGAAATTGAACCTTTCTTAGCACGAGAATCCTCTCCAGAGATGGTAAAATTAGAATTGGCCGATTTAACCAATAATTCTGCCTTTGTTTTTGATTTATGCCTACCAGAGGAAACAATGACTGCTAGAGAAGGGGTAACTCTAGAACTGCCGGAACCTGCTAATATGAAAAAGAGCCTTAAAAGTTTATCTAATCGCAATTCTGCACCCCTACCCCCGAAAATATCCGGTTCTAATTCTCGCCGAAAATCCCCGCAACTGCCCCCAATTCCTAAAAATAAATAACCTTATGGTATGTAACGATGAGGTGAGGCAGCAACTTAAACCTAAGATTTTTTCAAGAACTTCTGACGAACTCGCGAGATTAATAGGTCTAATTCAGGTAACTTCAATAACATCGCACCGAGGAGGAATAAACCCACCGCTACGGTCGAAGCAAAACCTAACTGTAACAATTGTAAGAAAATATTACCAGCACCGAAAACCTTTTCCCAACCCCAACTAGCACCCCAACTAGCAACACCAGAAAGCATTGTAATTACCGTTAATCCCAATAAGGATAAACCCCATTCTCCCAAGGGTAAACCCCCTAAACGACGATTTAAAATCACCGTAAAAATGCCCATAGAAAGGATATTAACCCCCACGGTTGCTAAAACAATCCCCGGAGTACCAAAAGGTTTATACAAGAGGAAATCCAGCACACCATTGAGAAAAATATTCACCATACTCACCTTAAAGGGAGTGTCACCATCACCCAAGGCATAGAACACTCGTACTAAAACATCGCGTCCGAGATAGAAAAACATCCCGAAACCGTAGGCCATTAGTACGGGGACCACCTGTTCCGAGGCAGCCAGATTAAAGGCACCCCGTTGATAGATAACCCGCACTACAGGGAAAGCGAGGGCGATAAAGATAGCCGTGAAGGGTAACATGGTTAAAGCCGTCAATAATAAACCCTGACGGATTCTTTGCTTCAATTCTCCCCAATTTTCCGGTTCCGTCAGTCGAGAAAATATCGGCATAAACGGCACGAGAATCATGTTAGACATGATGCCCAAGGGCGTGAGAACGATAAAACTGGCGTAACGCATGGATGCGGCGGCATTTTCGATAAAAGAAGCGAAAAAGAGGTCAGTATAAACGTTAATATGCAACATTCCCGAAGATAAGGTCGCCGGAATCATCACCCGCAACACCTCCGACACCCCCGGTATCCGCCAATCCCAACGAAATGTTAATTTTCCTAAACCTGCCTTGACTTGTGCGCCCACTTGTGCTAACCATTGCCAGAGCGCCCCGACGAGAGTACCACCGGCGAGGACAAAACCCCCCAGTTGAATGTATTGCGGCTCATCAATGCGATCGCCAAGTAACCAAGCCAGCAAACCCACCCCGATAATCACCGCCACACTGGAAAAAAGCGGACTGAGACTCGGTAGCCAGTATTGATCCGCCGCGTTGAGAGTACCGAAACCGATGCCGATTAAACCGGCTAAAACCGCCATGGGGGCCATAATTTGCAGTTGTTGAATGGCCATGCTGCGGGTGGCGGCATCTAAACCGGGAGCGAGAACATCAATAAAAATATTGGCAAAAACGATTAAAAAGACGGTGACAGCTAATAAAATCGCACTGACTAGGGTGGTAATAGTCTCGACAATCGGCGCAGACTCGGATTTATCTCTTTTGGCCAAAACACTGACCAAAGCGCTGTGAAAGGGGCCGTTAATGCCACCGAGGAGAATTAACAGAAAACCGGGGATAACGTAGGCAAAAGCGTAGGCGTTCACCACCGGCCCAACACCGTAGGCAGCGGCGATTACCTGTTCGCGGACTAAACCAAAAACCTTACTGATTAAGGTGGCAACGGCGACAATTCCAGCAATACCGGCTAAGGAACGGGTAGCTTTCTTATTAATGACGACACCTCGAAAGAAAACAACTGCATTGATCGATTCTACCCGTTTCTGTGTTCCCGCCGAAAAGCGATCTCTAGTTGTCAAATTTAATTTGACAGGAGTGTATAACAGCCATTTCTCCACAGACATTCGTATCATACCAAGAGTCAACCGAACCATAAATATTGATGGTTCTACTCTTGATCACAAAAATCGCCCGTTCAAGAAAACTTAACAATGCCCACCAGCGATCGCAGTTGACAAAGCTAAAGCGATCGCACTGGATGAAAGGGGTTCTAATGCGATCGCCAAAGGGTTAAGGATGCGAGGGATTGATGTTACAATGTCTTCAGAGGAAGAGCTAATGGGGGTTTCTGATGAGGAATAGTTAGCTTATGCTTTATTGCAAAGCCGAGTCATTTCCACTTTCGATGATGGCGATCGCTGATGCTTCTACGCTCTGTGCTAATATCTTCAATATTATAGGTGCTTTTGCTTTATGAAAAATCAGTTATTAAAATTAGCTTTTGAAGTAGAAATTGAAGAAGGGGAGCAACTCAATCTTCCCAGTTCTATTGTGGAAAGAATTGGTAAAGGGAGGTGGGTGATTACTATTCAGCCCAAAACCTTAGTTAGCGATCGCCTTCATTCTTCTTTTTTGAATAGTTATGCCCCAGAAGACGAAGGTTTATATGACGATTATTAAAGGAGGTGAGTTCTGGGTTGCCAAAATTCTATTTACTGATGGTACATCATCAAAAAAAAGACCTGTGTTGATTCTTTGGGTTGACGGAGATGACGCTATTGTAACGGCTGTAACCTCAGCAATGCCCCGAACACAAACAGATATGTTATTAAAAGACTGGGCGAATAGTGGTTTGAGGGTTCCCTCTACTGTACGTTTATCCCGTCTTGATTGTTTAGAAAAAAACTTACTGCTTAGAGCTTGGGACGATTATATTAAACCTCAATTTTAGATGATCGCCGTTGCCAAGGCTAAAATAATCGCGGTTTTAAAGTTTAATTAACCAGAAGAGGGCGATCGCACTGGATGAAAGGGTTTCTAAGGCGATCGCCAATATCTTGCGGTGGTTCGGTGAAGCGGATTTGTCCATCCTGATAAATGCCTTCGATGGTTTTTAGCATAGTTTGCTGTTGGGTTGGTTTCCTTCTTTATTTTATCAGCTAATTTCAATGGGCTGGATATGGCATTAATTCGAGATGAACGAGATTATGCTTTACACTGTGATTATATTCGTTATTATCCTACGCGGTAGGGGTTTGATTTAAAATGCGAAGATCGCCCAGTTTTTCCGTATCTATTGATTGTTGAAGGTTTTTATCGCTCTGATTTGGGTAGGATAACAGTTCCTGACGGTATGGGCAATGAATAATGCGGGAGATGTTAGGGCAATGTAAGGCATCGCAATTTGGATTTAAGTGTTTTGAAAAGGTGAAAGGTGCATTGGAATACACCCTACGCGATCTTAAAAATTGCGTTATAGATCAGTGATCGCACTATATGTTGTTTATGAAGCATCAATACCCAGTGTATTAACCTCAGTAATAGCTGCGTTAACCTTCAGACCGATCACGGATAAAATACTTTCTGAATCTAAATCAGAGTTAATTGTTAAAATTTCACTAGCGAGGAGATCAACGGAATTTTGAACAGAAGAAATTTTCGTTGTTACTCCCTGAAGATCAGTTGCCATTAGTTGACAATTTGACTTTAGCGTATTAAACGAATTAATTTGGGCATTCAAAGAACTGGTCTCGCTTTCATAGCTATTGACATCGGATTTCCACTTTAAATATAGACCTGGTGCCACAGATAGACCGATTAATCCAAAAGATCCCAATGCAATCAAATAAAGATATTTTTTCTTTGCTGCATCTTCTTCACTTTGGGCATTGCCTAACTGACCTTGCAATGATGTTATCTGCTCTGTCAAACTAGATTCAATGGTAGCTAATTGATTAAAGTAACCAAACACCAGCGATGATACTGAATGGTTTTGAGAAGATATGTCGTCCACGTTAGATTTTAAGCTACTTACTTCATTCTGTAGAACCGCTATCATTGTCTTAATTTGAGACAATGGCTGATTGTTCGATATCATTGTATTGGTGTTTTCTAGCTGGGGGATAGCAGTTTGTACGAAACTGTTAATTGCCTGCTGCATAGCTTGTATTTGTGGTATTAATTTCGTAATAGCAGTCGATGATTCTGACTGAATTTGTTGAGCAGCTTCTGACAGGCCAGAGATGCTAGTAACTTGCTGCTCAGCAGCCGTCAGATTTGCCACAGATTGAGATAAAAGACCACTCATTTAGAACCTCTGTTTGACCTTTAAGCGAGTCAAGAACGCCACCGTCACCGCTAACAGTCGCGTTAAGCTCGCTTACTGTTTTTGCAAAGGATGCCGTATCGTTGGTTAAGTTGTCGTGCAGAGTTTGTATTGAAGTCACAACGCTCTTAGCCGCATTTTGATACTGTTGAGATTGGGTCTGGATTGCTGTCAAGTCAGTCATCCATTGTGCTTGAGTTGAACCTTCAGGAAGGGCTGTCGGTATAGCATTATGAAGCGCGTAGTAATTTTCAATATTGGCGATAAGTACCTAAGCAAAATTAATTACACATATCTAACCCCCTCTTGCCTTTTGCCTCTTGCCTTTTGCCTATCTTCACTAGGAAATTAATTTTGCACGACTACTTATTCTGAATGATGCTAGGCTGAATATTATTCAAGTAATTCTTAGCATGATTTTGAGCCGTTGTTAATCCTGAGTTGATCTCGGTTTGATATTTTGCCAAATTGGGTTCTCCCGAGAAATCAACCTGTGGTTGCTCATTAATGCTGTTGCAATAGGTTTGAATAATTAAAGCCTGACTGCACTGAGCTTTGTTGGCGGCGTTAATAGCTGTTGTTGTTTGTGCTGAATTTGACATAGTATATGTCTCCGTTTGTTTTTTAGTGTTTGATTAGAAAATTGGAAAATTGATGTACGTGAGCTGACCTATCGAAGCGGTTCTTCGGACTAAGCAGTCAATAGACATCCCCAGAAATCAAGCGGATTCTTGTACCATACCTGCCAAATCTAGGTTATTGGAGATGCCTAATGTATTCTATTGACTCATCACAAATTACCTCCTATTTTTTTAAGCATTTTTTAGAGAGAGTTATTTGTACCATTGAGTATTTGACGAAGAATAAAGAGTTTTTGGTTGAACAAATTCCAGTCAGTCTCTGCATAATCCAATTGCCCTGCGAAAGTATCCGCATCAATTTGACTAACGATACTATTGATCGCATTGGCAAAATTGGAAAATTCTTGGCTAATACCGCTGCTTGGTGGATTTTGCGGCGATTGTCCCCATGTTTGACCAATCTTTTGGAGCGAGGCAAAGGCATCGTTTAATGCTGAATTAAAAAAGTTTGTTTGAACTTGAATGATTTTTGCCGCAGTAACCAAAGCATTTATTTGAGCAAGGTTTTTATAAGCAGTAACAAGCTTGTGATTATTTGTATTCAGGTCGAATCGAGCCTGTGAAGTCTCTGCCACACCTTGCTCTGCACCTTTTATGCCAGACACAACAAAGTCGGTAGAAGGTTGACTGCCCACTTCTGATGAATTTTCTGGGATATTAGTGATTGTGGTCAGTGTACCTATTAATAGCTCATTGACTGAAGAACCAACTTGGGTCGCGCCAGCCACAATATCATTGATATTGTTGACGATTACAGCATTTAGGTTGTCAATCTCACTTGAGATATTTTGTGCATCCGTTCCAAGTGTTGTGATTGCCTCGGTCAGTGCGTTGTTAAAATTGGCGTTAAGAGTATTCAATTTTACCTTTATGGTCTTCAAATCAGAAGCAAAAGCAGTTACCTTTTGATTAATTCGGCCTGCTTCAATTGCAAGACTAGAGATAGTATCGAAACTGTTTTTTTGGCCACTGGATCGACATAGGCATTTTTCAGTTTCGGAGTGACTATTTGATATGCGGCCTGCCAAAGAGCACAGAAATTGCTTGCCGAATTAAAAATATCAATATAAGAAGGCAATGACTGATCGCTGATGTAAATAGTAACTGTATTTTTTATTTGTGTCTGATAGAGAGTAATCTCCTCAGCAAGTCCAGCATCAACTGGCAAATGCAAATTAAGGTTCTTTTGCTCTTCAAGCAAATTAGCGGAAGTTTGTAAAGTAATAAATTGATCGGTGGCAGTCATATAATCTGACTGCAATGACAATGGGCTAATGTTCGGTGGTTGAGTCATAGTTTGTTAATCGTATAAAGGAAAAGACATAGTCCTAGAGTATTATGCCTCTATCTTCAACACAACCGAAGTTTAGGAACTTAAGAAAAAAGTCCATAAAATTCTCCAAATCCCTACCCCGCCAAACTTCCAGCCCCTCCACCCTCCCACAAAAATCCTTAACTTGGGAAAAATCCCCAACTTTACCAACTTAAGCCCAAACTTTGTCAAAATATCCTGACAATCTCCCCCCACTCCGACCCCCAAACTTTGGCTTCATACCCAAGACCACAAAAACCAAGATGGAAATATCCCACTTTTGTCATCTCGACAGGCTAGAGAGCTTACCCCACAGTAAAAATGAGTAGCGCATCTTGCCTGAACAAACTTGGGACGATCCCACAGCGACGAACCTATAATGAAAAAAGTCAAGCCTTAACAACCATGAAATTAACCCTAAAACCCGAACACCAAAAGCTGATCGAAGCCCAACTCAACACAGGGCGTTATGCCAATCCAGATGAAATCATTGCCGAAGCCTTACAATTACTGAGTAAATGCGAAGAAGAAGGCATGATATATGTTGAACTCAGTGATAGACCCATGATCAGTTTTCCTAGTGATCGCTTGTAGGGGTGTGGAAAGGCGATCGCTTGTTGGATAACGTGGAAAATAATGATAGAATGCACAAAGTGTAGATTTCAATGTGAAAGCGATTTATACAGAAAGCTTAGGAGTTAATTTATGCGAACAATTACCTTGCAAATTGACGATAGCATTAGGGAAAAATTTCTATGGTTACTTGATCGCTTCTCTAGAGACGAAATTAAAATTCTGGAACAATCAGATTATGTCAGTGATGACGAATATCTAAGGGGAATCGAAGGAATGATTCAAAGTATTCAGACAGCCCGTGATGAATCTATTGAACAGAGCTTAAGCTTAGATGAGTTAGATTGGTGATGTATAAAATAATCTTTATGACCCAATCTCAAAAAGATGCAAAAAAGATTGCTTCTAGTGGACTGAAATCCAAGGTTCTTGAACTTATCAAAATAATTGAAGAAGACCCGTTTCAATACCCACCAGATTATGAGTTATTAAAAGGGGACATGAAAGGGTTAATTAGTCGTCGGATCAATAAACAGCATCGGCTAGTTTATGAAGTCTTTGAATCGGAGAAATTGATCAAAATTTATCGAATGTGGAGTCATTATGACTAGATCATCTAGATCATTTTGAGGCTGGAGAGCGATCGCTTTTTAGGAGATAGAACGGAGTAATGGCGTTTTGGGAAATATGGGAAGTGCGCTCTTTTTTTGGGAAATGTGGGAGTGGGATTATTTAGCTCCACAGAATCGGGCATCGTCGGCAAATTTATCAAGCATAACGGTGATCGCTATAATATCGAATATCTCCCGTCCCCAAAACTCCCTACTCCCTTGACCAGCAATGAAAAGCGTCACCTCAAGTAAATTACAAAATAACCTAGACCAACTGCTCGATGAAATCCTCAACACAGGAAAACCCCTAGAAATTGAGCGCAACGGCAAACGATTAATCATTAGTCCCGTTGAAACCGTAGATAAATTACAAAAATTAATTTATCGTCCTCAAGCCATTATTGGCGATCCCGATGATCTTGTACAAATCAGTTGGGAACAGGAGACAAACCTTGATTTACCTTGATACTCATATTGTTGTCGGGCTTTATGCAGGACTAACTGCTAAATTAAGCGATTGCGCCAAACATCTAATTAACGAGAATGAACTCTATATTTCGCCGATAGTAAGGCTAGAGTTACAATATTTATACGAAATTGGGCGAATTATCGCTAAATAACGATAGACTCCCATGAATTAATATCATAGTACATAGTAAATGTTCAAGGAGAATCATCAGCGAATTCACCCAGTTAAAATCCTGACTCCTAGTACAAACTTTAAATCTTGTAAAAAAAGTAATTTTTTCTATCCCCATCGATTACCATAATGGAAAACTCCGCTGACCTCTACGTTGATGAGGCAAATTATGGAACAGTCAAAGGGTAAATCCTCTCTCTCGCCAACGCGGCGTAATATTAACCTCCATCGGCTACCAAAAACTGCACCGTGCTAAAGTGAATTGGGAAATAAAACAAAACACTCGCTGCACCTTAGACATTCTTAGCCAACAAACTGGACTGACTGCCAATACTCTCAGTAAAATTTTTAGTCGCTCTGTCGCCGTTGATAAACGTAGTCTGTGGGTCTGCTTTTCTGCCTTTAATCTCGATTTAGACGGTCAAGATTATTTATCCAGTTTTACCCTTGCCTACAAAGACCGCCAATTTTCACATTGGGGGATAAATATGAACTGTTAAAAAGAAGGTGACAGCTAATAAAGGCGTTCAATCGTATCCAAAAGTTAGTTTGGGTCTAGGTTTTAAAAATCCCAGAAAAGAAGATTCATATCTGAAATCAGCAACGCCTCAAATTTAATTTGACTGGAATGTATAAGACCCATTTCCCCACACAGATCGATAGAGAGCTTTTCTCATAAAGATGAAGTATAAGCTAATTCGGTATCGACGATCGACTCCTCCCTGACCATTAAGATAGCTGTTATCAGTAATTATCGGAAAATAAATCTCCATACCTTATTTCCTCGTGGCACAATAGAGACAAAGTATAAAAAACTTAACAATAAGGAGGAGTTCGATGGTTGCTACACCAGTCAAAACAAAACGTCTCACTGTGCAGGTGGCCGATCTCACCGCAGACATCACCGCTATTCGTTCCCTCGATTGGGATCGCGATCGCTTCGATATTGAATTCGGATTACAAAACGGTACGACTTATAACTCCTATCTGATTCGTGGGGAAAAAATCGCCCTTGTGGATACCTCTCACGAAAAATTCCGTCAACTATATTTTGATAGTCTCAACGGATTAATTAACCCCCAAGAAATCGATTATTTAATTATCAGTCATACCGAACCTGATCACAGTGGTTTAGTCAAAGATCTGCTACAACTCGCTCCCAATATTACCGTCGTTGGGTCGAAGGTAGCAATTCAGTTTTTAGAGAATTTAGTTCATCATCCCTTTCAACGTCAACTGGTCAAAAATGGCGATCAGTTAGACCTAGGCAATGGTCACATTCTCGAATTTGTTAATGCTCCTAACTTACACTGGCCCGATACTATCTTTACCTACGATCACGGTTCGGGAATTTTATTTACCTGTGATGCTTTTGGAATGCACTACTGTTCCGATGATCTTTACGATGAGCAATTAAGTGCTATTGAACCAGATTATCGCTTCTATTATGAATGTTTAATGGCTCCTAATGCTCGCTCGGTACTAGCGGCGATGAAACGGATGGAACCCCTAGGTAATATTAATCTCGTGGCTAATGGTCACGGACCAGTATTAAAACATAATGTTACTGAATTATTGACCCGTTATCGTGATTGGAGTCAAGCACAAACTAAGGCAGAAAAAACCGTCGCTGTTTTCTATATTTCCGATTATGGTTATAGTGATCGCCTCTGTCAATCGATTGCCAAAGGTATTACTAAAACTGGTTTGGCTGTAGAAACTTTAGACCTGAAATCCGCCGATCCCCAAGAGGTAAAAGAATTAGCTTCTTCTGCGGTGGGAATCGTCATCGGTACTCCCCCCGTTTCTGGTATTCATGCCCAAGAAATTACGGGTAATCTAGGCACAATTCTCGCCTCGGTTAACCCCAAACAATACCTCGGAATGTTTGAATCTAAAGGGGATGATGATGAATCAATTTTACCTCTATTTAATAAGTTTCGTGAAGTTGGTTTAACCAAAGCTTTTGATCCCATTCGTAGCGCAGAAACTCCTAACGAGAGTCTCTATCAACGCTGTGAAGAAGCGGGTACAGACATGGGACAACTATTAACCCAAGAGGTAAAAGTTAAACAAAGAAAATCCCTCGATACTGACCTTGATAAAGCCATCGGACGGATTAGCGGTGGTTTATATATTATTACCACCAAGAAAGGAGACAGAAGCGGTGCAATGGTCGCTTCTTGGGTGACGCAAGCAAGTTTTGATCCTCCCGGTTTTACCGTTGCTGTGGCCAAAGATCGGGCGATCGAGTCTTTAATGCAAGTGGGGGATCAATTCATTTTAAATATTCTGGAAGAAGGCAATTATCAAACCCTGATGAAACACTTTTTAAAACGTTTCGGACCTGGGGAAGATCGTTTTGCAGGAGTCAATACTCGCACCGCTAATAACGGTTCCCCAATTTTAGCCGATGCTCTCGCTTATTTAGAATGTGAGGTCGTTAGTCGCATGGAATGTGCTGACCACTGGATTGTTTACAATAAAGTCACCGATGGTCGCGTTTCTAAACCTGATAGTTTAACGGCCGTTCATCATCGCAAAGTCGGTAATTATTATTAGGATTCTTGCTTGATTTGACTGGTTGAGAAAATACAGATCAAGATGCTTGCTCTCAGCTTTTGAGATGGTTTAACCCCTCAACCAGTTAGTCATACTAAATCCGTTGAGTATAGGCTACATATCAGAATAGCCGAACGGCAAAAGAAGTACAAGGGCATCCGAGGGGGTCAACGAGAGAATAAGGATTTTAGCGATTGTCTTACCCCCTCAGATGCTTATAGATTGTCACAACAATATAAATTTATCTTATGGTAATACTCAAAGAAAAGGTTTTTCTCCGCGCCACTACCTTATACTAAATCTGGTTATTAAAAACTGATTATTTATTCCCCCTTTTGCCTCTTGCCTCTCCTCATAACTAGCCTGTACTCAACGGATTTAGTATTAGTCCTAATTTTTCGGTGAACGGTCAATTCTTTAATGGCATTGGCAGAATGAGTTGAGTTACACTGTAAACAGTGTAATTAAAAGTTAAAAAAATTGATGTCCCAAGTTGTTAGCACCAGACTGCCCGACCACACAGCAGAAAGACTGAAACGGTTAGCCCGCCGATTAGGAAAAACCCCTAGCGAAACCGGCGCGATTTTAATCGAGGAATCCCTCCGAGAAAGCGAGTTCCCCTATATTGAATTTCGCCATTCTCCTTTGGGGCGGCAGCCCTACCTAAAAAACTCCAGTTTGGCTCTGTGGGAAGTAATTCAAATCGCTCAAAGCTACGGACTAGATGAAGAAAAAACGGCGGCACATTTTCATCGACCCCTGGAATGGGTACGCTCTGCCCTGCTCTATGCCGAAGCCTATCGGTCCGAAGTCCAAACTGCGATTTCCGATGCTCAAGCGATGAATGAAACGACGATAAAGCGGCTCTTACCGCAATTGGAAACATTGACATCCTCGCCGCCGTAAAACGGACGGCGATTCCCAAACCTCACGATTTAGGTTTCTGCTTCTTTCCCTTGCGGGGTTCCGCACCTGCCTTAACAGATTTACTCTGTTCTGGTCT